>JBGPND010000133.1:0-14171 GCA_041487355.1 Acetobacteraceae bacterium | reverse complement strand
TCCCGCGAGCGCGCCGCGGCCCGCCATGACCCGTCGGGAAAGATTCACCCCAGAGTTCGCCAGCGGCCGCGGGGCCCCACCGGGGTGCGGCCCCTCGGCCGCTGGCGAACTCTGCGGGGATCCTTTTCTTCGATGCCGGTTTTCGCTCAGCTCGCGTAGTCGGACTCCTCGCGATCCAGGATGCGGCGCCAGGCGTCGAGATGCATGCGCGCGTCCACCTTCTGGCCCCAGGGCCCATTCCACCGCCGGCGTGAACTCTCGGGCAGAGCGCGCAGCTTCCGCCCCGTCATCATCGCCGTCATCTGGTACATGCAGGTACGCTCGGCGGAATAGCACTCGTCGAACGCCTCGTGCACCGTCGCACCCACGACCGTCACACCATGCGCGCCCATCACCATGATCGTCCTGTCGCCCATCAGGTCGGCGATGCGGTCGCCCTCCGCGTTGTCGTCCACCGGCGCGGTCGCCTCGTTGTCGAATACCACGCGGTCGTTCAGGATCAGATTGTTGTGGTGCGCCAGCGCGAACTCCGGCTGCTCCAGCATCGAGAGCGCGGTGAGGTACTGCGGGTGCACGTGAACGATGCACGCCGCATCCGGCTTCTTCAGATGGATGCGCGCATGGATGTGGAACGCCACCTTGCGCAGCTCGCCCTTGCCGCGCAGCACGCGGCCGTCGAGATCGCAGACGATGAGCGAACTGGCGGTGAGCTCCTGGAACAGGTGGCCTCGCGGGTTGATCAGGAACAGAGGCGCGTCGTCGCGTGAATGCCGCGGCAGCATCAGTGAATTGTGGTTGCCGATCTGCTCGTTCCAGCCGAGCCGCGCGCAGACACGGAACACCGCTGCCATGTCGCAACGCAGCCGCCATTCCTCGGCTTCCGTCTCGCTGGAGGTGAGGTTGTGGACGACGGCGACCATGGGATTCGCTCCGTTGCAGGGGTGACGGAATCCTGCGCTGGCGGAACTTGCATGCCAAGAGCGTGGGATGGATTTGCAAACCGGACGGATCGGCGCCACATCCGCGGCATGAACCGACGTGATCTGCTTCGCCTGTCGCTTGCCCCGCTGCTGCTCGCCTCGCCCCATGTTCGGGCGCAGCCCCGCTTTCAGCCGACGCCGCAGGACCGCGCCGATCTGGGGCGAATCGAGACCTATCTCGACAGCCTCAGGACGCTGAAGGCGCACTTCCTGCAGGTGGCGCCGAACGGGGCGATCGCCCAGGGGACAGTCTGGCTGGAGCGGCCCGGGCGCATGCGCTTCCAGTATGACCCGCCGAGCCCGCTGCTGCTGGTGGCCGGCCACGGGCTGGTGGTGTTCCATGACAAGTCATTGAACCAGACCAGCAATATCCCGCTGTCGCAGACGCCGCTGGGGATGCTGCTGGCGGACAATGTCCGCCTGACAGGCGACGTGACGGTGACCGGCATGCAGCTTCTGCCCGGGCAGATCCAGGTGAGCCTGGTGCGCACCGCCTCGCCGGGCGACGGCACCCTGACCCTGATCTTCGCGGACAATCCGCTCACGCTGCGGCAATGGACGGTGCTGGACGCCCAGCGCCAGGAGACGCGGGTGACGCTCTACAACGCTGAAACCGGCGGCCAATTCGACCCGAAGCTGTTCGAATTCATCGACCCGCGCTTCCTCAATCCCCAGAGCGGCTGACCCGGAGCGGCGGGCCGGCGGCAATCCTTGCGGTCGGGACATGCCGGCCATCGCACAAAGTGTCTTCATTTTGCCGCAGAAATCGAACATTATCCTCCGACATGAGGTCCATGCGGGTTGTCAAGCCGCTCGTCGGCATAAGCTGCTGCACCAAGCAGTTCGGCATTTTCGGCATGCCGAACCATGCCGCGTCCAACACCTATGTCGAGGCGACCGACCATATCGTGGGTGCAGTGCCGGTGCTGATCCCGGCCAATGGCCCCACTGCCGACATCGAAACCCTGCTCGAGCGGCTGGACGGGATCATCCTCACCGGCAGCCGGTCCAACGTGCAGCCCAGCCTGTACAGCGGCCCGCCGCACGCCGAGGGCACGCCGGAGGACCCGGCGCGGGACGGCACCACGCTGCCGCTGATCCGTGCCGCCGTGGCGCGCGGCGTTCCGGTCCTGGCGATCTGCCGCGGCTTCCAGGAACTGAACGTGGCGCTTGGCGGCTCGCTGCATCAAAGGCTGCAGGACCTGCCCGACAGGATCGACCATTCCTCGCCGATGGTGGCATCGCGGGAAGTGCGAATCGGCAAGGCGCATAGCATTCGCATCACCCCGGGCGGCTGGCTGCATCGCCTGGCCGGCACCACCGAGATCGCGGTGAACTCGCTGCACAACCAGGGCGTCGACAAGCTCGCGCCGGGTGTCGTGGTGGAAGGCACCGCATCGGACGGGACGATCGAGGCGGTGAATGTCGTTGCCACGGCCGCCGGTCCGGTGCCTGGTTTCGCCGTCGGGGTGCAATGGCACCCGGAAAACGACTGGCAGACCGACATCGTCTCCCGGCGGATTTTCGAGCATTTCGCCCAGGCGGTGCACGCCTATGCCGAGGATGGCCGCATGGGCGGTGTCTTGGCCGCTGCCGACTGACGGCCGGCGAGCAGCGCCCATACAGCGGCACCGCCGACCGGGCGACAGGGGCTTCGTCTCGCCGCCGCTCGCCTCCGCGCGCGGCCAACCGCCCCAGGCCAGGACTGTCAGCAGGCTCGAGACGATGCCGAGGCCGCACCAGGCAGCGGCTAGAGCAGTTTCAGGATGACTGGAATCTCGTCCGAATGATGGGTTTCGCTCTGCTCAACCCATCCTACGCCGCAGCCGCAGCCTATAGCCTGTACCCTGTAGGATGGGTTGAGCGCAGCGATACCCATCACGATTAGCGAGGCTTGCTTGCGTTTCCGGTCACCCTGAACCCGCTATAGGCCGGTGCGGAGCAGCAGCGCACCCGCCAGGTAACCCGCGAGATTGGCAGCGCCGAGATACGCCACCTGCGACGGCGCGAACCGCCGCGCCTCGATCAGCGGCGGAATCAGCGGCGTGTAGGCGAAGCGGCGCAGCCCGATGCGGACCAGGCTTGCCGACAGCCCGGCGATCGCTGCCCGCCATGTGCTGAACTGCTGCATCTTCGCCTCCGTCGGCTGGCAATTGGGGCCTGCCGCGGATTGGCGGAAACGGTTTATGCAGATCGAAGTCATCTGCCGGATTGATGGTCACCGTCCATCTCGCGGTGCCGAAGCGACCACCCCTTGTCATTCCGGCCGATCCGGCCGATGTAACGCCCACCGACCGGACCTGGGCGGTCCGGTTTCCCGTTCACCAGCAGAGCAGGCCAGCTTCATGTTCATCGAGACCGAAGACACGCCGAATCCCGCTACCCTGAAGTTCCTGCCCGGCCGCTACGTCATGGAGACGGCGACGGCGGACTTCGCCTCTCCCGCATCCGCCGCGCGCAGCCCGCTGGCGAGCGCGCTGTTCGATCTGCCAGGCGTGGCGCGCGTTTTCCTCGGTGGCGATTTCATCACGGTGACGAAGAGCGGCGATGTCTCCTGGCAGGCCCTGAAGCCGCAGGTGCTGGCAGCGGTCATGGAGCACTTCGTCGCGGGGCGTCCGGTGATCGAGGGCGGCGCCGAAGCCGACCAGGACGAAGATGTCGCGCCGGAGGACCAGGAAATCGTCGCGCAGATCAAGGAGCTGCTGGACACGCGCGTGCGCCCGGCGGTGGCCGGCGACGGCGGCGACATCGTGTTCCGCGGCTATCGCGAGGGCATCGTGAAGCTGCACATGCAGGGCTCCTGCTCGGGCTGCCCTTCGTCCCGCGCGACGCTGAAGCACGGCATCGAGAACATGCTGCGCCACTACGTGCCAGAGGTCGTCGGCGTGGAGCAGGTCGACCTCTGAGCGTTTCGCCGGCGGCTTGACGTCCCTTCTGAGGCTGCCCATCTTGCGCGCCAATCGTTTGATATCGAACGATCGCAAGGAGACATCATCATGACGCTGGACGCCGCCGGGCTCGACCTGCTGTTCCGCGAGGCGCGGACCCATAACAAGTTCACGGACCAGCCGGTCACCGACGACGAGCTGCGGGCACTGCACGATATCCTGAAGATGGGCCCGACCTCGGCCAACTGCTCGCCGGCGCGCTTCCTGTTCCTGCGCACGCAGGAGGCGAAGCAGAAGCTGGCGCCGGCACTGTCGAGCGGGAATCTGGAGAAGACGATGGCCGCGCCGGTGACGGCGATCGTGGCCTACGACCCGAAATTCTACGAAAAGCTGCCGAAGCTGTTCCCGCACAACCTGGAAGCCCGTTCCTGGTTCACCAGCAACGATTCGCTGGCTGCGACCACGGCATTCCGCAACGGCACGCTGCAGGGTGCCTATCTGATTCTGGCGGCGCGTGCCGTCGGGCTCGACACCGGGGCGATGTCGGGCTTCGACAATGCGATGGTGGACGAGTTGTTCCTGGCCGATCGTGGCTGGCGATCGAATTTCCTGTGCAATCTCGGCCACGGTGATCCCGCCGGGCTGTTCCCACGCTCCCCGCGGCTCGACTTCGACGAAGCCTGCGTGCTGCTGTAAGGCTTTGCTCACGTCCATCATGTTGATGGTGACTCATTCCTCGCCACCCCTGTCGTCATGGCCGGGCCGGTCCCGGCCAACGGTCGCGGCCCCGGGCCGGTATCGATGGCCGGGACAGGCCCGGCCATGACGACAGGGGTGGCGTCGAAGGGTCATTCCTGTCAGGAAATGGTATAGGTCGGATAACGCGGCTATGCGAGTACTGGCCCTCGATGCCGCTCTGTGGCGGTGCGCTGCCGCCGTCGTCGTGGATCAGCAGACGCTTGCCTTGCGGCACGCGGACGCTGTGCGCGGCCACGCCGCGCTGCTGCCGGTGATGGCGAGCGCGGTGCTGGACGAGGCGAAGTTGCGCGCGACAGCACTCGATCTGGTCGCGGTGACCGTGGGCCCGGGGAGCTTCACCGGCATCCGGGCCGGGCTGGCTCTGGCGCATGGCATCGCGCTTGCGGCCGGCATACCGGTGGTCGGGGTCACGGTCGGCGAAGCCCTGGCCGATTCGCTGCCGCATCTCGGGGACCGCCGCCTCTGGTCGGCGATCGACAGCAAACGGGGGAGGGTCTTCTTGGAGCGGGATGGCGCGATTGCCGCTTTCCCGCTGGATGCACTGCCCCTGCCGGAGGGCAAGGTGGCGGTGGCGGGTGACGCGGCGATCGCGGTGGCCTCCCGGCTGGCGGCGCGCGACGCCGACGTCATGCTGACCGACGCTCGGCTGCCTCTGGCTCGGCACATCGCGGTGGTCGGCGAGCGGCGGTTCAGGGGGATGCTGCCGCCCTTGCCGGCGCAGCCGCTCTATGTCGATCCGCCGGAAGCGAAGCTCCCCGCCGGCGGATTGCGGCCCCCCCCGGCAGCATGACCGAACCGGTTCAGCGCGCCACCCAGGCGCATGCAGCCATACTGGCGGCCATTCATGCGGCGGCGTTTCCGCCTCCCGAGTCGTGGGGTGAGGGCGCCATCTCGCTGCAGCTTGCGCTGCCGGGCGCATTCGGATTCGTGGACGGGCGCGGCGGGATGCTGCTCGCGCGTGCCGCAGCAGAGGATGCGGAGGTGCTTACCCTGGCCGTCGCACCCGGTGCGCGCCGGCAAGGCATTGCGACTGAGTTGCTGCGTGTCGCCATGGCAGAGGCGCGCGCGCGTGGTGCCACGGCGCTTTTGCTTGAGGTTGCCACTGCCAACGCCGCGGCGCGGGCGCTGTACCGGCGAGCAGGCTTCGCCGAGGTGGGGCAGCGGCGCCGTTACTATGCCGACGGCAGCGATGCGATCGTATTGCGCGTGACTCTTTTGTGACCCTCGGCTCGAGCCCGAGGGCAGGCTCCCCGGGTCTACGCTGTTGGCTGCGCCCGGGGGCAGGCTCCTCGGGTCGAGCCCGAGAGCAGGCTTTCGCTTCAGCCGCCGCGCCGCAGAAGCAGCCGGCTGACGCCGTCGGCACCGGTTTCCAATGAAAGCACTTCGTGGCCCTGTTCGCGGGCGGTGCGCGGCACGTTGCGCAGTGGTTCTTCGCCGCGCAGCCGTACCAGCAACGTCTGGCCCGGAGTCATGCGGTCGAGCGCAAGCCGGGTGCGCACGAAGGTCATCGGGCAGACTTCGCCGGTGATGTCCAGTTCATGATCGGCGGCTTGCTTGTCTGTCATGTTATTAACGGCTTCTTGAAGTTCCGAATATCCATTGCGAAACGGCCTGCAGCGCTCCTATATGGCGAAAGTCATCCGCCTTGGAAGGAACTGCAATGGCCGAGCAACCAGCAAGCACCAACGTTCTGGGACTGACGGCGCAAATCGTCTCGGCGCATGTATCAAACAATTCCGTTTCGCCGGATGCGCTGCCGTCCCTGATTCAGGAGGTCTACAAGACGCTGGCCGGTGTCGGCAAGGAACCGGTCCAGCCGGAAAGGCCGCAGCCGGCGGTGCCGGTGAAGAAATCCGTCTTTTCGGACCATATTGTCTGCCTCGAGGACGGCAAGCAGCTCAAGATGCTGAAACGGCATCTGAAGACGGGTTACAATTTGACACCGGAGCAATACCGGGAGCGCTGGGGTTTGACGCCCGACTATCCGATGGTGGCGCCGGACTATGCCAAGCAACGGTCCTCGCTGGCCAAGAAGATCGGCCTCGGCACCAAGCCCCGCGGCGGCGGACGGCGGTAGCTGCTCCCGGGCGGCGTGCCGCCTGAGCGAGACATTGGACAGGTCCGACCCTGATCGGCTACGCCGGTGCACGCCCGCGGACGGCTGTCCCGACGTGGACGGCGCCGGCGGGCTACTGGCTCCCCTGTTGCGCATTTCGGGGGGCTGGCCTGGGTGACCAGGCGGCTGGGTTGATCGCAAGGGATCCGATGGAATCGCGCATCGAGCGCCTGTGCGTCGAACGAGGCCTCAAGATGACCGGGCAGCGTCGCGTCATCGCCCGCGTCCTGTCGGAGGCTTCCGACCATCCCGATGTCGAGGAACTGTATCGCCGTGCCGCCGCGCTCGATGCCCGCATCTCCATCGCCACCGTCTACCGGACGGTGCGTCTGCTGGAGGAGAAGGGGATCCTGGAACGCCGCGATTTCGGCGGCGGCCGCGCGCGCTACGAGCCGACGGAGCACGGTCACCACTACCACCTGATCGACGTCGATACCGGCAAGGTCATCGAGTTTCAGGACCCCGAATACGAGCGATTGATGCAGACCATTGCCGAGCGGCTCGGCTTCGATCTGGTCTCGCTCCGTCTGGAGCTGTTCGGCCGCCGGCGTGACCCGGCGGTGGCACGGCGCGACAGGGCGGGGCGGCAGCATGCGCCGCGGCGGCTGGCCGGATCCGGCCAGCAATCAGGTCCAGCCACGGCCCTTGCAGGCCACGGCGGATCCGAGGTGGCATCCGCCGCCGAACCGGCTATGGTGCAGGGAAGGGCGGAGCGATGACGGTGGAGCAGAAACTCCAGACAGCCTCGACCGAAACCCTCCCTTTCGCCGAACTCCGCGCAGGCAATCTCGGTGTGCGAATCGCCGCCACGCAAGCGGAGATCGACGCCGTGCAGGCACTCCGCTACCGGGTGTTCTATCAGGAGATGGGGGCGAGGTCCGACGCGGCGACCGCCGCCAGCCGGCGCGACCGCGACGTGTTCGACGCGGTCGCCGATCACCTGCTGGTGGTCGATCATGCGATCGGTACCGGAGCCGAAGGGGTCGTCGGCACCTATCGGCTGATCCAGCGGGAAGCGGCGGCGAAACTCGGCCGCTTTTATTCGGCGGACGAATACGACATTGCGCCGATCGTGAATTTTCCGGGTCGCATCCTGGAACTCGGCCGCTACTGCGTCGATGCCGCCTATCGCAGCCGCGTGGCCATGCAGTTGCTGTGGCGTGGCATCGCGGCTTACGTGTTCCATTATCGGATCGATCTGATGTTCGGCTGCGCGAGCCTGCACGGCACCGACCCGGATGCACTGGCGCAGGACCTCACTTACCTCTACTACAACCACCTGGCGCCGCCCGCGGTGCGTCCCCGCGCGCTGCCGCACCGCTATGTGGACATGCGGCGCATGCCGCCGGGCCTGCTCGATCCCAAGCGCGTGCTGGCGCAATTGCCGCCGCTGGTAAAAGGCTACCTGAGGCTGGGCGGATTCGTCGGCGACGGCGCGGTGATCGATCGGCAGTTCAACACGACCGATGTCGCCGTGGTGGTGAAGACCGACCTGGTCACCGATAAATACTACCGCCACTACGAGCGCCAGTTGCGCGACGCGCTGGACTGACAGGAACCGGCGCGCCTCTGCTGGTCACGCTCTGCTTCCTGGTTGTCGGCCCCGCTGGATCCTGATGGCCTGAATCCGGGCCGGGGCGCCGGCGAGACCGGCCATTGCAGGGCCGGCCGCAAGATTTGATCGTGGAGAATTTGCACCAGTGGTCGGAAATCACCCAAGGATGGCCGTGATGGTCATTGACGCTCCTGTAACGTTTCACCAAGCTGTGTCCAGAGCGATCCTCGGGGTCGCGCGGGGCGGAAGGCAGAAACGTGAACCTTGGGGAAATCGGCCAGCGCCAAGGCCGGGAAACGGAGTTCACTGCGCAACCCATGCGATGCGTTGTCGCGGCACTGATGCTAATGGGCGCGGTTGCGGCAACCGCGCCGGCAGTGGCGCAGGCACCTCCCGCCACCAGTCCGGTGCCGCAGGGTTCGCCAGTTCCGCGCATCCTGCCGCCGGCGCCGCCTGCCGTGGGGCCCGGCACGGTCATGCCGCCACCATCGGCGCCGGGCGCCGAGATGCCAAACCGGCCGGTGCGGGTCAGCAGCGTCGACGTCGAGGGGGTCACCGCCTATCCGCAGCCTGAGATCGTGCAGCTCACCGCGGGCCTGGTCGGGCCGTCGGTGCCGCTGCCGCAGATCGACGCCGCGCGTCAGGCGATCCTGCAACGCTATCGCGCCGACGGCTATGTGCTCACCACCGTCTCGGCGAACCTCGATGCCAACGGGCGGCTGCGCTTCGTGATCACCGAGGGGCGGATCGCCAGCGTCAAGCTGGATGGCGATATCGGCCCGGCCGGCACCCAGGTGCTGCGCTTCCTCAACCGGCTCACCGAGAAGCAGCCGATCGATTCGGTCACGCTGGAGCGCTACCTGCTGCTGGCGCAGGACGTGCCGGGAGTCAGTCTGCGCGCCGTGCTGGAGCCCTCACCCGATCAGCCCGGCGCGCTGAACCTGATCGCCCAGGTGAGCCGCCAGGCAGTGTCCGGCCTCGCCACCCTCGACAACCGGGCCTTCAACGAGACCGGGCCGATCGAGATGCTCGGCTTGCTGGATTTCAACAGCTTCACGCAGTTCGGCGAGAAGACCGAGATCTCCTACTACCATACCTTCCCGAACAGCCAGAATTTCGGCCAGGCCTCCACCGAGATGTTCATCGGCGCCTCGGGGCTCAAGGCGCGTGTCTATGGCGGCTACGGCAAGACCATTCCGACCGGCAGCCTCGGGCAGTCGGGATATGACGGCACGACAACGGTGTTTGGCGCGCTGGCGAGCTACCCGGTGATCCGCTCGCGGCAGCAGACGCTGAATGTCTATCTCGCGTTCGATGCATTGGATTCCAACATCAGCACCACCACGTCCGGCATCCGCCTGCAGTCGAGTTATGACGCGCTGCGCATCATGCGTCTCGGCGAGGATTACGCGCTGTCGGATACGTTGCTGGGCGCCGAACGCTCCGCGATCAACGCGCTGTCGGTCCGGATCTCCGAGGGAATGAAGCTGCTGGGTGCCACGACGAACGGCATCGCGACGAATGCACCGCGCCAGGACGAGCAGACCGGCTTCACCAAGATCAACTTCGAAACGAGCCGCACGCAGACCCTATTCTCCCCATGGGAAGGCGCCAGTGTGGCATTGATGGGTCTGCTCACCGGGCAATGGTCCGGCAATATCCTGCCGCCGGCGGAGCAGTTCTATCTCGGCGGCGCGCGCTTCACCCGCGGCTACTACGCGGGCCAGGTGCCGGGCGACAAGGCGCTGGCGGCAACTGTCGAGCTACAGCTCAACACCGGCTTCGAAACGCGCGTGTTCGACAAGTCGCTGGACATCTCCACCCAGTTCTACCTGTTCTACGACTGGGGCGAGACCTGGCAGAACCTGTCGACGGACAAGTCCGCGATGATCAATTCGGCGGGCGGCGGCGTGCGGATGCAAATCACGCGCTACACCGAGGTCGATTTCGAGGGCCTCGCGCGCTTCAACCGATTCCCGACTGGCGGCAACAGCCCTGGCAGCGGCGTCTCGCCGTTGTACGGCGGCGCATTCTACTGGCGGGTACTGACGCGTTTCTGAACGACAAGACACGGGCATCGCGACGATGCCCGTGACGACGGAGGGGTGGTCATGGCGAAGGCTCGGCGCAGGAACGAAGTGCGGCTGCTCGGCGTCGTCCGCCGCAAGCGCCCCGCCCTGATGATGAGCACGGCACTGCAGGCGACCGTGATGCTGGTCCTGTCGCTGCCCGCCGACGCGCAACCCGCGCCGAATGCGCAGCCAAAGCTCGGTGCCGTCGTCGCCGGCGCCGCCGCGATCAGCCAGACCAGCAGCAACACGCGGATCAATCAGTCCACCCAGCGCGCCGCAATCGACTGGAAGACCTTCGACGTCGGCCGCCAGCAGAGCGTCACGTTCAATCAGCCCGCGACCAGTTCGGTCACGCTGAACCGCGTCATCGGCGGCGATCCGTCGCAGATCGCCGGACACATCGACGCCAACGGCCAGATCATCCTGGTGAACCAGTCCGGCGTGACCTTCTACAAGGGCGCGCAGGTCAATGCCAACGGGCTGTTGGTCACCGCCTCCGGCATCAGCAACCAGAACTTCATGGCCGGAGTCATGAAGTTCGACCAGCCGGGCAGCCCGAACGCCCGCGTCGAGAACCAGGGCAACATCACCATCAGGGAAGCCGGCCTCGCCGCCCTGGTGGCGCCGCAGGTTGCCAATTCCGGCGTGATCACCGCGAAGCTCGGCCATGTCGTGCTGGCCGGCGCGAAGACCGCCACGCTCGACCTGTATGGCGACGGGCTGCTCTCGCTCGACGTCACAAATCAGGTGACGCAGACGCCGCTCGACAGGAACGGCAATGCGGCGACCGCGCTGGTGACCAACTCCGGCGTCATCATCGCCGACGGCGGCACGGTGCAGCTCACCGCGCGTGCCGCTGATGGCATCGTGCAGAACCTCGTGCAGGCCGGCGGGACGATCCGCGCCGCGAGCATGGGCGAGCAGACCGGCGTCGTGGCGCTGAACGGCGTCGGCGGATCGATCGTCGTCGAGGGCCAGCTTTCGGCGCCTGGTTTCGCACCCGGCACCAAGGGCGGCGCGATCGAGGTCGCCACGACTGGCAATGTCGTCGTTGCCTCCACCGCGCAGATCAATGCATCCGGCAAGGCCGGCGGCGGCGTGATCGCGATCGGCACGACGCTCAATCGCGCCAAGGGCGGGCCGAGCGTCACGCCGACCGTGGTCGCCGCCAACACGGTGATCCAACGCGGCGCCAAGATCAGCGCGAATGCCACGGACAAGGGCGATGGCGGACGGGTGGTGGTGCTGTCCACCAAGTCCACCAACATGGCCGGCACGATCACCGCCAAGGGCGGTCCGTCCGGAGGCGACGGCGGGTTCGTCGAGGTGTCGGGCGACACCGGATTCTCGCTGACCGGCGCGATCGATGTATCGGCACCGCTGGGCATCACCGGCACGATCCTGCTCGATCCGGACAATCTGGAACTCATCAACGCCGCCAAGACCGGCGGTGATCAGGATGCCAATCTCGACGCCACAGGCACGATCGCCTTCGGCGACCCCAACACCGCCAAGAACCAGGTCTCCAACGGCGAAATCGACTCGCTGACCGGCACCATCATCCTGCAGGCGAAGACCGCGATCGTGGTCGATGCGACGACACCGATCACGCTGAAGAACGACGCCGGCCTGATCCTGCAGACCAATACCGGAGACATCACCATCGGCGCGGGATCGGGGATCACCGCATCCGGCACGGGCTTCATCGTGCTCGATGCCGGCCTGACCGCGGGTTCCAACGGCAAGATCTCGCTGGCCAGCGACCTCAAGACCGGGGCACTCGGGACGGTCACGCTGCAGGGCGATGGCGGCGTTGCACTGAACGGGGTCGCCATCACCACCGGGGTGCTCGACCTCAGCAACATCACCAAGGGTGGCGTGAGCCAAACCGCCGGCGGCGTGCTGACGTCGACATTCCTGCAGAGCGGAAAGGGCGTGGCCGGCGACTCGACGCTGATTGAGGTGGCAAACGCGATCGGCACGATCAGCAATTACAACGTGACCGGCGGCAGCTTCGCGCTGTCGAACACCGCCGCGGTGACCGTGGCAGGCACCCTCGCCGCCAGCAACAACGTCTATCTGCAGACGTCCAAAGCAGCCGGCATTGCCGTCACCGGCACTGTCACAGCCGGGGCGGCTGGCATCGCCGGATTGCAGGCCGACAAGCTGAGCATAACGTCCCCCGGAACAGTCACCGCCGGCACCGTCGAGCTGGCGCCGAACACGGCGGCCACCGCGGTGACGCTGGGCGGAGCCGGCGGACTGTCGTTGTCGCAGGCGACGCTGAGCCGGATCGGCGCGAACCTCCTGCGCATCGGCGCGGTGACGGTGCCCGTGGCCGGGCTGACAACGACATCGAACGCAATCTCGATCGCTGGGCCCATCAACCTAGCCGGCGGCATTGCCGCGACGCTCGATCTGCAGACCGCGGGCGGAGTGACGCAGGGGGCGGCGGGCGACGCGCTGACCAATGTCGGCACGCTGACCGGCACGAGCACTTCGTTCGACGTGACCAAGGCCGGCAAGAACAACACCATCGCCAACGTCGGCAGTTATGCCGTGACGGGCGGCGGCGACTTCGATCTGAAGGTCGGCGGCAGCCTGACGGTCGCGGGTCCGCTCAGCGCCAACAATATTGACGTGGAAGCGTCCGGCAGTGGGTCGGCGATCAACGTGACCGGCTCGGTCACGGCGACGACGGCGATAACGCTGGGCGGCGACACGATCACGCTCGCGACGGCGGCAGACGTGCAGGCTCCGGCGATCACCTTGACCGGCGATGCCGGCATCACGCTGAACGGCAATGCTTCGCTCGGCGTGGCGGGCGCGCTGGTGGATCTGAACACCTCCGCAGGCGACGTCATCGAGGCGAGCACCGGGACGCTCATCGCCTCGACGCTGACCGGAACGGTGACCGGCAATGTCAGCCTGCTCGGCACCAACAACGCTGTGGTCAATGTAGGCAAGTTCACCGCGATCGGTGACTTCCTGCTGACCGACACCAGCGCGATGACGGTGAGCGGCGCGCTCACGTCATCGGGCAACGTCTATCTGCAGACATCGAACGGCGGCGGCATCACCGTCGGCGCCACTGGCACGGTCGCGGCAGGTGGCGCCAAGCTCGCGTCATTCCAGGCCGATGCGCTGACGATCAATGCCACCGGAACGATCACCGGCGGCACGTTCGAGTTCGCGCCCAATACCGTGGGCAGCAACTTCAAGCTGGGAACCGGCAGCGCGCTGGATTCGCTCGCCGGCGTAGGGACCACCAACGCCGTGCTCGGCGGGGTCACCGTCCCCATCTCCGGCTTCACCATCACCGCCGGCGCTATCAACACGGTCGCCTCGTTCGATGCCAAGAACCTGCCGGTCCGGCTTGTGTCGGGCGGAACGATCGGCGGCGCGGGGGCGCCGCTGATCAACATCGGCACGCTGAGTGTCAGCGGCACGGCCGTTGACCTGTCGAATGCCGGGAACAAGGTCAGCAACCTGGGCAACGTCGCCGCAACCAGCTTCACGCTGAACGACAGCATCGATCTCGCGGTTGTCGGCACGGTGAGCCCCACCACGAGTGCGACGATCATCGATGCCGGCAATCTGACGGTTAGCGGCACGATCAGCTCGCCGGCGATCGCGCTGACGGCGCCGAGCATCAGCATACCCGGCTCGATCACCGGCACGACGTCGGTGACACTGACGGCGAGCGCGGCCGGCGGGATCGGCGAGACGGTGGCGACGGGCGTGGTCACGACGCCGTTGCTGCTGGGCAGTTCCGCGGGTGACGCGAGCCTGCTTGGGACG
>JBGPND010000132.1:0-14457 GCA_041487355.1 Acetobacteraceae bacterium | reverse complement strand
TCGCACTTCGTCGCGTGCCTGACACATAACCGCAATCAACGCCGCCCATCTTGTGTCGCATCGCTGAATAGCGGTCACGATTTGGGAGACGGGAATGCGAAAATCCATACTCGGCGCATTGGCTGTGCTGGCCATCGGCGGGATCGGCGCGGGCGTGCTGATCGCCAACGCCCAGCCGGCGCCCCCGCCCGCCGGCCTGGATGGCCCGCCGCCATCCCATCGCCCGCATTGGATGGGCTGGATGATGCGGGGGCACCACTGGCGGGAGATGGGCGACCATGGACCGGTGGCACCGGGGATCTTCGCGCTGGTCTATCGGCAGCAGGATCGCCAGCTCGCCCCGGCCGACGTGCAGAAGATCGCCGAGGGCTTCCTGCTGTGGAACGGCAACCACAACTGGAAGGTGGTCGAGGTGGCGCCTGCGTCCGACGGCACGATCGGGTTCGCTCTTGCCACACCGGAGGGCTCCGTGATCGCCCGGTTCGCGATGGACCCGCACAGCGGCCGGGTGACCCGCGCCGGCTGATTGCGTAGAACGGCGGGCGTGACGTTCCCGCATCCACCGCAAGCCGCCCGCGCCGCGCTGGACCGGCTGATCGCCGGCGATCCCGACCTGGCCGGCATCGAGACGCGTGCCGGCCCGCTGCCCTGGCGCACGCGCGCGCCGGGATTTCCCGGCCTGCTGCAGGCGATCGTCGCACAGCAGATCAGCAACCAGGCGGCGGCGGCGATCTGGGGCAGGCTGCGTGCCATCGGCGGGGCGCTGGAGCCGGCGGGGCTGCTGGCCCTGTCCGACGAGTCGCTGCGCGCCGCCGGCCTGTCGCGGCCGAAGATCGCCCATGCCCGCGTGCTCGCCGCCGCCTTTCTGGACGGCACGCTGGATCCGGTCGCCATCGCGGCCATGGACGACGAGGCGGCGATCGCGGTGATCGCCTCGGTGCGCGGCCTGGGCCGGTGGACGGCGGAGGTCTACCTGCTGTTCGCGCTCGGCCGGCACGACGTGTTTCCGGCTGGCGATGTCGCCCTGGCCGCGTCCGCCGCGCATCTCAAGGGGTTGCAGGCGCGCCCCGGTCCGGCCGAATTGCGCGCCCTGGCCGATGCATGGCGGCCCGCGCGCGCGCTGGCGGCACGGCTGCTCTGGCACCATTGGCGCCACGTCACCGGGCGCCCGGCGCTGGACGATTTCCCGGTTACGTAGCGCACGCGCCGTCCGTAAACCGCTCGTTCATGCAAGCCGCGCATCATGCCGCGCAGCCATGACCGTCCCGCTCACCCCGGCATCCGCGCTGCCCCCTGTCGGCGACGGCCTGCCAGCGACCTTCCGTGATCGTGGCGTCTCAGTTCCCTTCACCACGCCGATGCTGGCAGGCACGAGGGCCCGCGAGGCCGAGCCGGGCGGCACCGAACTGGTCGTGCTGAACCCCAGCGGCGGCCGCGGTGTGTACGTCCTGACATGCAGCAATCTGCGTGCGCTGTGCCGGCCGAATGTGCACGACGCGCGGCTCAATCAGAGAATCTCCGTCCTCCCGAGCATCACGCCTGCCTCCGTGCGGGATGCGGCGCGCGAGGTGGCCGCGATCGGCCTGGCCGGGCGGGAGGCCATGGCCGCCGCCCTCGCCCTGGCCGACGCAGACGAGCAGGACCGGCGGCAAACCGAAGCCGCGCTGCTGGCGGCGCTGACACGCCGGCTCGGACCGCCGATCCACGAGCCGGCGGAAGCAGGGCAGATGGCTGAGCGCCTCGCTCCCCTGCTGGGAACCGATCCGCAATCGGTGGCGGCGGACCTGACGACACTCGTCGAGGCATTGCTTCCAGTCGGCCTGCCGGGACAGCCAACCGCGGGGCGTGCAGCACGAATGGTCAAGCGTCTCGCAACGCTTGCCCAGGAACTCAACCTGTGGCTTTGCGACAATATCCCGGACACCAATGCAGACCTGGCGGACATGGTTCTGTGTGCAGCCGAGCTTACGGGGGCGGCAGCAGATGCAGCCCTGGCGGCGGCCCATGGCTTGATCGGGGACCCGGTCGGCCTGCTGCGCGCCTTCGCCAAGGCTCCCGAACTGGTCACACGCCGCATCAGCCAACCGGAATGGCTGCTGGATGGGTGGGAACAGGTGTGCCTGCTCTGGCAGTGCGCCGACGGTCCGGCCAATCGGCATGGGATCCTGGCAGAAATGGCGCGATTGGTGCCCAACCTGCCCCGGGAGGTATCGGAGTGGATGGCTTTGCCGGGAGCGAGTGCGGAGAACCGCCGCACCATTGGGCTCGACGCAACCAGGCGGAGCGATGCGACCGGCCTCGGCCTGGCTGCTCGCAACGAACGACTGCGCGCACTGGCGATCTGACAGCGGAGACTGCCGCCCATGCAACCGACCCATCCCGTGCTGCGGTCGCCTGAGTTCCGCGTGCTGCAGGACAGCCTGGCCAAGGCGCGCAGCGCGCAGATCACGCAGGTGGTGGCGGCGATCGATGCCTTGGAGACACGCGGCGCCGCGGACGAAGTCATTGCTCCGCTGCGGCCGCGGCTGGCGCAGCTGCGACCAAACCGGCCCTTGCGCTGGAGCCGGTTGCTCTTCATGCCATTGAATCCGCTGATCGTGCCGACCGCACGCTGGCGCCCGGGCGACCCGACGATCCCGCGCACATGCCTGGCAATTTTTTCTGCGATGGTGCGAGCTGGCATGGGGTTGGATGGCCATCCGATCGAGGCGGCGATCGAGAACCGCACAACGGCGGACGCGTCGATCTCCGCGCTGGTCGGCAGCATGCTGTGGCCGGCGGCGGCTCGCATTCTGGCCGTAGCGACGCAGCCGGAAGGATGGGGCAAAACCGGCCTGCCGGGCGAGGTGTTCGCGCCACTGGCGCGCGGTGTGGCAGACGTGCTGGAGCAGGTGCTGGCGGTGGAAGCCATTCGCTCGGAGGCCGAGCTCGGCGTAACGCTGGAGTTCACTTCGCTGCGCCCGATCCTGCTTGCGGCGGCAAACCAAGGCCCGACCGTGCTTGCCATGGTCGTCGTGCTGCTGCTCTCGAGGCTGCCACAGAGCGGCCCGTTGTTGGATCGCGGCGAGCTGACCGGAGTGACAGCCGGTGAGGCACGGCTTCGCCCGGCCACCACACAGGCGCGTGCCGTCCTGCTGGCGCGCATCGAGGATTCGGGTGGTGTCGAGGCTCTGGTGGTCGACAGCTCACTCGCGGATTCGGCCGCCGAAGTGCGGCAGATCAACGCTCTCCTCCGCGGGTTGCGAACCTCCGGCAGCGCCACTGCGGCCGCGCAACGCGAGGTGGCGATTCGTCAGCGGCTGGATGCAAGCTGTCGCACACGCTTTGCCAACGGGCTCGCCAGCGAGTTCGTCGAGAAGCTGGACACTATGGGCCACAGGCCGGATTCGGCGGTAATGGCCGCTCTTGAGGCGACTGCCCGGAATCTTCGGGCACTGGAGAGCGAAGCGCGTCGCGTTGGCAGTGCCGAGCTTTACGACACGCTGCTGCACGAGACGGCTGCGACTGTGAAGACCTTGGACCTCGAAGGAATGCTTGGCCTGGTCGACAAGGTTCGACTGGTGGAAATCCTGGTCGGCCCCGACGAGGCTCTTGCGGTGCTGGAGGACGGCGCCGGATCGGAGAGTGCGGGCGGCTGACATTGCGAGCCGACGGCGCAGCAATCCCCGTGGTCGGTGCGCACTCACCCCGAGCTTGCTTCGTCGCTTTGCTCCTCGCACCACGGAACGTGTCAACGACTTTGATACAGCCGAGGTCGGCATTTAGGCTCGGATCTTTGTCGGTTCCGCTGGTGGATTGATCCAAGCTGCGGTTGGTTTGGTGGGCGGTGTTGGCGGCTTGTTCACAAAGCGCTCGCGGTTCTCGCGGAACGCGCGATCGAGCGTGTGCTGGCGAGCCGCGTAGACGGCATCGGTCTGATCGTAATGCACCTGGTCCGGTGTCATGAGGCCGATATCGGCGTGGTGATGGTCTTGATTGTACCATTCGAAGAAGCGCCGGCAGAAGCTTTTGGCATCCTCGATGCAACCAAAGCGCTGGGGGAACCGCGGCTGGTACTTCAGGGTCTTGAAGTGGCTTTCGGAGAACGGATTGTCGTTGGAGGTATGCGGCCGGTTGTGCGAGCGGGTGACGCCGAGATCGGCGAGCAGCAGGGCGGTGGCCCCCCGCCTTCCTCCGGATCAAGTCCGGGGGCAGGCTCCGGGGCAGGCTTGGCCTTCATCGGGCCGCCGCGATCCGCATGCAGGGTGAGCTGGCCGGGCGGCACCCGATGCTTTGCGATCGCGTCGTCGAACAGCGGCCTGAACAGGCCTGCGCTTTCAGCATCGGCCACGCACCAGCCGACCACGCGGCGGCTGAAGATGTCGAGGATGACGTAGAGATAGAAGTAGCTCCATTTGGTTGGCCCCATCAGCTTGGCGATGTCCCAGGACCAGATCTGATTGGGGCGTTCCGCCAGCAGTTCGGGTTTGCGATAGACGGGGTGGCCCCCGGATCAAGTCCGGGGGCAGGCCATGTACACCAAGGACGCACGGCGCTCGGCGCGAAGGTCGACACGCCCCATGCCGTTCGTGACCCCGGCGAGTATGGTGACCGTTGTGATGCACCCCGGAGCGCCTGCACCACGCCACGCTTGCGCCCGCATTAACCCGCTGCCACATAGCGCCGCGTCATGCCCCACGTCCTCACCCTCGTCGCCGACCGCGCCGCCACGTCACTTTTGCCCTCCATCATTGCCCGCGTGTGCGACGCGGTCGCCGGCAGCGAACCGATCATCCTGTCACCCGGCGAGGCCGCCGACATACCCCTCGCCGCCGTCCCCGACATGGACGCCGTGCGCGCGGCGCTGGACGGCGCGCCGATCGACGCCATCGCCACCGCGGCGGAGGGACGCCGCAAGACCCTGCTGATCGCCGACATGGACAGCACCATCGTCACCAGCGAGACGCTCGACGAGCTGGGGGACTTCGCCGGACTGAAGCAACGCATCTCGGCCATCACGGCCCGAGCGATGAATGGTGAGCTGGACTTCAAGGCGGCTTTGCGCGAACGCGTGGCGATGCTGAAGGGCCTGCCTGTGAACGCACTGGAGAGGACCTGGGAGCGCGTCCGCCTTACCGCCGGTGCGCGCGAGCTCGTCGCCACGATGCGCGCGCATGGCGCTTACACCGCTCTGGTGTCGGGTGGCTTCACCTTCTTCACCAGCCGCGTCGCCGCGCTGGCGGGGTTCGACGTTCACCGGTCCAACGTGCTGCTGGATGACGGCGCGGCGCTGACCGGTCGGGTCGCCGAGCCGATCCTGGATCGCGACGCCAAGCTGGCGACGCTGACGCGGCTCGCGGCGGAGCGGGGGTTGCCGATGTCGGCGACTCTGGCGGTGGGCGACGGCGCCAACGATCTCGATATGCTGCGCGCCGCCGGCCTCGGCGTCGCGTTCCGCGCCAAGCCGATCGTCGCGGCGGAAGCGCGGGCGCGGGTGGATCATGCCGATCTGAGGGCCTTGCTGTTCGCGCAGGGGTATCGGCGGGAGGAGATCGTCGGCATCTCCTGATGGCATTTGACGCCATCACCTAGTGATGGCAAATTGGACCCATGCCGAGCCACGCTGCTGGTCGGAGGGCGCGAGACTTACCAGGACGGCTCCTTCGTCGAGATGAGAGTGTGGCAGGTGTCCAGCCCGGCGCCGCCCAGTCAGCATCGCTACAAGTACAGCTTGGCCTATATTGTGAATGGAGAGAGACGCGTCGGCTACGACAATGAACGTAGCAAGGGAGATCACCGGCATATCGGCGACGTGGAGACTGCTTACCTGTTCCGCTCGCTGGAACGCCTGCTGGCCGATTTCGCTGCCGACGTCGAAAGGGTGAGGCATGAACAAACCGATGCGGATCAAGCAGAACCTCCGGCTGCACGTCGGGGACACGCTGCGCGATCTGAACAAGCGCATCCTGGACGACGTGGCCCGTTTCGAGCGCGGTGAGTCGGTCGAGTCGCACCATCTGTCATTCGAGAACTGGCAGGCCCTGTTCAACGTGCTGACGCCGAAACGCTACGAACTGCTGCGTCACGTGCACCAGCATCCCGAACAGAGCATCCGCGCACTCGCCCGTGCGCTGGGCCGCGACTACAAGCGGGTGCATGAGGACGTGAAGGCGCTGGCCGAAGCAGGGCTGCTGGAACAGGACGGCGAAAGCATCCGCGCCGACTACGAGGCGATCGAGTTGCCGAAGACCCGCATCGCGCTGTGATCTGGGGGCGATCCGGTCCGACGCACCCGTGGCTCGGTGCGCTGGCCGAGCGGGTCGGCCGCCCGCTGCTGACGGCATACGCCGCGCGCCACGGGTTCCATGCGCCGGACAGCGCCTACGCGCGCGAGCGTGGCGCTGCCTTCGCGGAAAAACTCCGCCGCGGCGAGCATGTCTACCTCGCCGGCATCGGACCCGCGGGCCACAACAGCGGCGTCGCGCTGGTCGAAGTGTCGCGCGACGAGGGCGTGCGGTTGATCTGCAACAATGAGGAGGAACGCTACAGCGGGATCAGGCATTGCACCTCCTATCCCGAACAGAGCCTGAATGCCCTGCTGACGATGATGGCCAGGCTTGGCATCGACGCCGGGCAGATCCACGCCTTCGTGGCGAGCTGGGATTACATCACGCTCGCCGCGACATTGCTGCGCAGCATCGTCGAGGAACTGCCGGCCAGCCGCATCTTCCTCGATCCGGCGAACTTCGCGCCGATGAACGCGCGGCACATCACGCGCGCATTCAAGGCACCCAACCACCTCGGGCGGCAACTGGGTCTGGACCATGCCATGCCGATCATCGGCATGCGGCATCACTGCAACCACGCGTATTTCTCCTACGCGGTGTCGCCGTTCGCCGGCAGCGACGAGCCGGTGATGATCGGCGTGCTCGACGGCATCGGCGACGACGGGGCGATCTCGCTCTACCTCGCGCGGGGCGACACGGTCAGGCTGGTCTACCGCAACCGCGACATCTTCGATTCGCTCGGCGGCTTCTACAGCATGATCAGCTCGACGCAGGGCGGCTGGACGATCCTCAGCAGCGAGGGCCGCTACATGGGCTCCGCCGCCTGGGGCGACGGCGAGCGGCTGACCAACCCGTATTATCGCCAGCTGCGTGAGCTGTTCCATTTCGCCAACGACGGCACCGTGCGGCTCAACCGCGCCCTGGCCAACTGGCCGCGCAGCCTGCAGGTCCGCCCCTATACGCCGGCACTGCACGACATCCTGGGCCCGCCCATCCCGCTCGCAGCAATGTGGAATCCGGACGCGGTCATGCGTGTGGACATCGGCGCTGACACGGTCGATGCGCGGGAGCGGTTCGACAAGGCCGCGGCCACCCAGCTCGTGTTCGAGGACGCGCTGTTCCACATCATCGGCCACCTGATCCGCACCACCGGCAGCAGCAGGCTCGTGCTCACTGGCGGCACGGCGCTGAACGCGATCGCCAATATGCGGCTGATGGACCGCTTCGAGGGCTTGCATGTCTGGGTGCCGCCGGTGCCGGGTGATTCCGGCGTGGCGGTCGGCGCGGCGTATCACTTCGCACTGGCAAACGGTGCGCCGCTCGGAGCGAAATTGCGCCACACTTTCTATTGCGGCGTGGCCGCGTCCAGCGACGAGATCGAGGCGGCACTGCGGGGAACCGATGAGATCGCCTGGGCGCCTCTGGGCGACACATCCGATCGCGCCGGCCGCGAGCGCATTGCCGATCTGCTCGCCTACTGCATCTCGCGCGATGGCGTGCTGGGCCTGTTCCAGGGTGCCGCCGAGACGGGCCCCCGTGCGCTGGGGCATCGCTCGATCCTGGCCAATCCCTGCAATCCCAGGACCCTGGAAACCATCAACCGGCTGGTGAAATTCCGCGAACCGTTCCGTCCGCTGGCGCCGATGCTCACCCTCGAAGCCGCGCATCGCTGGTTCGAGCTGCAGGACGGTGCGTCCGATGACGAGTACAACGCTTACAACTACATGGTGCTGACCGTCCGCCCCCGACCGGAGACCATTCGCCATATCCCGGCGGTGATCCACCGGGACGGCACCAGCCGCATCCAGATCGTGCGCGAGGACACCGATCCGTTCACCCACGCCTATCTGAAGGCGATGGGAAGGCGCTGCGACGTCGAGGTGTCGGTGAACACGTCGCTGAATGTCGCCGGGCCGATCGTGCAGACGCCGCAACAGGCGCTGGAGGCGCTACGCCGTTCCAAGGCGATGGATGGCGTGTTGCTGCTGGGAGCGGAAGGCGATGCCTATCTGGCCTGGCACGCGGTGACGACGCCGCCCAAGGATGGTGGGCAACGGCTCGGCGAATGGCTGCGGGAATGGCAGGCCGAGGCCCGCGCGACGGCTGGATAGCAAGAGGCGGAATGCGCTACGCTTTTCCGCCCTACGAAGCAGCGTAGGGCGGAAAAGCGTAGCGCATTCCGCCAATTCGCCTCGGGTCTAACCCGGCTGCTTGTCCTTGTCGCCCGACAGCGTCAGCGGCACCCATTGCAGCCCGTCCTGGCGCTGGATCAGCATCAGCACGGACTTGCGGCTCTCCTTGCGCACGCTGTCGACCTTCTGCTGCACGTCGGCGGGAGACGAAACCTCGCCCTGCTGCACCTCGACGATCACGTCGCCGGCCTTCAGCCCGCGTTCCGCCGCGGAACTGTTCGGCGAGACGTCGGTGATCACCACGCCCTTCTGGTCGGCACCCAGCGAGAACTTGTCCTTCATCTCCTGGGTGATCGGCGCCAGCTTGAGGCCGAGCCCGGAAATCTCCGTGGGCTTCTGTGCCGCCGGCTTGTCACCCGCGGTGGCGGCGGCGACCTGCGCGTCCTCCGGCTTCTCCGCCAGGGTCGCCTGCACCGTCACTTCCTTGCCGTCGCGCCACAGCATCACCGGCACGGACTTGCCTACCTCGGAATCCGCCACGATGCGCGGCAGCGAGCGCATCTCCTTCACATCCTGGTTGTTGAACTTCAGGATGATGTCGCCGTTGTGGATCTTGGCTTTGTCGGCAGGGCCGCCGTCGTTCACGCCGGCCACCATCGCCCCGGTCGCGTCCTTCAGGCCGAGGCTCTCGGCAATGTCCGGCGTCACCTGCTGGATGCGAACGCCGAGCCAGCCGCGGCGCGGATGGCCGAAGTCCTTCAGTTGCGCCACGACGCCCTTGACCATGTTGGCCGGGATCGAGAAGCCGATGCCGATCGACCCGCCGGATGGCGAGTAGATCGCGGTGTTCATGCCGATTACCTGGCCGTCCATGTTGAACAGCGGGCCGCCGGAATTGCCGCGGTTGATCGCGGCGTCGGTCTGGATGAAGTCGTCGTACGGCCCCTGGCGGATGTCGCGGCCGCGCGCCGAGACGATGCCCGCCGTCACCGTGCCGCCGAGGCCGAACGGATTGCCGATCGCCAGCACCCAGTCGCCCACCCGCTCCGCATCCGAATCGCCGAAGTCCACCGCCGTCAGCGGCTTGTCCGGTTTCACCTGCAACAAGGCGATGTCGCCGGTCTCATCCCGCCCCAGCACCTTTGCCTTCAGGGAGGTGTTGTCCTGCAGGGTCACGGTGATCTCGTCGGCGCCGTCGATCACGTGGTTGTTGGTGACCACCAGGCCCGAGGGGTCGATGATGAAGCCCGACCCCAGGCTCTGCATCCGCCGCTCCGGCTGCTGCGGCTGGGCCTCGCCGCCCCGCCCGCCTGGACGGTTGCGGTTGAGGAAGTCCTTGAAGAACTGCTCGAACGGCGAACCGGGCGGAAACAACGGAACCTCCGGCCCGGCGCCAGGTGCGCCAGCACGCGCCTGCGCGGCCTGGGTGGAAGAGATGTTCACGACGGCCGGCAGGAGTTTCGACGCCAGGTCCGCGAAGCTGTCCGGCGCCGCCCTGGCATAGGCCGGCACGCTCGGCGCACCACCGGCGAGCGGCACGGCGAGCGCCACGGCAAGGGCAACCGTGGCGGCACGGGCGGATAGGCAGCGGATCAGGCGCATGGTCGAGCTTTCCCTGGAGGCTTCGCCGCATATGGTCCGCCTCGCGGCGGCTGACAACTGGCCTACTGGCCGCCCGGTGCCGGTAGCGACTGAAGATAGCGCAGGAATTCATTGTCCGGGGTGAGAACCAGGCGAGCGTTGCCGGTCTCGAACGCGTCCCGATAGGCCTGCAGGGTGCGCCAGATGGAGAAAAAGCCAGCATCCTGATTGTACGCCTTCGCGTAGGTGCGGCTGGCATCCGCCTCACCCTCACCACGCAGCCGGTCCGCCGTCGCGCGCGCCTCCGCCACCAGGACCGTCCGCTCGCGTTCGGCGTCGGCGCGGATGCGCTGCGATGCCTCCGCCCCTTCTGCCCGTGCCTGCGCCGC
Organism: Acetobacteraceae bacterium; assembly: GCA_041487355.1. GTDB lineage: Bacteria > Pseudomonadota > Alphaproteobacteria > Acetobacterales > Acetobacteraceae > JAMXLO01. Next base: position 4,089 of record JBGPND010000132.1, on the reverse strand, counting down.
CACGCGCTGGCGTTCCGACTGCATGCGCGACAGGATCGCCTTGGTGTTCTCGTCCGGCAGGTCGGCGCGGCGGATCCGCACGTCGTCGATCGACACGCCGAACCCCTTCATCTCGACATTCACCTGGTCACGGATCGTCGCCATGATCTGCTCGCGCTTGGCCGACAGCACGTCGAGCAGCTTGTTGTTGGCCAGCACCCGGCGCAGCGACGCAGAGACAATGGAGTTGAGCCGGCCGCGGATGCCGTCCTCCACCGTGCCGACGGATTGGTAGTACAGCAACGGATCGGTGATGCGGAACAGCGTGAAGCTGTCGACCACCAGCCGGCGCTGATCACCCAGGATCACCTGCTCGCCTGGCAGTTCCAGATTGAGCAGCCGCTTGTCGAAGCTGATCACCGTCTGGACGAAGGGCGTCTTGGTATGCAGCCCCGGCTGCCTGATCACCCGTACCGGATCGCCGAACTGGGTGATCAACACCTGCTCGGTCTGATCGACGGTGAACAGCGTGGCCTCCGTCAGCACGAAGGCCACCACCAGGGCGGCAATGACGGCGATCGCGGTGCGGCTCATCGCGGTGCTCCCGGATTGGTAGTACCGGGCGCCGGCGTGCCGGGAGCCGGCGTGGCTGGTCTCGGCGGAGCCGGATTGGGCAGGTTAAGCGGCAGGAACGGCACCAGGCCCTTCAGCTTGTCATCCACCACCAGCGTCGGCGAGTGGGTCAGGATGTCCTGCATCGTCTCGAGGTACATGCGCTGCAGGGTCACTTCCCGCGCCGTCTGATAGGCTGCCAGCACCGAGAGGAAGCGTTGCGTCTGGCCGGTGGCCTGGGCGATCGAAGCCTGCCGCGCACCCTGTCCCTCCGCGACGATGCGTGCGGCGTCGCCACGCGCGCGCGGCACGATGTCGTTGTGATAGGCTTCGGCCTCGTTGCGCATACGTTCGGCGTCGGTATTGGCGCGCTGCACGTCGAGGAAGCTTTCGACCACCTCGGCCGGCGGATCGACCTTCTGCAACTGCACCTGGGTGATCTCGACCCCTGCCTTGTAGTTGTCGAGGATCTGCTGCGTCTGGCGCAGCACGTCGGTCTCGATCTGCGCGCGCAGCTCGGTCAGCGCCGGCTGGATCGGCGTGCGCCCGATCACCTCGCGCATCACGCTCTCCGCCACGGCCTTGACGATCAGCGGCGGATTGCGGGTGTTGAACAAATAGGCAACCGCGTCGTTGACCTTCCAGAATACCGCAACGTCGATGTCGATGATGTTCTCATCGCCGGTGAGCATCAGACTCTCTTCCAGCACGTTCCGGCCGCCCTGGTTGCCGGTCTCGATGCGGGCGCCGCCGGCAGAGCGGTAGCCGATCTCGGTGCGGTTGATCCGGGTGACGGCCGGCGTTTCGACCCGCTCGATCGGCCAGGGCCAGTGCCAGTTCAGGCCGGGGTAGGTGCGGGCGCTATACGCGCCGAAGCGGAGGACGACGCCGAGTTCGTCGGGCTGCACGCGGTAGACGCCGCTGGCAAACCACAGCGCGATGACCGCGACGGCAAGCAAGGCGAGCCCGCGACCGCCGGTGAAGCGCCCACGCGTCCCGCCGCCGAGCAGGGAGCGCACATAGGCCTGGAGCCGGGCGATGAGCTGGTCGAGGTCGGGCAGCGGCCCCATCCCGCCTGGGCCGCCCGGGCGCCCGCCGAACGGCCCGCCGGGTCCGCCGCCGGATCCCCATGGCCCTCCACCGCCTGGCGGTGGCCGCTGGCCGTTGTTGCCGCCGCCGCTCCCGCCGGAACTGCCACCCTGCGACCCCCACGGACTCGGGCCACCATTGTTCGAAGACATGAGGACGTTTCCTGTGTGGTCTCGCCGGGCGCGTTGCGGCCGCACCGGGGCATTGGAGGATTGGGCACCATGCGCCATATCCACGCAATGGGCGGCATCACGGTGGCCTGCTTATCGACCGGCGGCAGAAGGTTTGCAAGCAAATGACGAAGGAGTCCCCCGGCGCGCCGACGGCTGAAGCCCTGCGTGAGGCACTGCGTTCGATCACCGATCCGGCGTCCGGCAAGGACATCGTCACCGCCGGCCTGGTCGAGAGCATCGAGCTGCGCGGCAGCCTGGTGCAGGTGGCGCTGCTGACCGACCGGGCGCATGCCGAGGCGATGGAGCCGGTGCGCCGCGCCGCCGAGGCGCTGCTGGCGCGCCAGCCCGGCGTCACCAATGCCACCGCGGTGCTGACCGCGCACAAGGCGCCGGCGCAGCCGGCGCCTGCCGCCCACGGCCATGGCCATGGCCATGGGCAGAAGCCGCCCCTGCTGCTGCCTGATGTGAAGGCCATCGTCGCCGTCGCGTCCGGCAAGGGTGGCGTCGGCAAGTCTACCGTCGCGGTCAACCTCGCGGTGTCGCTTGCGCGCCAGGGCCACAAGACGGGCCTGCTGGATGCCGACATCTATGGCCCCAGCCTGCCGCGCATGCTGGGGCTGTCGCGCAAGCCGGAGGTGCGGCAGGACAAGATGATCCCGCTCTCGGCCTGGGGGCTGTCCTGCATGTCGATCGGCTTCCTGGTCGACGAAGAGACGCCGATGATCTGGCGCGGCCCGATGGTGATGGGCGCGCTCGAGCAGATGATGGGGCAGGTGGAGTGGGGCGCGCTCGACATCCTGGTGGTGGACATGCCGCCCGGCACTGGCGACGCGCAGCTCACGATGGCGCAGCGTGTGGCGCTGACCGGCGCGGTGATCGTCTCGACGCCGCAGGACATCGCCCTGATCGATGCACGCCGCGGCGTGCGGATGTTCGAGCGGACGCGCGTGCCGGTGTTGGGGCTGGTGGAGAACATGAGTTTCTTCTGTTGCCCCGCCTGCGGCCACCGCGCCGAGATCTTCGGCCATGGTGGCGCGCGTACGGAGGCGCAGCGGCTGGGGACGGAGTTCCTGGGCGAGGTGCCGCTGCTGCTCGACATCCGCATGGCGTCGGATGCCGGCACCCCGATCGCCGCCGCCGCGCCGGACAGCGACGCCGCGAAGGCGTTTGCCGCGATCGCGGCGCGGGTGTGGGAGAAGGTGTCGGGCGCGACGGTCGCGCGGAGCAGCGGGCCGCGGATCGTCATCGAGTGACGTTGAGCGGCCAGCGCCGAATTATCGGATCAACTCGACATCGACGCCGGCCGCTGCCGCGATACTCGGCCACGCCCGGTCTGCCGTGATGGCCCGCGAGCCGAGCCGGCGTGCGAGCACCAAGCATGCACGATCGCCGAATGACAGGCCGGCGGGTCTTGTCGCTGGTAATAGCAGGCCGGCGGCGTAGGCAAGATCAGCGTCGAACGGCACCCGCTCCAGCGGCAGCGGATCGAGCACTTGGCGGACTTGCGCTTCCCACACTCCGTTGCGGGCGTAGTGCCCGACGACTTCGCTGAAGTTCACCGCCGAGATGGCTGCATCTGCACGCACGGCGCGCACCCTTTCGGCACCCGGTTCCGCCAACAGAAGCGCAAGCAACGCGGAGGCATCGAGCACCGCTTCCGTCATTCGCGCTCGGCTTCGCGACGTCGTTCAGCCAGGAAGGCGTCAACGGATGCATCACGCTTGCCGCGCAGCAGACGATGGGTGAGCGCCTGGGCGTGAGCGACGACCTCGTCGAGCGTACGGATGCGGATTTCGCGCCCATCGAGTTCGACCACGACATCGCCGCCGTGATCAAGGCCGACGGCCTTGCGGAACTCGGCAGGCAGGCTGATGCGCCCAGACTCCGACACGCGGGCACGCACGGCATTCATGGCACGATCTCCATCATAGCCATCGCCCTGCTGCTCGCCGATCTCGACGTCACCCGCTCGCACAACCGGCCGCATACCTCCAACGACAATCCGTTCTCCGAAAGCCACTTCAAGACCCTGAAGTACCAGCCGCGGTTCCCCCAGTGCTTCGGTTGCATCGAGGACGCCAAAAGCTTCTGCCGGCGCTTCTTCGACTGGTACAATCAGGATCATCACCACGCCGGTATCAGCCTCATGACCCCAGACCAGGTGCATTACGGCCAGACCGATGCCGTCTACGCCGCACGCCAGCAAATTCTCGATCGCGCGTTCCGCGAGAACCGC
>JBGPND010000131.1:0-14723 GCA_041487355.1 Acetobacteraceae bacterium | reverse complement strand
TTTGCGTGGCGCGCCGCGCCGCGGCAATGTGGGGGGGGGCGCGCACTCCCCCGGGGTGGGCCGCGGCGCGGCGCTCCTCGCAATGACAGGGTGGGTCGAAGCACGCGCGCTCAGCGCCGGACCAGCCGCCGCCACCAGCCGGCCGGTCGGCCGACCGCGAACCCCATCTCCTGCTCGAGCGCGCGCAGGTCGAGCTTGACCATGTCGGCGAACCGCCCCTTCAGCGCGAAATCCGGTACGCTGCGCGCGAACTGCGCCGCCTGATTGGTGTCACCGCCGAAGCTGATCGTCAGCTCGCCGGCGCGCCGGTTGATCGCGACCCGGTCGTCCGCATCCCGCAGCATCTCGCCAAGCTGATCGCGGAAGCGGCGATGGCGGATTCCGAAATAGTCGCCGAAGGTCAACGGCTTCGCCCAGTCCGGTAATTCGCCGAGCGCCTCGCCCAGCACGCCACGCAATACCGCGGCCGAGCAGGCAAGCAGGTCCGGAAACCCTTCGGACTCGGCGTCGATCTCGGCGCGCATGGCACGCACCTCGGGGATCAGACGCTGCAGATACGCGCGATACAGTGCCGTGCCGATCTCGTTCTGGGCACGCCGGGCAATCCGCTCGGTGACGGAGCGGTTCTCCGGTATTGCCGCATCGATGTGGCAGGTCACCATGCGCTTCGTCAGGTCGGGCGGGATGGACGTAACGTCGCGATTGGTGGTCAGAACCACCGGCGCGTACTGGCCGCCGACCTCTTGGTCGGTCCGTACCAGGTCCGGCACATGGCTGGTGAACTTGTCGCGGGTCACATCGTCGATCAGCAGCGGGATGGCACCCAGTCGGTCGCGCAGCCCCAGCGCGCGGTTGGCGGTGAACTGGCCGCTGCGGATCATCTTCTCGAAGCCGAACATCGAGCGGGCCGCGATCCTGGTGAACAGCGTCTTGCCCCCGCTGGAGCGGCCGAACAGCACGGCGTAGACCGGGTAAACCCAGGGATCGATGCCGACCGGCACGGCGGCCTGGCGCAAGTAGGGGGCAGCCGGCGCGGAATACAGCCAGACCAGGAAGGCCCAGTAGACCTCGATGGCGCCGGCGCCATTGCCGAAGAACGACCGGAAACTGCCGAGGTAGTCGACCAGGATGCGAGCGTCCCGCGCAATGTCGTCCGCCGGGATGGTCTCGTCGGGGCGTAGCCAGGGCACGCCGTCCAGGCGGACCGCTCCGGTCGCGAAGTCGATCTCCGCCCGTGGGATGCGGTCTTCGGTGGCCTCGCCGACCGGCCGCGCCCGAAAGCTGCGGATCACCCGCAGGACCGAGGCGGCGTTGACGACGGTGCGCCCGGTCCGGTCCTTCGGCAGCGCCAGGTCCTTCAGTTCCGCGCCCAGGGCGGCCGCGGTGCGCAGCGCATCGGCGGCAAACCCGGGCGGCACCGGCCTGGGCGCCTCGTCCACCAAGGCGACACCGGCCTTCAGCACCCGCACGATCGGCACTTCCTCGAGCGCAAGCGGCGCCTCGCGCGCGACCTGGACGCCGTCGGCGCGCTGCACGACGAGCGCGTCGGCCTCGACCGGTACGCTGTCGCGCCAGTCGCGCTGGTAGTAGCCGTCGAACACCACCCAGGCCGGCTCGCCGTCGAAGGCGACGTAGACTTCCTGTTGCCGGCCCTCGAAGGCGGCCAGGCTCAGATTGGCCGAGCCGGTGATCACCCGCCTGCCGGCCGGTCCGGAGAGCAGATACAGCTTCTCATGGCTGGGGCGACCACGCAGCAGCCGGAAACGCAGCGAGCCCGCCGCGACGCGTTCCAACAGGCGTTGGCCGGTGCGGCCAAGCAGTCGCGCCAGGGCCTCGACCAGCGCCTTCTGGTCGACCAGCGCGTCGGCGAAGCCATAGGCCTGAATTGTTTGGCTCGCCTGGGCGAGCGCCAGGTGCTCGCTGGACAGGATGCTTTCCGAGCCGAAGACGATTTCCAGGTCGTCAAGCCGGTCGGCTAGCCGCAGCAGCATTTCGAGGCTGCTGGAGAAGGTGATCGCCCTGAGCGAAGTAAAGCCGTCGAACAGCTCCTCCCAGGAGGCCTGGTCGCAGGAAATCAGCTCGGCGCGGAATACCGTCAGCTTCCGCGCAGTACGCTGGATACTGGTCCCCGCGAACAGGTCAGTGGCCATGCAGGCACTCCGTCACAGCAGCGGCACATTCGCTGCCGTCGCAGCCCGCCGCAATGCCGCATCGAACGTGGCAAGCGGCAGGCCGCGACGCAGGCTCAGTTCCAGGTATGTGGCATCATACAGCGTCAGTCGGTGACGCTCGGCGAGTTCGATGGTTTCACGCCATGCACGCGCCGAAGTTTCCACGTCGGCCACGATTGGCAAAGCGGCGAGGCGGCGAAGTAATGCCTTGTGATCTCCGATGGCAATGGAGCCGCGCCGCTCGGCAATGAGTAGGGTGTTACCGACTTCAAGACGCCACAGCGTCGGCACTACCGCGCTGTCATCGATGACCCGCGCGAGAATTGCCTGGGCGGCCGCGGAGTTGGCCTCTGGGAGCACCACGGCCAGTGCCACCGACGCATCGAGGACTAAGATCGTCATGCGGATCGTGGTGAGGCTACCGGCGTCCTTCGTCCCGCATGGCGAGAATTTCCTCGGTCGTGAATTTGACACCGCGAGCGGCCAACTCGTTGCGATACTTGGTCAATTGCTCGACCGCGGCCAGAGCGGCCGCTCGATCGTGCCCGCCCTCGGGAACCAGGCGCGCGACCGGCTTCCCATGCCGCGTAATGACGATCTGCTCGCCGCGCTCAACTCTGTCGAGCAACTCGGACAGCCGGGCTTTGGCGTCGTAGGCCCCGATGGTAGGAAGCATATCGCGTTCGATTTGGTCCATGCCGCAGAATAGACTGGTCAGCGCACCAGTGCAATTCTCTGCTCGACGTATATCTTGCCAGGGCGCCGCGCGAGCCCGTGTTGCTAGTCCCCGGACCACATGCTAGACGCCGCCCGCCGGTCGGGGCGGCCGGTCTTCCATCCACGCCCGCGCCTGCGCGCGGCCCCAAAGCATAGGGAACGGCACGTGGCCTCAGGCGCTACGACGATCGCATCAGGCGGCGGCCTCACCGACCGCTACGCCGCTGCCCTCTATGCCCATGCCGACGAGCAGCACGCGCTCGATGCCGTGGTGGCCGAAATGGAGGCACTGGGGCAGCTCATCGACACCAGCGCGGACTTCCGCCGGCTGCTGGCATCACCGCTGATCGACGTGAACCAGGCCACCAGGGCCGCGCTCGCGGTGCTGGAGCAGCAGGGCTTCGGCCAGCAGGTGCAGCATTTCGTCGGGGTGGTCGCGGCCAATCGCCGGCTGCGCAATCTGCGCGACATCGTCCTGGCCTTTGCTGCGCTGGTGGCGGAACGCCGCGGCATCATCAGCGCGCACGTCGCTTCCGCTCATCCGTTGAACGACGTGCAGCGCCAGCAGCTTCGTGCCCGCCTGATCGAGGCCGGCTACGGCAACGTCAACATCCTTGAGTCGGTGGAACCCGACCTGCTCGGCGGTCTCGTCGTGCGCGTCGGCGCCCGCCTCTACGACACATCGTTGAAATCCCGCCTACAGCGCCTGCATTACGCCATGAAGGGAGCCGCCTGATATGGAGATCCGCCCAGCCGAGATCTCGGAGATCCTCAAGAAACAAATCGCCGCGTTCGACACCGAAGCCAATGTCGCCGAGACCGGCCAGGTGCTGTCCGTCGGCGACGGCATCGCCCGCGTGTTCGGCCTGCAGAACTGCATGTCCGGCGAGATGGTCGAGTTCCCAGGCGCCGGCCTGCGCGGCATGGCGCTGAACCTGGAAACCGACAATGTCGGTGTGGTGATCTTCGGCGACGACAAGCGGATCCGCGAGGGCGACACCGTCTCCCGCACCGGCTCGATCGTGGACGTGCCGGTGGGCGACGGACTGCTCGGCCGCGTGGTGGACGGGCTCGGCACTCCGATCGATGGCAAGGGTCCGCTGACCAACGTGCATCGCAGCCGCGTCGAGGTGAAGGCGCCCGGCATCATCCCGCGCAAGTCGGTGCACGAGCCGGTGCAGACCGGGCTGAAGGCCATTGATGCGCTGATCCCGATCGGCCGCGGCCAGCGCGAGCTGATCATCGGCGACCGCCAGACCGGCAAGACCGCGGTGATCATCGACACGATCATCAACCAGAAGACGATCAACGCCGGCACCGACGAGAGCAAGAAGCTATACTGCATCTACGTCGCGATCGGGCAGAAGCGCTCGACGGTGGCGCAGCTCGTGCAGACGCTGGAGGAATATGGCGCGATGGAGTACTCCATCATCGTCGCCGCCACTGCATCCGATCCGGCGCCGACGCAGTTCCTTGCCCCCTACACCGGCTGCACCATGGGTGAGTTCTTCCGCGACAACGGCCGCCACGCGGTGATCTTCTACGACGATCTGTCGAAGCAGGCGGTGGCATATCGCCAGATGTCGCTGTTGCTGCGCCGGCCGCCGGGACGCGAGGCCTATCCGGGCGACGTGTTCTATCTGCATTCGCGTCTGCTCGAGCGCGCAGCGAAGATGAGCGACGACCACGGCGCCGGCTCGCTTACCGCGCTGCCGGTGATCGAGACACAGGCGGGCGACGTCTCGGCCTACATCCCGACCAACGTGATCTCGATCACCGACGGCCAGATCTTCCTGGAGACCGAGCTGTTCTTCCGTGGCATCCGCCCGGCGGTGAATGTCGGCATATCGGTCTCGCGTGTGGGTTCGGCGGCTCAGGTGCGCGCGATGAAGCAGGTAGCCGGACGCATCAAGCTGGAGCTGGCGCAGTATCGCGAGATGGCGGCGTTCGCGCAGTTCGCCTCCGACCTCGACGCGTCGACCCAGCAGTTGCTGGCACGTGGCTCGCGGCTGACGGAGCTGCTGAAGCAGCCGCAGTTCAGGCCGGTGCCGATCGAGGAGCAGGTGGTGGCGATCTTCGCCGGCGTGCGCGGCTATCTCGACAAGATCGATATCGGCCGCGTCGGCGCCTTCGAGGCGCAGCTTCTGTCCGAGGTGAAGTCGCGCGAGCCTGCCATCCTGGAGGCGATCCGCACCGAACTGGAGATCAAGCCGGACATCGAGAAGAAGCTGACGGCGTTCCTCGACAACTTCTCCCGCTCGTTCGCCTAGGCCGACGCCATGCCCAGCCTGAAAGCGCTGCGCACGCGCATCAACAGCGTGAAGTCGACGCAGAAGATCACGTCGGCCATGAAGATGGTGGCGGCGTCGAAGCTGCGCCGCGCGCAGCAGCAGGCGGAAGCGGCACGGCCTTACGCCGAACGCATGGATCGCATGCTGCGCGCACTGGCGGCGTCGGTGGCCGACATGCCGAACGCACCGCCGCTGCTCGTGGGAACCGGGAAGGACCAGACCTATCTGTTGGTTCCGGTGACGGCGGATCGCGGCCTGGCCGGTGCGTTCAATGCCAGTATCGGCCGTGCCGCGCGCACGCTGGCACGCCGGCTGGAGGCCGAGGGCAAGACAGTCAAGATTCTGGCGGTCGGCCGCAAGGGGCGTGACTACCTGCGCCGCGAACTGGCCAGCCGGATCACCGGCGACATCTCCTATGCCGGCAAGCGGCGCATCGAATTCTCCGATGCGGTGGAGATCGGCAGCCGGATCACCGGCATGCTGGACGCGGGGGAGATCGACGCCTGCATCCTGGTCTACAATCGCTTCCGCTCGGTGATTTCCCAGATCGTCACCGAGCAGCAACTGATTCCCGCGCCGCCCTCGCCGGAAGGCGAAAGCGCTGATCTCGGGGGCGCCAGCTACGAGTTCGAGCCCGACGAGGAGACCATCCTGGCAAGGCTGCTGCCGCAGGCGCTGGCGATCCAGCTCTATCGCGCGCTGCTGGAAAGCGCGGCCGGCGAACACGGCGCGCGGATGACCGCGATGGACAACGCGACGCGCAACGCCGGCGACATGATCAAACGCCTGACGCTGAACTATAACCGCGCGCGCCAGGCGAACATCACCAAGGAACTGATCGAGATAATCTCCGGCGCCGAAGCCGTTTGATACGCGAGGGATAGAGCAAGATGGCAAGCAATATCGTCGGCCGCGTGACCCAGGTGATGGGCGCCGTGGTGGATGTGCAGTTCGATGGCGAGCTGCCGTACATCCAGAACGCGCTGCGCACGAAGATCGCCGACCGCACCCTGGTCCTTGAAGTTGCGCAGGAGCTCGGCGAGCGCACCGTGCGCTGCGTCGCCATGGACAGCACCGACGGCATCGTGCGCGGCCAGGAGGTCGTCGACACCGGCGGCCCGATTACCGTCCCGGTCGGGCCGGAGACGCTGGGGCGCATCCTCAACGTGATCGGTGACCCGATCGACGAACGCGGCCCGGTCAACACCACGAAGCGCTACCCGATCCATCGCGATGCCCCGACCTTCGAGGAACAGGCGACCTCGGCGGAAATCCTGGTCACTGGCATCAAGGTGGTCGATCTGCTGGCGCCCTACCTGAAGGGCGGCAAGGTCGGACTGTTCGGCGGCGCCGGCGTCGGCAAGACCGTCATCATCCAGGAGCTGATCAACAACATCGCCAAGGCGCATGGCGGCGTGTCGGTGTTCGCCGGCGTCGGCGAGCGCACGCGCGAGGGCAACGACCTCTATCACGAGATGATCGATGCCGGCGTGATCAAGCTCGGCGAGAACGGCAGCACCGAGGGCTCCAAGGTGGCGCTGATGTATGGCCAGATGAACGAGCCGCCGGGTGCCCGCGCACGCGTCGGCTTGTCCGGTCTGTGCATGGCCGAATATTTTCGCGACGAGGAAGGCAAGGACGTGCTGTTCTTCGTCGACAACATCTTCCGCTTCACCCAGGCGGGCGCCGAGGTGTCCGCGCTGTTGGGCCGCATCCCCTCGGCGGTGGGCTACCAGCCGACTCTCGCCACCGACATGGGCGCGTTGCAGGAGCGCATCACCTCGACCAACAAGGGTTCCATCACGTCGGTGCAGGCGATCTACGTGCCGGCCGACGATCTGACCGACCCGGCGCCTGCCACGTCGTTCGCGCATCTGGACGCCACCACCGTGCTGTCGCGGCAGATCGCCGAACTCGGCATCTATCCCGCGGTGGACCCGCTGGATTCCACGTCGCGCTCGCTCGATCCGCGCATCGTCGGCGAGGAGCACTATCAGGTCGCGCGCGAGACGCAGCGCATCCTGCAGACCTACAAGTCGCTGCAGGACATCATCGCCATCCTGGGCATGGACGAGCTGTCGGAAGAGGACAAGCTGGTGGTGGCGCGGGCGCGCAAGATCCAGCGCTTCCTGTCGCAGCCGTTCCACGTGGCCGAAGTGTTCACCGGCTTCCCCGGCATCTTCGTTCCCGTCGCCGACACGATCCGCAGCTTCAAGGCGATCTGCGCCGGCGAATACGACCACCTGCCGGAGGCTGCGTTCTACATGGTCGGCACGATCGAGGACGCGGTGAAGAAGGGCGAAAGTTTGAAGGCGACGGCGTAAGCCGTCGTGATTGGCGAAGGCCGACCACCCATGTCTTGCCTCGTGGCAAACAAGAGGGATGACGCGCTGATGCCCGCCTCTACCGTCATGGCCCGCGCAGGCGCGCCATCCACGTCGTGCCGGTCTCTACCGTCATGGCCCGCGCAGGCGGGCCATCCACGTCTTGCTTTGCAGGATAGCTGAGGGATGACGAGCCCATGCCGGTGAACCTGGAAATCGTCAGCCCGGAGAAGCTGCTGCTGTCCCGACCGGTGGACATGGTGGTGATCCCGGCCTCGGAAGGCGACATGGGCGTGCTGGAAGGCCACGCGCCGATGATCGTCATGCTGCGCGGCGGCGTGATCGCGCTGTATGACGGCGAGCAGATCACCGACCAGATGTACGTCGCCGGCGGCTTCGCCGAGGTCACGCCGGAGCGCTGCACCGTGCTGGCCAACGAAGTGATGCCGGTGGCCGACTTGAACCGGGCCGAGGGCGAGCGGCGCCTGGCCGAGGCCGAGGCGTCGCTGGCGCAGGTCGATGCGGCGGATGTCGTGGCCGAGGAGCTTGCCCTGGAGCGCGCGCAGTCCGCGCGGGCGATGATCGAGGCGGTGGACGGGCTGCTGACCGGGCGGTAAGGGGTCGTCGAGGACGCCGCGCTGGAATCGCATCCAGTCGGCCCGCGCGATGGTGGAGGCGGCAGAAGCGGCGTAGGGTGCCGGCGGCACGGCACGTCGCGTACTTCGTCGGTGAGTATTATCGGGGCGTCACATGCAACTGGGCGAGGTTGCCCCATTTTCGGCAATGATCGGTGCCCTATTGGGCGCCACGGCAACGTACCTGCTCGGGCTACGCAGCGAGTCAAGTAAGAACTACGCTCGGTTACGAACCGAAGCGTATATCGATTTCATCAAGTCGGTTGCCAGCATAACGATCGCCCACCGGAAAACTGACGCGGAAAAAGAAGCCGATGCCACGGCTTTATTGATCGATGCGAAGACACGTGTTGCCGTTTATGGCAACCCAGTAGCAGCAGCGGCACTGGCTGCGTTCTGCCGCGACTAGGGCAGTCTGGACTCGCCGGTTGCACAGTCTTCGTTTGTAAAGCCAGTATCGCTTATGCGGTCGGAGACTTCGGGCGGACGGAAGGCGCTTTCTGCGCGTGACATCTGGCTGATCCTGTTCGGTACGAACACGGAGTGAGCTTCGCAGGCTCGCGATGCATTTCAGCGGTTCGAAGGTCTCCATGCGCTCGCCCTGGTGTACGGTGAAGTAACGAGTTTGTTGCCAACCCGGCGGAGAAGGCAAGACAACGGCAGCGAATGGGTCGGGCGATCGCATTTGGCGTCGACGCCTTGCGCGGGCGGCAGCCTGCCGTCACAGGCCCAGTAAAGTAAGCAAGAAAGCATTCTTAACACGGAGAAGCAGGGAGAACCACGGTGGGCCACGGAGAAAGCATTTATGCGCTTCGCGCGGCGATGAGCTGTCTTCCGGCGCGAAGCACCAAAAAATTCCTGCTCCGTGGCCCACCGTGGTTCTCCCTGCTTCTCCGTGTTAAGAATGCTTTCTTGCTCTTGGGTTCGCACCGCAGCCATCAGCCTTGGGCGCGACACGCGGGATCGCACACGGCGAGATGCACCCGATGACCATATGCGTCAGCCCTGAGCGACTGGCTCAATCCTCCATCAACAACGTGTTCTCCGCCGTCGCCAGCGGCAGGAACAATGTCCGCGGCTCGCTGGCGAGGCGGCGGAACCCGTGGTGCTCGTAAAAAGCCGCCGCCTGCTCATTCTTGGCATCGACCAGCAGTGTGAAAACGGCCGGAGGCGCCTGCATGCTGCGCCGCGCGGCATCGGCCAGCAGCGCCGACCCAAGCCCTCGCCCGTGGAACCGGCGATCGACCGCCAACCGGCCGATGCGGACCGCCGGCAGCGTGGGATACCGCGGAAGACGGCTGGCCTCCTCGGCAGGCAGATCCCGAACCGCGATGCTGCCCGCCGCGATCGTGTAGAATGCCGCCAGCAGCCCTTTGCCGGCCTCGACCGCGACGAAGCAGTTGGCAATCCGCCGCCTGATGTCCTGTGTCACCAGGGTCTGGAAATACCGGTCGAGGGCCTCTTCGCCGCAGCCGAAGCTTGCGCGGTCGTGTTCCCGGCTCAGTGGCTCCAGGCGGAACGGTGCCGTCACTCGGCGCCGAACAACTCACGGCGGCGGCGGAACGCCCGGCGCAACGCCGGTGTCGGCTCCGGTGGGTTGAGGATGCCATCGGCGATCAGCCGCTGATCCTCCAGCGAAAGACGCAGGATCTCGGCATCCTCGATGGTGCGCTGCGCCGCGTCGCGCGCCGCCGTCACCACGAAATCGGTCAGCGTCCGCCCCTGGATTTCCGCTGCGCGCTTGAGCAAGGCGTGCACCTCGGTGGGCAAGCGGGCTTCCAGCCGAGCTGTGGGATGATGACCGGCCATCACCCCTAATACGGCAATTTGCCGTATTGGTCAAGCCGGCGTGACCGAAGCTTCCGAATCCCCCCGAACAATGGCAGTTTGAAGACACTGCGTCGGGCAGTGCGGACCAAACGATGAAGCATTGGCGTATCGACGAAGTTGCCTGGGACCGGTTCGATCCCGCCAGGGTGGACGCGGAGCTGATCCCGCTGGTGAAGGCCGCCGCCATGGTGGAGCGGAACGGCACCGACTACGCCATCTACCTGAACCGCGTGTTCGGCGACGACCCGGACTTCCAACAGGCCGTCGACCACTGGGCCGAGGAGGAGGTGCAGCACGGCGACGCGCTCGGCAAATGGGCGATGCTCGCCGATCCATCCTGGGACTACCGATCCGCCTTCGCCCGCTACAGGGCCGGCTACACGCTGCCGCTCGACGCCGAAGCCTCGATCCGCGGCTCACGCACCGGCGAGCTGATCGCCCGCTGCATGGTCGAGACCGGCACCTCCAGCTACTACACGGCGCTGGCCGAGGCGGCGAAGGAGCCGGTGCTGCAGCAGGTCTGCCGCCACATCGCCGCCGACGAGTACCGCCACTTCAAGCTGTTCTACGACCATATGCGGCGCTACCTAGCGCGCGAGAACATCGGCCTGTGGCGCCGCCTGCGCATCGCCGCCGGGCGCATCACCGAAAGCGAGGACGACGAACTGGCCTATGCCTGGCACTGCGGCAACGAGCCGGAGGGGCAGACGTATGAGCACGCGCGCTGCACCGCCGCCTACATGGCCCGCGCCATGGCATTCTACCGCTTCCGCCATATCGAGCGCGGCATGGGCATGATCTTCAAGGCAGTCGGGCTGCCGCCGCGCGGCCGCCTCTCGGATTTTTCCGCGAAGGCCGCCTGGCGCCTGATGCAGTGGCGGCGCCAGCGCTTCGTCGCGCGTCTGGCTGCGTAACAGCGGCTACAGCGAGTTCACCAGAAAGGCCACCGCGCCCGCCGCGATCGCGAACAGAATGAGCGCCCGCACCGGGTTCGCAATGGCGGGAGGCGATATTGCATCCGGCAGGTATTTCCTGCCGGTGATCATCGGCCGCGCCAGATCGTGCCGCTTCACCACGGCATAGACGATGATCGCAACAATATGCGCCGCGACCGCGATCTGGATGAGTTTGAAATTGACCGCGTGGATGTGCGACAGCCAGTCGCTCCAGTCCTTGCCGACATATTTGAACAGTGGGCCCTCGGTGTTGGCGTCGTCATTGGCACAGAGGCCTGTCGCCACCTGGACGGCCAGCAGCACCAGCATCAGCAGGACCGACCAGCCGCCGGCGGCGTTATGGCCGATTTCCGTATCCGGCTCGCGCCTGTACAGGTGCGCCAGGTGACGCAGGGCCGCCAGCGGGCTCTTCAGGAACCGCGAGAACCGCGAGGTCTCGCTGCCGACGAACCCCCAGGCCAGGCGGAACAACAGCAGCGCAAGGATGCTGTAGCCGGACAGGAAGTGCAGCTCCGTCCAGCCTCGGCGCTCGGCCAGCCAACTCGTGCAGAGCAGAACGACGATGGCCCAGTGGAACAGGCGTGTCGGCGCGTCCCAGACCTGTATCGGCAATTTCGGTTCAGGCACGCTTTCGCCCCCATCTTGACGGTGGCAGATCGCCTATCAGCTTGACGCACCAGGGGCGGCGCGTCATCCAGTCAGCGTGCCGATTCATATCGATTGGGACAGAGCCGATCTGCCTGCTGTCTGGCACGATTTTCGCGGTCCGCTGATCGGGCTCGCCGTTGCGCTTGGGCTGGCGTTCGCCGGCCGGTTCATGCGTTCCGGCTTGCTCGCGGCCGCGGCCGGCGGCGCCGGCGTGGTCGCCGGCTGGTACGCCATCAGCGGCAGGCTGTGGGCGACATCGCCACGCCTGTCCGTGGATCATCTGACACTCGTCGCCGCTGTCGTGCTGGTCATTGGCTTGCTGTCGGCGTGGCTCGGCCGGAACCGCGGCGCGCTGCTCGGCCTGCTGCTGGCGGCGGCGTTCACCGGGTGGTGGCTGTGCGGCGCGCCACGCCGACAACCGGATCTGCTGCAGGCCTGGCCGATCGGTCTCGGTGTCGCGGTTGCCGTCCTGCTATACGCGCGCGGCCTGGCAACCGATGCGCTGGACCCGCTGCGCCTCGCGCTGACCGGGCTGACGATGGCGGCGTCGTTTCACGTCGTGGCGCTGCCGCCGATATGGATGCTGCTGGCCCTGGTGCCGGCGCTTGCTTCCCTGGCGCTGTTCGCGCTGCCTGCCATGCCGGGACTGGTGGCATTGCCGATCGCCGCGGACATCGCCGCGGTCGGCAGCCTCGCCGTGATCGCCTTCGGCCGGCTGCCTCACCTGCGGGTCGGACCGGTCGATATCGCTGCGGTGGCACCGCTGCTTGCGCTCTGGCTCGCCCCGTATCTGGCCAGCCGGCTCCGCTTCGCCGGTCGGGCCGCCGCAGCGAGTGCCAGCGTGCTGGCGGCGCTGGTCGCCACGGGCATCGCCTGGATCGCGCTTCGCACCCTGGCATGACTGGAATCATGCCGGATTGATGGGTTTCGCTCTGCTCAACCCATCCTACGCCCACGCCGCTACGCCGCAGCCTGTGGATGGGTTGAGCAGAGCGAAACCCATCACAACTGGCGAGGCTCGCTCGCATTTCCAGTCACCTTGAACCCGCTATAGGCCACCCTGGCACCGTCAATGCCTGCGCCAAGCGCGGTCAGTCCCACCTCGTCCAGCAGATCGAGATAGGGCGCGAGCGTCAGCAGGAACCGGGTGATCTCGGTGATCAGCGCGGCGGCGGTGATCGGCAGTGCGATCCGTGTCTCGGTCTCCAGCCACACACGATGGTCTGCCAGAAGACACACCCGCCAACCGGGCGGCACCGACCTCGGCAGCCAGTGCAGCATGGCGAAGCTGCGGGGACGAAGCGTTCCATCCGGTGCGCTGGCGGTACTCGGGACACGACCCAGGGTGGACTGCAGGGCCAGCCGGCCGTCTTCCGGGTCCGCCTGGGCCAACCAGGCATGCACGACACGGTCGCGCCAGCGGAACAGGAAGGCCGGTGTCTTCTCCGACTCACAGGGTGAAAGGCGGCCTTCGGAATCGACCGTGAAAGGACCCAGCTTGAACGGCGCATCGAACGACATGGCGCATGCTCCCTGTCTGCTGCTAGTCTTGCCCGGCCAGGGTGAAGCATCCATAAATCGGCACCTGTATGCCGCTCGTCGAAGACATCGGCCACGTGCTCGCGCCGCCGCACCCTGCCGGGCGACCGTTCATTCTGGGCGGCTTGGTCGCGGTGATGCTCGGCCTGGCGCTGGGTCCCTGGCTGGCCTGGCTCGGCCTCCTGTTCACACTGTTCTGCCTGTTCTTCTTCCGCGATCCGGAGCGCGTGCCGCCTGGCCGCCCCGGAGCGATGGTCGCGCCCGCCGATGGTCGCGTGGTGTCGGTGATGCCTGCCGTGCCGCCGGCGGAACTCGGCCTCGGGCTGATGCCGCGCTGGCGGGTCAGCACCTTCCTGTCCGTGCTGAACGTCCACGTGAACCGCGTCCCCGCCGACGGCATCATCACACGGATCGCCTACCGCCATGGCAGCTTCATGAACGCCAGCCTGGACAAGGCGAGCGAAGCGAACGAGCGCAACGCCATCGCCCTGCGCCTGCCCGACGGGCGCGAGATCGCCGTGGTGCAGATCGCCGGCCTGATCGCCCGGCGCATCGTCTGCGATCTGCGCGAGGGTGATGCGGTCCACGCCGGCCAGCGCTTCGGCATCATCCGCTTCGGCAGCCGAGCCGATCTCTATCTGCCTGAGGGCGTTCGCCCGCTGGTGGCCGTTGGCCAGACCATGATCGGCGGCGAGACGGTGATCGCGGAGCTTGCGTCATGAGCGGCACTCCCCGCCCCGATTGGCATGGCAATCCGGGCCGGGTTTCGCCGATCAACCGGCTCCGCCGCCTCCGGCCCCGGGCGCGACCGCGCTTCAAGGGAATGTCGTTCAACCGGATGATCCCCAACCTGATGACCCTGCTCGGCCTGTGCGCCGGGCTGACATCGATGCGCTTTGCGCTGGAGGGCCGGTTCGGCTCGGCCGCGGTGGCGATCGTGGTCGCCGGAGCGATCGACGGGCTGGACGGCAGGCTTGCCCGGCTGTTGAAGGCCACGTCGCGCTTCGGCGCGGAGTTCGACAGCCTGGCCGACTTCCTGTGCTTCGGCGTCGCTCCCGCCTTCACGCTCTATGTCTGGTCGCTGCAGCGCGCCGGCGGCTTCGGCTATACGCCCTGCCTGATGTTCGCGGTCTGCATGGCGTTGCGGCTGGCACGCTTCAACGCCGCGCTCGATAGGACGCCAGGCCCTGCCTACGCCTACAACTTCTTCACCGGCGTGCCCGCTCCGGCCGGCGCCGGGCTTGCCTTGTTCCCGCTCTTCCTCGGCCTGGAGGCGAGGTCGCTCGGATTGGACTGGCTGGTTGCGGCGGCGCAATATCCGCTGTTCTGCGCGTTCGTCCTGATCGGGGCCGCGCTCCTGCTGGTGTCCACCTTGCCGGTCTGGAGCTTCAAGAATTTCAAGGTGCCGCATGAATACGTGCTGCCCATGCTGCTCGGCACCGGAACCTTTGCCGCCGTCCTGGTCGCCGATCCCTGGGCCGCGCTTGCCGCCGCCGGCCTGATCTATCTCGGCATGCTGCCGTTCAGCGTCCGCAGCTACCGCCGCCTCCAGCGCGAGGCGGCAGCGATGCGCGAGAGCGAAGCGCCCTGATCCGGCGGCGCTGATCCGGGG
>JBGPND010000130.1:0-14828 GCA_041487355.1 Acetobacteraceae bacterium | reverse complement strand
GGCGGCACGTAGCGCGAGACATACTTGCCGACCTCGGTCGCGTCGTACGGAATGGACCAGCGGATGCCGCGCAGCCGCCCGCCGGTCACCGCGATCTCGGCCTCCAGCACGTCCTGCACCTTCTCGCCGAGCCGCAGATCGGCGTGGCCGACGATGGCCGCCGCGACGCGGCATGGACCGTAACCGCCTGATGCGCTCATCGCCGAAATGCCATTGACGAACTCGGCCTCGCCCACCGGCCGCATTGCCTCCAGTCCACCGGCGCGATAGTTCGCGCGGCATTCGATGAACACGGTGGCGCGCACATTATGTCCGCCGCCGATATCGCCCAGGATGCCCGGCAGCAGATACGGCCCTCTGTCGTCGTCCCACAGATGATGATGGGGATCCACGATCGGCAGGTCGGGCTCCAGCGCCGGCTCACGCCGCGCACGTGCGATCCAGCGTTTCAGTGCCGCATCATGGCGATAGCTGTTGCCGCGAAATTCCGGTTTCTCTGCCATCTGTCCCCTCCCTCAGTGCGTGAACGTCACTTCCGCCGCGCCCAGCCCCTCGAAGCGCACGCCGCAGACATCGCCTGGCTGCAGATAGCGCAGGCCAGTGCACGAACCGCAGGTCACGAACTGGCCGGCGCGCACGCCGCCCTTGTCACGCATCATGTTCACCAGCACCACCGCCACACCCAACGGATCGCCGGTCGGGTGCCCACCCACCTGCTCGAGCACCGGCGCGCCGTTCACCGTCAGCGTCACCTTCAGCTTGCCGAGTTCCAGGCTGCGCCAATCTGCCGGCGGCGCGGCATGCACGAAGGCGCCGTTGCTGATGCAGTCCGCCAGCTTCGCCAGATTCGACACTGCATTCGAGTCCTGGAAGCGGCTGGTGACGACTTCGATCGCGGCGCAGGCATCCACCGCGGCGGCGACCTCGTCGCGCGAGTAGGGTGCTGCCCGCGCCGGCAGATCGCGGCGAAAGATGAACGCGACTTCGCCTTCGACACCGCATTGCGGCACCTCGGCCGCCGGAATCCGCGCCGGCGTCGGATGGATCGTGCCGGCATAGATCACGCCGCGCGTCGCCTCGGCACTGGCCGGCGCCATCGCCTTGAACGCACCGACCGGCTTGCCCAATGCAGCCGTGACCGCATCCTGGATGGCGTGCGCATCGGTCACACTGGCCGGGCGGGATTCGGCCGGCAGGTCGGCGAGCAGTGGTCCGCCGCGGCGTGCCTTCACCAGCAGTGCAGCGGCGTTGGCGATCTGCTGCGCATCCATGTCCTGTGTCCTTCAATCCGGGCCGGCCAAGTTGGCACTTCCCTCGCCCGCGGCAAACCCCCGCTTGGCAGCGCCCCATGGGAATGGCAAATTGGTCACACCTGGGAGAAAGTATAACGGGAGGGGGGCCGCAATGATCGGCTTGGTGCGGCTTGCCTTGCGCCGGCCCTACACATCGGCGATCGCCGCGCTGCTGATCCTGCTGATGGGTGCGCTGTCGGTCACGCGCATGATCGTTGACATCTTCCCGGTGATCGACATCCCCGTGGTTCTCGTGGTGTGGAACTACAACGGCCTCACCACCGAGGACATGGAACGACGCGTCGTGTTCATTTCCGAGCGCGCCTACTCCACCACGGTCAACGGCATCTCCCGCATCGAGTCGCAATCGATCCCCAGCATCGGCATACTCAAGGTCTATTTTCAGCCCGGTACCGACATCGGCGGCGCCATCGCGCAGATCAGCTCGGTGAACAACTCCATCCTGCGCGGCGCGCCGCCGGGCATGCAGCCACCGGGCGTCATCCAGTTCAACGCATCGAACGTCCCGGTCGTACAGATGACTCTGTCGAGCAAGACGCTGACCGAGCAGCAGATCTATGATTACAGCCTGAATTTCATCCGAGTGCGGCTGTTCACCATTCCGGGTCTCTCCACCCCTGGTCCGTTCGGCGGCAAGTCGCGCCAGATCATCGTTGACCTCGATCAGTCCCGCCTGGAAGCCAAGGGCTTCGCGCCGGTCGACGTGGTGAATGCCCTACAAGCCTCCAACGTGATCGTCCCGGCAGGCACCGCACGCCTCGGCGACCGCGAATACAATGTGCAGATGAATTCCAGCCCGAGTGCGGTGGAGCGGTTCAACGCCCTGCCGATCGGCGTCTTCAACGGAGTGCCGGTGACCATTGGCGACATCGGCAAGGTCAGCGACAGTTTCGCGACGCAGACCAACGTCGTGCACGTCAACGGCAAGCGTGCGGTCTACCTCGCCATCCTGAAGCACGCCGATGCCTCCACCATCGCCGTGGTCGACGCCGCACGCGACGCACTGCCGGAGATTCAGGCGGCGGCGCCAGCCGGCCTCGAACTCAAGCTCGACTTCGACCAGTCGGTGTTCGTGCGCGCCGCCGTGCAGAACGTGATCCGCGAGGCGATCATCTCGTCGATCCTGGTCTCGGTGCTGATCCTGGTGTTCCTGGGAAGCTGGCGGAACACGGTGATCGTCTCCGCCTCCATCCCGCTGTCGATATTCACCGGCCTGGTCGGGCTGTTCCTCACCGGCAACACGATCAACCTGATGACCCTCGGTGGGCTTGCACTGGCGATCGGCCTGTTGGTCGACAACGCCACCGTCACGATCGAAAACATTCACCGCAACCAGTCATTGGGCAAACCACTCACGGTGGCAATTTTGGATGGCAGCGCAGAGGTGATCCAGCCGCTGACGGTTGCCACCCTGGCGATCTGCATCGTGTTCTTCCCGGTCGTCCTGCTGTTCGGCGTGGCGCGCTTCCTGTTCATTCCGCTCGCCGTCACCGTCGTGTTCTGCATGCTGGCCTCATACGTTCTGTCGTTCAGCGTGGTGCCGAGCTTCGCGCGCTTTCTGCTGGCCTCCGAGGCGCAGCACCACGGGCCGCCGCGCGGGTTCCTCGGCGCCTTCGACCGCAGCTTCGGGCGGTTCCGGGACTTCTACGGCAGGCTGCTGGAAGGCACCCTGCACCACCGGGTTTTCGTGCTGGTGTGTGCCGGCTTGCTGCTGGTGGTCTCCGGCGGGCTTGCCACGGTGATCGGCCTGGACTTCTTCCCCACTGCCGATGTCGGGCTGATCAAGCTGCACTACCGCGCTCCGCCAGGCACGCGGCTCGAGCGGACCGAACAGTTCGTGCTGCAGGTCGAGGACAGCATCCGCAAGATCATTCCGGCGAACGAGATGGACACCATCAACGATACGGTCGGTGTGCCGTCCTCGTTCAATCTGGCATTCGTGCCAAGTGACAATGTCGGCTCGATGGACGCGGAGATCCTGATTTCGCTCAAGCCGGAGCACCACCCATCGATCGACTATATCCGCGCCATCCGCGCCAAGCTGCCGGAAGAGTTTCCCGGCGGCATCTTCTATTTCCAGACTGCCGACATCGTCAGCCAGGTGATGAATTTCGGCCTGTCGGCGCCGATCGACGTGCAGATCCAGGACGTGAACTTCGACCGGGCGACCAGTCTGGGTCGGCAGTTGCTGGAGCGCATGCGCAAGATTCCCGGTGTGGCCGACGCGCACCTGGTGCAGGTGCTGAACTACCCGACATTGCAGGTGGACGTGGACCGCCTGCGCGCGGCGAAGCTGAACATCTCGCAACGCGACGTGGCCAACAACGTCCTCACCTCGCTTGCATCGAGCGTGCTGGTGGCGCCGAATTTCTTCCTCAATCCGCAGAACAACGTGAACTATTCGGTCGCGGTGCAGACGCCGCTCGACCAGATCAATTCGGTCTCCGACCTGCTGCATACTCCGGTCAGCCGCCCGGACACGACCCTGGCGAGCGGTCCGGCCGCGCTGCCGGCCGCACCGGTGTTGCGGCTTGCCGATGTTGCCACGATCTATCCCAAGTCGAGCCTGGAATCGGTCAACCACTACACCGTGCAGCGAGAGATCGACATCGCCGCCAACATCGATGGCCGCGACCTCGGCTCGACCGCCGCCGACATCCAGAAGGCGATCGACGAGGTCAGCAAGGGCCTGCCGATCACCACGAAGATCCTGATCCTCGGGCAGAACGACGTGATGCAGAGCTCGTTCCGCAGCCTGGCGCTCGGCATGGTGCTCGCGGTCATCCTGGTCTACGCGCTGCTGGTCGTGCTGTTTCAGTCCTGGGTGGATCCGCTCATCATCATGATGGCCGTGCCCGGTGCGCTGATGGGCATCCTGTGGATGCTGGCACTGTCGCACACCACGATCAATGTCGAATCGCTGATGGGCGCGATCATGTCGATCGGCATCTCGGTGTCGAACTCGATCCTCGTGGTGAGCTTCGCCAACGACCTGCGCGCGCGCGAGGAGGTCGGCCCGCTGCGCGCGGTGATCGAGGCCGGCCGCATCCGCCTGCGCCCGGTGCTGATGACGGCATTGGCCATGATCATCGGCATGGTGCCAATGGCGCTCGGGGTCGGCGAGGCCGGCGAACAGAACGCGCCGCTCGGCCGTGCGGTGATCGGCGGCCTGATCGTGGCAACGATCTCCACGCTGTTCATCGTGCCGATCTTCTACACGCTGCTGCGGCGCAAGCCGCCGAGCCTGCACAGTCTGGACACGCGCTTCGCGGCTGAGGCGACGGGCTCGCACGGGACAGGGGACGCTCTGCATGGTTAGACGCGGTCGCTTCGGCTCGTTCCTGCTCTACCTCGGCGGGCTGCTGCTGGTGGCAGGCGCGGCATTCGGCGGTCTGCGCCTGTGGCAACAGAAGGATGCACAGCTTGTCGCGGCGCGCGTGGCAATGGCGGAGGGTGTGGCCCTGGGTCCCGCCGTGCAGGTCGCGACGATCGCGCAGGGACCGAAGGAGCGGTTGATCACGCTGCTCGGCGACACAAGGCCGTATCAGAACGCGACACTGTACGGCAAGGTGAGTGGCTATGTCCGATCGATCCCGGTGGATCGCGGGGATCACGTGAAGGCCGGGCAGATTGTGGCCGAGGTGGAATCCGCGGAGACCGATCGGCAGTACGATGCCGCGGTGAGCGACCTCGAGAACAAGCGCAAGAACGCCGAGCGGGCACGCGATCTGGTGGGACGCGGCTGGACCTCGGTGCAGGCGGCCGATCTTGCGAATACCGCCTACCGCATGGCCGAGGCGGCCGTGGCGCAGCTTGCCGTGATGAAATCCTACGAGGTGCTGCGCGCACCGTTCGACGGCACGGTGACAGCGCGCTTCGTCGACATCGGCGTGCTGGTGCAGAGCTCGGTGACCAGCCAGACCAGCAACCAACCGGTGATGACGATCGCCGACATGACCCGGCTACGCGTCGATGTCTATGTCGAGCAGAGAGACGTGCCGTTCGTCCATGTCGGTGACATGGCTGATGTGGCGGACGGGTCCAACCCAGACCGGCGCGTCCGGGCGCGCATCGCCCGCACCTCGGATGTGCTCGATCCACGCACGCGGACTTTGTTCGTGGAACTCGATGTCGACAACAGCGAAGGTTTCCTGGTGCCGGGTGCTTTCGCCTACGTGACCTTGCACGTGCCGATCACCGCATTTCCTGAAATTCCGGTGGCCGGCCTTCTCGTGCGCGGCACCAATACCTTCATTGCGAACGTGGGCGGCGACAATCTGGTGCATCTCCGTCCGGTGAAGGTTGCGACCACCGACGGCCTGCGCGTCAGCCTGGCGGAAGGTGCGAAGGTCGGTGAGCGTGTGGCGCTCAATCTGCCCGATGAAGTAGGCGACGGTAGCCGGGTGCGCCCGATCGAAACCAACCGCTGATGGCCGTGCCGACAATCAGGGCGGTCCGCGCGTTCGTGCGCGGCGGCGGCGGCGTGGAACTCAACGTGCGCATTACCCGCCCGGATGCACTTGGCCGCTTCCCCGCGGTGATGGAATATCATCCGTATCGGCGCCTGGCCGCCGCGCTGCCTCACCGCACGCGGTGCCGCCGGTGGAAGCGCTTGCCCGGCCGGAATACGCGTTCCATCTCGATCTGGTGAAGGACATCGTTACCTGCGTGCTGCGGGCACCAGAGGGAGGCCGCACGACCAACCACTCGCGCTACACCGTGTCGAACCGCAACCTGGCGCATACGGTGATCGACGCGTCCGCCACGCACGTTGCGATGCATCCGACACTGGATATCCGCGTCGACGCGGCCTGCCAGACGGCCAGCGACGCAGCCAGCTACACGCATCTCTCCACGGTGCGGATCAGCGTCAACGGCAAGCCCTACTTCCACAAGAGCTGGTCGGAGAGCGTGCCGCGCAAGCTGTCGTGATGTTCAGGCCAGCGGCTCCGAAAGTGCCTCTTCGAACACTTCCGGTGCATGGGCGAAGATTCGCATCAGGCTGACCGCGGCAGGATCGGGCCGATTGCGTCCCTGCTCCCAGTTCTGCAGCGTCCGCACGTCGATGCCGAGCAGATCGGCATATTCGCGCTGCGACAGGCCGTGCTGGGTGCGCATCGTGACAACCGCTTCGGCGCTCTCGGTCGGCGACCGACGCTGACGGAGCTGCACGTTCATCTCGCCAAGTTCGCGACCCAATGCACGCAAGTCTTCAGTCAGAGCGACCGCGCACACCGCCCATCCGCAAGCCGCTAGCTTGTTTATGGCGTTGTGCGCCTCCTTGAGGGTCAGCCCCGCCGCGAACAGGCGACGGGCAACGGTGATCGGTTTGTCGAGCGGCCCGGTTCGACGCAGCAGAACGACGACCGATTCCTCAGAAGACAAGGACGGCCGGGATACGTCCCGGACTGGCCCCAGATGTTCTAACCGCGCCTTCAATTCTGAGTTCGTCGACATCCAGATACTCCTTGGCCCAGCCGATCAGCCCCCGCAGTACCGCTGGTCCCAGCGTGTTCCGTCCGACACCCTGGATGTGCAGGCCGCGCAACACCGCACGGCGGCGATCCAATTCCACGTCGGCCAATACCTCGATCCGATGGTTCCCGTCGACAAGCGTGACCAAAACCGTGTCGATACCGCCGAAGTCGAAGTCCAGCACTTGCCACGCCACCGCAGTCTCCACGGCATCTCCGTGCAGACATCGCCAGACGCGACTAACGAAGGATAAACTATACGCGATTCGCGTATAGAAGTCAACCTTCCCGACGCAGTGTCACCATCAGTTCCCCCCATTCGCGTCGGTTCAGGCCGCTGTTCGGCTGGTCCACCGACTCACCGGCCAGCATCCGCCGCACCGCAGCCAGCATCTGTGCCGACAGCGTCACCGCACCCAGCCGATAGTCGCGGAACGCCTGGCAGGCCACCGGCACCCAGGCCGCCACCGTCTCCAGCATCGCCTCGGCATAGACGCGGATCTCATACTGCGCGTGCGCGTCCGCCCGCAGCGACAGGAAGTGAAACAGGTTGTGCAGGTCGGTCTTCCAGTACCACTGCGTGTAGGTGTTCAGCGTCAGGTTCATCCGCGCCAGCTCGCGCGCCAGGCCATGGCGCGACGGATCGCGTCCGGCGCCCGCCGCGTCCTCGTTCAGCATCTCGGCGTAGTGGTCGTAGCAGCGCGCCGCGTCCTCGCGCAGCAGATCGAGCACGTGTGCGGCTTCCTCGCCACCCAGCACGTCCCCCCTGCCCTGCCGGTTGGCGGCCGATTGCGCCGCGAGATGCTCAGGGGCCGGCAGGTAGAACTCGCGGTCCAGGATCGAATAGCGCGCGGAATACTCGTTCACGTTGGCGGTGCGATGGCGGATCCACTGCCGGGCGACGAAGATCGGCAGCTTCACGTGGTACTTGATCTCACACATCTCGAACGGCGTGGAATGCCGGTGGCGCATCAGGTAGCGGATCAGCCCGGAATCCTCGGAAACCCGCCGTGTGCCGCGCCCATAGGACACCCGGGCCGCCTGGACGATGGCGGCATCGTCGCCCATGTAGTCGATCACTCGGATGAAACCGTGATCCAGCACCGGGGTCGCCTCGTAGAGCAGTGCCTCCAGCGCCGGCACGGTCGGCCGACGGGTCTCCCCGCTCTGGGCGCGGAGGGCGGCGATCTCGGCCGTCTGGTCTTCGGTCAGGCGCATTGGGGACTCCACAGGGGACGACCCCACTTTCAATCCGGGGGCCGACTGCCTATATTACCGATGCCGGCTTGCCGGCTACGGCGATAAACGGTGCGTGGAATAAGCGTAGTGGACCCGGGGGCAGTGCCCGGCGCCTCCACCATTGCGGGGGCGACACAGGCTCGACACGCGCGGTAAAGACACACTTTTCGCTCGGCATGGTTCCGCCGTTATCGGGCCATATGACAAGTGCCAATGACAATGAGGCGCTCGCTGTCGCTGCATAAGCGATAAGCGCGGTTCGGGGGGCACCGGGCAACAGAAGCCCCCCACTCCGCCACCAGTCCGACTTGGCCAGCGTTGGCGTGGCCTTGCCCGTATACAAAATCAGGGCGATTCAATTCAGCGGTTGACCGCCCATTCACTCCTTGAACGCCCACGGAGGGCTGGAGGGCTTCGGCATCAGCCGTGGGCGAGCGCCGTGCCACGCAACATATCATTATGCTTTCCAGGCCCTTGCCTCGGACGACCTCGACCGGGCGCTGTGCGGCCAGTTGCGCAGCGACCAGCCGGTCGGGCATCTGGCGATCGATAGCTGCCCCTGCGGAGGCGGGGGACAACCAACCGGAGCTGAAAGCGGAATTGGCCCACGCATTCGGCGACGATCCCCCCCTCAGCCATCTCGTTCCAGCCGGGGACACCGCGCAAACCCGCTGATCCGCCCGATCTCCGCCGTGCCGAAACGGTGGACAAGGGTCACAGGCGCATCGAGACCCGCCGCATCGCCGTGCGCAGCGTGCTGCCGGCGCGGCTCGATCAGCAATGGCCCAGGCTCATGGCGATCTGCCGGATCGAACGGACGCGCGAGACCAAGACCTTGTGTTCGCGCGAGGTCATTTACGCCATCACTTTTGCTGCGCTTGGCGCCTCAAGCCCGCCAGACCGAGCTGATGCGGCCTGCCTGCTTGGCCTGGCACGTCAACATTGGCAGATCGAAAATGGCCTGTTCCACGTCCGCGACGTCACCTTTCGCGAGGATCACTGCCGGGTGCGATCGGATGCCGCGCCGCGGGTCTTGGCCAGCATCCGACGCAGAGGCCAGACGCCCCACCCAGCACGAGAATACTTCGCCGAGAACAAGGCCGAAGGTATCCGTGTCATCACAGGACGGGGGTGAATTGAATTGCCCTGTATACAAAATGTCGGCAGGCATTCTCTTCTTGCCTCCAGACGAATTGCGCGCTCAGAATGAGCCTGGCCACGGAATCGGTCACAGCAATACAGTCGGCCAGCAATCCACGCGGTCATTGTTGAATTGCAGTGCCCATCATCCGCGACAGAAGTGTGACTTCTCCGGGCCTACTGCTACTTCTGCTTCCGGCTCTCCCGAAATACCGGCTGCGTATCTCGAGCAGATCTGCTGCCAAGTGGAGGAACTCATGGAAATGACACGGCGTGCCGCGGCTGAATTCTTCGGTACATTCTGGCTGACCTTCGGCGGTTGCGGCGCCGCGGTGCTGGCCGCTGGTTTTCCGTCCCTCGGGATCGGCTTCCTCGGCGTGGCGTTCGCCTTCGGGCTCACCGTGCTCACCATGGTCTATGCGGTCGGGCACATCTCCGGCGGCCACTTCAATCCGGCGGTCACCATAGGATTGTGGGCCGGCGGGCGATGCAGCGCCGCCGATGTCGTGCCGTACGTCATCGCCCAGGTGATTGGCGCCATTGCCGCCGCGGCAGCACTGTACTGGATCGCCTCAGGCAAGGCCGGATGGGTCCCAGGAGGGTTTGCCGCGAACGGCTTTGGCGACCTGAGTCCAGGCAAATACAGCCTCGCCGCCTGCTTCGCGATGGAGGCCCTGATGACCTTCTTCTTCCTGATGATCATCATCGGCTGCACATCGAAAGGCGCCGCGGCTGGGTTTTCCGGGATACCCATCGGGCTCGCCCTCACGCTGATCCACCTGGTGTCGATTCCCGTCACCAACACCTCGGTCAACCCAGCGCGCAGCACCGGCCCGGCGCTGTTCGCCGGCGGCGATTATGTTGCCCAGCTCTGGCTGTTCTGGCTGGCGCCGATCATCGGCGCAGTCATTGCCGGCCTGGTCACGCGCTGGCTGCACGAGGCCGAGGTCGTCACCGCGACGGTCATGGTGATCGAGGAAAGCGAGCGGAGGTTCTGAGCGGCTGACGCGCTACAACGCGGTCTGGGCGCCCGGACGCCCAGTCCGCATTGCGATCACGCCACGAGTCGTTCCGCGATGGCCGGGTCGATCCCGGCCGTGACGTGTGAAGAGTGGCTACACCACCAATCTTTCGGCGATCTGCACCGCGTTCAGCGCGGCGCCCTTCAGCAACTGATCCCCCGCCATGAACAGGGCAAGCGAGCAGCCCGACGGGTCGCTCGGGTCCTGACGGATGCGCCCGACGAGAACGTCGCCCTGCCCGGACGCCTCCCGCGGCATCGGGAAGTGATTGCGCGCCACGTCATCGACGATGCGCACGCCAGTTGCCTCGGCCATGACCTCGTGCGCCTCGGCCGGGCCGATCGGCCGCTCGAACTCGACCGTCAGCGCGATCGAGTGCGCTCGCAGCACAGGAACCCGCACGCACGTGACGCCCAGCCGAAGGGCTTCCTGGTCACCGTCGTGCGCTTCATGATCGAGCCAAACATGGCGGCGCTGCTACAACGATACGGTGGAGTGGTAAACAGCAACTCGCCACCGAGGCCGCCGAACAGACACGACCGGCAGCGGTCGCTTCCGGCTGAAAGGGGCCGCCATGCCACGCGCAAGACTGCGTGATCTCGGCATCACCACCGGCACGATGCCAACGGGACCGTGGAACGCGATCACCGACGTGCCCGGCGTGCGCGTCGGCTACACGACGCTGATCCGCGACCAGCCCTCGATCGTTCGCACCGGCGTCACCGCGATCTGGCCGCGCGGGCCGGAGATCTGGACCGATGCGGTGTTCGCCGGCATCCACTCGTTCAACGGCAACGGCGAGATGACCGGCTGGGCGTGGATCGCCGAACAGGGGCTGCTCGCCGCGCCGATCTGCATCACCAACACGTATTCCGTCGGCGTGGTGCGCGATGCGATCTGCGCGCTGGCCGTGCGCGAGAAAGTGCCGCAACCCTGGCTGCTGCCCGTGGTGGCGGAGACCTACGATGGCTGGCTCAGCGACGCCGCCAGCTTCCCGGTCACCACCGAGCACGCGATCGCCGCGCTGGATGCCGCCGCGTGCGGACCGCTGGCGGAAGGCAATGTCGGCGGCGGCACCGGCATGATCTGCCACGAGTTCAAGGGCGGCACCGGCACGGCGTCGCGCATCGTACAGGTGGACGCGGCATCCTACACCGTCGGCGCCCTGGTGCAGGCGAACTACGGCGCACGCGCGCTGCTGCGCATCGACGGCGTGCCGGTCGGGCGCGAGATCGGCCCGGACATCGTGCCGTCGCATCGCGCCATTCCGCACGATGCCGGCTCCATCATCGTGGTGCTGGCCACCGACGCGCCGTTGCTGCCGATCCAGTGCCAGCGGCTGGCGCGGCGCGCGACCACCGGCCTCGCCTGGGTCGGCGGCGTCGGCTTCAACGGCAGCGGCGACATCTTCCTCGCCTTCGCCACCGGCAACCACATCCGCCAGGGCGAGACGATCAGCACCGTCCGGATGCTGTCGCCCGACAGCATGAACGAGCTGTTCCAGGCCGCGGCAGAGGCCACCGAGGAAG
Organism: Acetobacteraceae bacterium; assembly: GCA_041487355.1. Lineage (GTDB taxonomy): Bacteria > Pseudomonadota > Alphaproteobacteria > Acetobacterales > Acetobacteraceae > JAMXLO01. The sequence continues at coordinate 3,111 of JBGPND010000130.1, read as the reverse complement.
CGATCCTCAACGCGCTGACCGCGGCCGAGACGATGACTGGGCTGGACGGGCACACCGCGCATGCACTGCCGCTCGACCGGCTTGTGGAGGTGATGCGGCGCTTCCAGCGCAAGAGCGGCTGACGAGCCCGACCAATCGATTCACACTGTCATTGCGAGGAGCGAAGCGACGCGGCAATCTCGTGGTGAGCGCGCACCGGGCACGAGATTGCCGTGTCGCTTCGCTCCTCGCAATGACAGCCGGATGTCGAACTGATCCTCCAGCTTATGCCACGCGATCATCGTCGCCTGCTTCCGGCACGGTGAAGTAGACCCACACCAGATTGGCCAGCAGCATCACGGCGGTCACCGCGAACACCCAGCGTATGCCGACGGTGGCCGCGACCACGCCACCGGTCAGCGGGCCGAGCGTGTTGCCGATGAAATACGCCGACGAGACCATGCCGAACACGAAGCCGCGGCTTGCCGACGTGGTCAACCGCCCGATCAGAGCGTTCGCCGCCGGCAGGATCCCACCGACGAACAAGCCGAGGCCGAAACGTTCGACCACGAAGGCCCAGTAGCCGAGCGGGAAGGCCTGCGGCACGGTGAACAGAGCGGCGCCCAGCAGGCTGATCAGCAACACGACCCGGTAGCCGATCACGTCGCTCTTTTTGCCGAGGAATGGCACCGACAGGACGCCGGCAATTCCGGTGACCGAGAATGCCAGGCCGCCCAGTGTGGCGAGATCCGGCCGCTGCCCGAGCATCTCCTGCACGAACAGAGTGACCACCGGCTGCACCGCCTGGGTGGCGAACTGCACCATCAGCATCGCCACGATCAGCGGTATCAGACCTGCCGTGCGCGTCAAAATCGAAATGCCTGCGAGCAGCGAGTGCCTCTGGCGGCCCTCGCCCGGGCGGCTGAACCGCTCCGGCACGAACCGCCACGTCCCGAGGAATGCCATCAGCGAAATCACCCCGGCAAAGAAGAACGGCACGCGATAGCTGCCGGTGAGGTCCGCCACCACGCCACCAAGCAGCGGACCGATCAGCGAACCCACCAGTTGTCCCGTGCCGAGCCAGCCAAGCGAATAGCCGAGGCGCTGTTCCGGCACCTGCGTCGCCACCAGCACGGTCGCCGCGGAATTGAAGCCGGCGAGCATCCCCATGCCGGCGCGGAACGCCAGCATGTGCCAGGGATTCGCCGCCACGCCCATCAGCAGCGTGAAGATCGCGATGCCGAACGTGGAGCGCAGCACCATCAGCTTGCGGCCATAGCGATCGGCAAGCCCGCCCCAGATCGGCGCGGTGAAGATGCCGACGAACGAGGTGACCGAGGCGAGCACGCCGGCCCAGACATCGACCGCCTCCCGCGACACCACGCCGAGCTCGGGCAGGAACAGCGGCATGATCGGGCTCAGGATGCTGAACGAGATGCTCATGACGAACTGGACCCCGACCATGGTCCACAGCGTTCGCTGCCAGGGCGGGCCCTCGCTCTCGGTACCGGCCGAAGATTGCCGCGCTTGGCCGGCGCGCGTCGCATCCATGTCTGTTGTCGCCTCGATCCCGCGCCGGCAGCATTCGAGGGATCGGCTGCTGTGTAAAGCGCGCGAGGCGCGTGGCGGCGGGGCCTCTAGGCAGGCCGGTGGCGACACGCCATCTGGTGGAGCCTTTGCCCCGTCAGGCGCCGCGCGCTATGGGTGCGGCAGGACACACGAGGAGCCCGGATGGCAGACGACACGGAGCAACGGCCGGAGAGCCTGCTCCCATACGAAGACTGGATCGAGGCGGCGATGCGCCAGGTGGTGGCGCAGGCGATGACGTATGCCGCCGCGAATGGCCTGCCGGGCGAGCATCATTTCTACCTGACATTTCGCACCGATCATCCTGACGTGGTCATCCCGCCGCGGCTGCGGGCGCAGTATCCGCAGGAGATGACGATTGTCCTGCAGCACCAGTTCTGGGACCTGAAGATGGACCCCGAGGCCGGGCTGATCAGCATCGGCCTGTCGTTCGGCGGCGTGCCTGCGTCCCTGGTGATTCCGCTCGGCGCGGTGACCGGCTTTGCCGATCCGCATGTGCGTTACGGGCTGCGCTTCCGCCCGACCGCCGTGCCGGACGTGCCGGCAACGCCGGAACCCGACACAGTCGAACCCGAGAAGCCAGGCGAGACACCGCAGGTGGTCAGCCTCGACGCGTTCCGCCGCCGTCCGCCGTCACGAGAATAGCGAGACAGAGAGCACCCAATGAACGCCCCGATGCCGAGGCCGTCCGGCCCCCGGGTCAATCGCCCGGGGGCCGGCTTTATCTATTCGCCGATGTTCCCGCTGGGACCGGATCGCACGCCATGGAAGCAGTTGCCGATCGGCGGCGTGCACACCGCGACCTGCGACGGGCAGACGGTGCTGCGCATCGCACCCGACGCGCTGAGCGAGCTGGCGTTCCAGGCTTTCCGCGACGTGTCGCACCTGCTGCGGCCCGGGCATCTGGCGCAGTTGCGCGCCATCCTGGATGACCCCGAGGCCAGCGCGAACGACCGGTTCGTGGCGCTCGACCTGCTGAAGAACGCCAACATCGCCGCCGCCGGCGTGCTGCCGATGTGCCAGGACACCGGCACGGCGATCGTGTTCGGCAAGAAGGGCCAGCGCGTCTGGGTGGATGGCGACGAGGAGGAGGCGCTGTCCTGGGGCGTCCATCGCACCTACACCGAGACCAATCTGCGCTATTCGCAGATGGCGCCGCTGTCGATGTTCGAGGAAGTGAACACCGGCAACAACCTGCCGGTGCAGTTCGACATCATGGCGGCGCCCGGCGAGGCGCATGCCGACGAGTTGCATCTGATGTTCGTCGCCAAGGGCGGCGGGTCCGCCAACAAGTCGTTTCTGTTCCAGGAGACGCGGGCGATCCTGTCGCCGGAGCGTCTGCTGAAATACCTCGATGGCAAGATGCGTTCGCTCGGCACGTCCGCCTGCCCGCCGTATCACCTTGCCATCGTCATCGGCGGCACCAGCGCGGAGATGACGCTGAAGACGGTGAAGCTGGCCTCGACGCGCTGGCTCGATACGCTGCCCACCACCGGCAGCAAGGCGGGGCATGCGATACGCGACATCGAGATGGAGCAGAAGGTG
>JBGPND010000129.1:0-14994 GCA_041487355.1 Acetobacteraceae bacterium | reverse complement strand
TCAAGGCAGCGGTACTGGGAGTGGATCAGACCGCTGCAGGCCGCCGGCGAGGTCCGCTCCGTCTACGCCAGGGTGGGGCGTGGTGCGGTGGTATTGTTCGATGTGCCGTCGAACGAAGCGTTGCACCGGCGGTTGAACGAATGGGCGGACATCATCCCGGTGCAATTCGAGCTTCACGCGCTGATCGACCCGGAGGCGGCGCAGCAATTTCTGCGCACGGGTGGAACCGAGGCAACCGGCGCCGGCTGATTGGCTGGATTTAGCGCAGCACCCGCCATAGCCCTCCCGCCGCTGCCTCGTTACGCTGGGGGCAACACAACAGGATTGCCCCCATGCCAAACCTGCCCCGCATACTGCTCTGGACCGATGCACCCGCGCCCTATGTCGAAGCGATCGCTGCGGCCGGCCTCGCCCAACGCGTCGCAGTCGAGGCTCTGACGCGCAAGGACACGCCGTCGCAGGCGCAGCGCGCGGATACCAAGGCGTTGCTCGCCTGGGGCGCCCCGCCCGGCCTGCTGCCGCAGATGCCGAAGCTGCGCTGGGTGCAGGCACTGACCGCGGGCGTCGAGGGCTGGCTGGCGTTGCCCGACCTGCCACGCGACCTGACGCTCACCTGCGCGCGCGGCACGCACCGCGAGTCGATGCCGGAGAACATCCTTGGCGCCCTGTTCCACCTGACCAAGCCCTATGCCGCGATCGTGGAGGACCAGAAGCGACGGCAATGGACCCGCCGCGTCGCAACGCCGTTGAACGGCAAGACGCTCGGCATTCTGGGCCTGGGCGCCGTCGGCCAGGAGGTGGCGCGCCTCGCCACCGCGCTGGGGATGCGGGTGATCGGCACCAGGCGGGGCGGCGCGAAGCTGCCGGGGCTCGCGGCGGTGCTGCCTCCCGAGCGCACGGCGGAGGTGCTGGGACAGGCCGATTTCGTCCTGCTGCTGCTGCCGGCGACACCGGAAACCGAGAATTTCATCAACGCGCAGCGTCTCGGGCAGATGAAGCCCGGCGCGTGGCTGTTGAACTTCGGCCGCGGCCATCTGATCGCCGATGCCGACCTGATCGAAGCGGTGCAATCGAAGCGCATCGCCGGCGCGGTGCTCGACGTGTTCCGGCAGGAGCCGCTGCCGGCAGAGCATCGGTTCTGGACGACGGAGGGGATCATCGTGCTCCCGCATATCGGCGGCGGGCATCCGCGGCGCGACACGATCGTCGCGCGGCTGTTCGTGGAGAATCTGGGGCGCTTCCTCGACGGACGCCCGCTCAAGGAGGTGGTGGACCGCGCCGCCGGCTACTGATCACCGGAAAGGGGCCGTGGCGGAGGGGATGATGCGCTGCACCGAACTGGCGCTGATGCCGCTCTGTTTGGCCATCGCGGCGGCGATCCCCGCCTCATCCGCCGGCGCCAACAGATCGTTCATGTTTGCGTGTACCGCCTCAGCGAATAGGGAACGCCCTTAACCATTTAGTCTGAACCAATGGGTTAGAGGCTAAAGCGTATGCCGGTAATCTGTAGCGGGTTCAGGGTGACCCGAAACGCGAGCGAGCGTCGCCAGTCGTGATGGGTATCGCTGCGCTCAACCCATCCTACGCCTATGCCGCAACGCCGCAGCCCGTAGGATGGGTTGAGCGCAGCGATACCCATCATTCGTGCCTGCGCGAAAGGGACTGCCTCGCTAGACAGCAGCCGAAAGCGGGAACACCTTGTTCGCATTGAGCAGCCAGCCGGGGTCGAAGGCCGACTTGATGCGGCGCTGCTGGTCCAGCTCCTGCGTGGTGAACTGCACCACCATCAGCTCGCGCTTCTCCACGCCCACGCCGTGTTCGCCGGTGAGGCAGCCGCCGACCTCGACGCAAAGCTTCAGGATGTCGGCACCGAAGATTTCCGCCTTGCGGAAGCTCTCGGCGTCGTTGGCGTCGAACATGATCAGCGGATGCAGGTTGCCGTCACCGGCGTGGAAGATGTTGGCGACCTTCAGGCCGTAGCTCTCGCTCATCTCGCCGATGCGGCGCAGCACGTCGGGCAGCCGCGAGGTGGGGATGACCCCGTCCATGCAGAGATAATCCGGGCTGATCCGGCCGATCGCGCCGAATGCGCCCTTGCGGCCCTTCCAGATCGCCAGCGATTCCTCCGCCGATTGGGATATTTTCAGGCTGATCGGATCGTGCCTCTCGCAGATCGCGCGGATGCGCGACAGCAGATCGTCCTGCTCCGCCGGGCTGCCTTCCACTTCGATGATCAGCATCGCCTCGGCGTCCAGCGGATATCCCGCATGCGCGAACGCCTCGCACGCATGGATCGCGGGACGGTCCATGAATTCCAGCGCCACCGGAATGATGCCGGACGAGATGATGGAATCGACGCACGCGCCAGCAATCTCGTTGGAACGGAACGCGGCGAGCATGGCGCGCGCGCCCTCGGGTGAGCGCAGGATGCGCACCGTCACCTCGGTGACCACGGCAAGCTGGCCCTCGCTGCCGGTGAGCAGGCCCAGCCAGTCGTAGCCGGCCGCGTCGAGATGCGCGCCGCCGATGGCGAGAACCTCGCCCTCCACCGTGACGATCTTCAGGCCGAGCAGGTTGTTGGCGGTGACGCCGTATTTCAGGCAATGCGCGCCGCCGGAGTTCATGTTGACGTTGCCGCCAATCATGCAGGCGAGCTGGCTCGACGGGTCAGGCGCGTAGAAGAACCCCCTGCCCTGCACCGCAGTGGTGATGCCGATGTTGGTGACGCCGGCCTGCACGGTGGCGCAGCGGTCAGCGTAGTCGATGTCGAGGATGCGGTTCATCCGCATCAGCCCGACCACCACCGCGTCTGCCATCGGCAACGCGCCACCGGACAGCGACGTGCCGGCACCGCGCGGCACCACGCGCACACCCTCCTGATGGCAGAACCGCATCACTGCGGCGACCTGCTCCGTCGTCTCGGGCAACACGACGACAAGCGGCGGCTGGCGGTAGGCGGCCAACCCGTCGGTTTCGTACGGCTTGAGCAGGAGCGGCTCGGCAATCACGGCATCCGCCGGCAGCAGCGCACGCAGACCGGCGACGATGGCGTCGCGGCGCGCCAGCACGTCGGCCTTCGGTTCGGGTTGCCTGATCATGGCAGGAAAATGGCCCCGGCCCGGGTTCAGGGCAAGCCTGCCATTCACACGACCTGGTTGCGCAACGTCGTCTCGCCGCGCCACAGGCGATCGAGGTTCTCCATCAGGATCTCGATGACGTTCGCTTCGTATTTACGTGTCTCGCCGCCGGTGTGCGGCGTGATGAACACGTTCGGCATGGTCCAGAACGGGGAAAACTCCTCGGGCGGCTCCGGGTCGGTGCAATCGAGTGCGGCGCCGGCGATGCGGCCCGCCCGCAGCGCCTCGATCAGCGCGGACTCGACCACACAGGGCCCGCGGCCGACATTGATCAGATACGCAGAACGCTGCATCAGCCCCAGCGCCCTGGCGTCGATCACGCCCTCGGTCTCCGGCACCAGCGGACAGGTGAGAACGACGAAGTCGGCTTTCGGCAGGAACGCCGGTAGCTCGGCCAGCGTATGAACGGAATCCGCCGCACCCCGTCCGGCGGCAGGATCGCGGCGGAAGCCGACCACGTTCATGTCGAACGCCTTGGCGAGCTGCGCCAGCCGCCCGCCGATGCGCCCCAGCCCGATGATCAGCATTGTCTTGCCGGTCAGCTCGTCCTCGCGCTGCGACAGATCGCCGATCATGCCGCGCCAGAAACGCCGTGCCTGGTTGTCGCGCGCCTCCGGCAGCCGCCGTGCCAGGGCCAGAATGAGCGAGATCGCATGCTCCGAAACAGCACGCGCATTCACCCCGGCTGCGCTCGCCAGGCGCACGCCGCGCGCGGCGAGCTGCGCCTTGTCGAACTGGTCGGTGCCCGAGCCGATCGACTGGATGAAGCGCAATTCCGTCGCCAACGGGATCAGCCCGTTGTGCCACATGCCGGAAACGACGATCACATCGGCTTCATGCGCACGGCGTTCAAACTCGTCGCGCTCGCGCAGCTCGAAGCTGGCGATGCCCGTGTTCAGCGCATCGAAGCAGGCCTTCATCTGATACGCAGCGTGCGCGAAGCAGATGACGAGCTGGTCCTTGGGCGGGATCATGCGGCGATGACCTTGCTGCGGCTGGGTGTCAGCCGCGACAATAGACGGCATCCCGCGGTGCAGGAAGTGGCGCGAACGCCGCGCGGCCGGCGGCCTCTCAGCCCTGGCGGGCCTTCATCCTTGGGTTCTTCTTGTTGATCACGTAGACGCGCCCGCGCCGGCGCACCACGCGGCAGTTCTTGTCTCGGGTCTTCGCGGCCTTCAGGCTGTTGCGAACTCTCATGGCGGCGCCTCGTGAAGAGCGGCGCTGGATACGGGCCGCAGGCGCACCTGTCAACCCGGCGGCAGCTCGATCCCGCCACGCGCGATCGCGTGCCAGCGCACCAGGCGCAGCCTGCCGGCCCGCATCAGGCGGAAGCGCGCCAGCCACAGCTCCGCCTCGCGCACCACCAGTGCCAGATGATGCAGCGTCGGCCGCGTGTCCTCCATCGCCCGGACCGCCGTGAGCCACCCCGCTACCGAGTGCTGCATGTGACGGCGGGAGACGTCCTCGACGATCCTCACGTCGAAGCCAAGCTGCCGCAGAATCCTGGTGACCGCCAGCTCGCTCGGAACGTCGGGGGGGCGGTGATCGAGACGCGCCCAGGCGGCAACCATCGGATCGTCCGCATCGAGCTTCAGGTCCGCCACGAGTTCCACCAGCACGAGCTGCCCGCCAGGCTTCAGCGCGAGCGACATCGCGGCCAGGGTCGGCTCGGGCTTGGCGCCGTGCAAGGGCTCCAGCGCCATGCCGTGGTGGTAATAGTGCAGCGGGAATTTCGGCGCGAGCGGATCCCAGGTCTCGACCTGAGCCCGCCGCCCAAGCCCGGCGCGGACGCTGCGCTCGTTCGCCAGTGTCGCCAGCCGGGGATTGGCCTCGAAGCCGCTGACCCAGACACCGAGGTTGGTGGCGATGCTGCGAGGCGGCCCACCGCTGCCGGCGCCAAGCAGCAGCAGGCTCGACGCAGCCGACAATCCGATCGGCTTGGCGAGGCGAAGCGTCTCCGCCGCGCCGCCCGGAAACAGGAACCCTTCGCCCCAGAGCGCCTCGGCAATCCCGATGCGCGCACTTGGCCACACCGGATCGTCGTTCTCGGCGAGCGCCGTCGCCGGTGCGAGCGACGGCGAGATTGCGGCGAACGGCGCCTCGGTCGGCGACGTATGCCATCCGAGCAGCCTGCGCACGCTGTCAAGCAGCATCCCGCCACACCTCCGCGTGTCACGATGCCGCCAAACGATTGAGGAAGCGTTGACGTGCGGGCGCTCGGAAGCCTGTGACGCAATGGAGGAGCGTCAAACGATGGGCCGCCCATTCCTGATAGCGCTGATCGACCGCGCCTCGCCGCAGCGCAGCGCGTGGTAACTTTCCCTTTATCATCTGGCATCCCAATGACCGGCCACCGAGTGCTGATGGCCTGGCTCTGATCTTTCATTGTGCATTAACGCCCAGTAGGGCATCTTGCGCTCGTCCCAGCCACCCGGCGCGGGAGAGAGCGGAGTCCTGCTCCGTCGCCGAAGGCGCAACCGGCCCCCGGAAACGCTCAGGTACCAGGGACCGCGGCGGGATCAGGGATCTCTGGAAAGCCGGCAGGCAGCACATCCGCCCGCCGCACCGACGGAGTAAGAAGCGCCAAGCGCTTTGAATCTCTCAGGTCGCCCGACAGAGGGGGGTCATTGGAACCGGCACATGGCCGGCCTGTGACCTCGCTTGCGGAGCGGACCAGTGATCGAGAATGCGCTGCCGGATGACCCCACGCCCAGGCCGCTGAAAACCACGCCGCTGGATGCCTGGCATCGCGCCCTCGGCGCGCGGATGGTGCCGTTCGCCGGCTACGCCATGCCCGTGCAGTACAAGGGCGTGCTGGCCGAACACCTGCATTGCCGCGCCAAGGCGGCGCTGTTCGACGTCTCGCATATGGGGCAGGCGACGCTGACCGGGGCCACCGCCGCCGGCGCGCTGGAGCGTCTGGTGCCCGGCGACCTGATCGGGCTGAAGCCGGGGCGGCAGCGCTACACGCTGCTCACCAACGAGGCGGGCGGCATCATCGACGACCTGATGGCGGCAAATATCGGCGAGGAGCGGCTGTTCCTGGTGGTGAACGCCAGCCGCAAGGCCGACGACTTCAGCCACATCGCCGCCAACCTGCCGCCCAGTGTGCAGCTTCATCCGCATGAGGACCGCGCCCTGCTCGCCCTGCAGGGTCCCGCCGCCGCCGCCGTGATCGCCCGGATCGGCCAGGAGGCGGCGCGGCTGCCATTCATGGGTGTCGCCGCCGTCACGCTGGCCGGCATCCCCTGCCTGGTCTCGCGCTCCGGCTACACCGGCGAGGACGGGTTCGAGATTTCCGTCCCCGCCGACCGCGCCGAAGCGCTGGCACAGCGTCTGGTGGCGGAGCCCGAGGTGGCACCGGCCGGGCTCGGCGCGCGCGATTCGCTCAGGCTGGAGGCCGGGCTCTGCCTCTATGGCAACGACATCGACGAACTGACCACGCCGGTGGAGGCCGACCTGACCTGGGTGATCGGCAAGCGCCGCCGCGCTGCGTGGGACTTCCTCGGCGCCGCGCCCATCCGCGACCAGCTCGAGCATGGCGCCCACCGCCACCGGGTCGGCATCCGCCCCGACGGCCGCGCGCCAGCCCGCGCGCGGACCGAGATCGTCGCCGGCGACGGCACCGCGGCCGGCATCGTCACGTCCGGCGGCTTCTCGCCCACGCTGAGCGCGCCGATCGCCATGGGCTACGTCCGCAGGGACCTCGCCGCCGATGGCACTGCCTTGCACCTGATCGTGCGCGGCAAGCCCCTGCCCGCGCGTGTCGTGCCGATGCCTTTCGTCCCCCATCGTTACGCCCGCTGAGAGGAAGCGTCCCAATGGCAAAACCGCCCTCCGACCTTCGCTACACCAAGGAACACGAATGGGTGCGCCTGGATGGCGACATCGCCACCGTCGGCATCACCGACCATGCGCAGGAGGCGCTCGGAGACGTGGTGTTCGTCGAGCTGCCGGAGATCAGCCGTGAGGTGGCGGCCGACGAGGCCTGCGCCGTGGTGGAAAGCGTGAAGGCCGCCTCCGACGTCTATGCCCCGCTCACCGGCAAGGTCGTCGAGACCAACCAGACCATCATCGACGACCCGTCGCTGGTGAACAGCGACGCCGAGGGCGAGGGGTGGTTCTTCCGCCTCGAGATCGACGACACCGATGCGTTCGAGGCGCTGCTGGACGAAGCCGCCTACAGCGAATACCTGGAGACGCTCGACTGATGGACGCGCTCGCAGAGCTTGCCGCGCTCGAGGCGGCCGACGGCTTCGTTTCGCGTCATATCGGCCCCTCGGAGTCCGACATTGCCGCCATGCTGCACGCGGTCGGCGCTGCGACGCTCGATGAGCTCGCGGCGAAGACGGTACCGCCGGCGATCCGCACCAATCGGACGCTCGACCTGCCGCCGCCGATCGACGAGGCCGCGGTGATCGCCGAGCTGCGCGCGCTGGCCGGGAAGAACGTGCTGAAGAAGTCGCTGATCGGCATGGGCTATCACGGCACGCACACGCCGCCGGTGATCCAGCGCAACGTGCTGGAGAACCCCGGCTGGTACACCGCCTACACGCCATACCAGGCGGAGATCGCACAGGGGCGGCTGGAGGCTCTGCTGAACTTCCAGACGATGATCTGCGACCTCACCGCGATGGAGATCGCCAACGCGTCGCTGCTGGACGAGGGCACCGCGGCGGCCGAGGCGATGGCGATGGCGCACGCCATCAGCAAGACGAAATCGGATGTGCTGGCGGTGGCGACCGATCTGCATCCGCAGACCCGTGCCGTGCTGGCGACGCGCGCGCGCCCGATCGGCATCCGGATCGTCGATGTCGCGCCCGGCGACCTGGCGGCGATCGGCGCGGCACAGCCGTTTGCGCTGGTGCTGCAATATCCCGGCACGACCGGCGCGGTGCGCGAACTCTCGCCGGAGATCATCGAGGCGCATGAAGCCGACGCGCTGGTGATCGTGTGCGCCGATCCCCTGTCGCTGGCGCTGCTTACGCCGCCCGGCGAGATGGGCGCCGATGTGGTGGTGGGTTCGTCGCAGCGTTTCGGCGTGCCGATGGGATTCGGCGGCCCGCATGCCGGATATCTCGCCACGCGCGATGCCTACAAGCGGCACATGCCGGGGCGGCTGGTCGGCGTCTCCCTCGATGCCGCCGGTCAGCCGGCGATGCGTCTCGCGTTGCAGACGCGCGAGCAGCACATCAGGCGCGAGAAGGCGACGTCGAACATCTGCACCTCGCAGGTCCTGCTGGCGGTGATCGCCGGCTGCTATGCGGTGTGGCATGGGCCGGAAGGACTGAAGCGCATCGCGCGCCGCGTGAACCTGCAGGCACGGCTGCTCGCCGATGCGGCGCGGCGCGGCGGGCATCGTCTGCTGCACGATGCGTTCTTCGACACGATCGTGCTGGAGACCGCGAGCGCGGACACACTGATGCAGGCCGCGCTGATGCAGGGCTTCAACCTGCGCCGGATCAGCGACACACGCGTCGGCATCGCGCTGGACGAGACGGTGACGCGCGAGGAGCTGACGCGGCTGGCTGCGGTGCTGGGCGGCAATCTTGGCAGTGCTCCAGCGTCGATTCCGGCGGAACTCCTGCGCAACACGCCGTTCCTCGAGCAGGCGGTGTTCAACCAGCACCACGCCGAGCACGAGATGCTGCGCTACCTCAAGCGGCTGGAGGAGAAGGACATCACGCTGAACCGCAGCATGATCCCGCTGGGCTCGTGCACGATGAAGCTCAACGCCGCGGCGGAGATGCTTGCGATCACCCTGCCCGGCTTCACCGAGATCCATCCCTTCGCGCCGGCCGACCAGACGCAAGGCTACGCCGAACTGATCGGGCGGCTGACGGAATGGCTGAAGACGATCACCGGCTACGCTGCCGTGACGCTGCAGCCGAATGCGGGCTCGCAGGGCGAGTATTCCGGGCTGCTGGCGATCCGCGCGTATCACGACGCGCGCGGCCAGGGTCATCGCGACATCTGCCTGATCCCATCCAGCGCGCACGGCACCAATCCGGCGAGCGCCGCGATGGCCGGATTGCAGGTTGTGGTGGTCGGCTGCGACCGCGACGGCAACGTCGACCTGACCGATCTGCGCGCCAAGGCGGAGAAGCACGCCGATCGGCTGGCGGCGCTGATGGTGACCTATCCGAGCACGCATGGCGTGTTCGAGGCGGCGATCCGCGAGATCTGCGAGATCGTGCATGCGCATGGCGGCCAGGTCTACATGGACGGCGCCAACCTCAACGCGCAGGTTGGGCTGACCAGTCCGGCCGTGATCGGCGCCGATGTGTGCCATCTCAACCTGCACAAGACGTTCTGCATCCCGCATGGCGGCGGCGGGCCCGGCGTAGGGCCGATCGGCGTCGCCGCGCATCTCGCGCCGCACCTGCCCAACCACCCACTGCGCGCGGATGCCGGGCCGGCGAGCGGCTTCGGCCCGGTGTCGGCCGGCCCGTTTGGCAGCGCGATGATCCTGCCGATCTCGTATGCGTATATACGCATGATGGGCGCCGCGGGGCTGAAGCGCGCGACCGAGGTGGCGATCCTGAGCGCCAACTACATCGCCGGACGGCTGGGCGGACACTATCCGGTGCTGTACACCGGACCCGGCGGCATGGTGGCGCATGAATGCATCATCGACTGCCGCGACTTCCAGGCGGAGGCGGGCGTGATGGTGGATGACATCGCCAAGCGGCTGATGGATTTCGGCTTCCACGCGCCGACCATGTCCTGGCCGGTGGCCGGCACGCTGATGATCGAGCCGACCGAGAGCGAGGGCAAGGCGGAGCTCGACCGATTCTGCGACGCGATGATCGTGATCCGCGCGGAGATCGCGGCGATCGCGGCGGGCAGGCTGGACAAGACGGACAATCCGCTGAAGCACGCGCCGCACACCGCGCGCGAGGTGATGGCGGATGTATGGACACACGCCTATTCACGCCAGCAGGCGGCATTTCCGCTGGCGTGGGTAGCGACGGCGAAGTACTGGCCGCCGGTGAAGCGGGTGGACAACGTCTACGGCGACCGAAATCTGGTCTGCACCTGCGCGCCGCTGGAGTTTTACGCCGCGGCGGCGGAGTAGAAAGTCAGAGCGTGAAAGGTTCACCACAGACACACAGAGCAGGAATGGGCGCGCTTCGCGCGAAGCGCGGATTTCGATCTCTGCGGCCTCTGCGTCTCTGCGGTGAATCCTTGCCGGACGGTTCCCGGTCCGGAAGCGGTGGGGCGCGGCACACGACGGCGCCGCGCCCCAAGAGACGTTGCTGCTCAGGCGCCCTTGTCGTGGTTGCCCGTGGTCTTCGCCGCGCCCCCCGTCGGCGCCGTGCTGAGCTTCGTGCCGGTGACCTTGGCTGAGTCCTTCGTCGCGACGCTGTCCTTGTTGCCGGGCGCGACCTTGGCATCGCTCGTGACGCTGTGGGACGAGGTGCTCGCCTTCACGTCGGCGCCCACGGTTGCACTGGGCTGAGCGAAGACGGTCACGGGAAGCACGGCCAAGCCGGTCGCAAACATGCCGGTGGTCGCAAGCGTCAGAAGTCGCTTCATTGATCTGCTCCTTTGCACCGGAGGGATGTCGATGCTCCGGCTGCAGTCAGAACAGCGCTCCATTGTGTCGCGGCGGCGATGCACGTGTGGTCGAACCATGGCGAACGGCGCCAATCCGCATTAATTTTCTGACACGTTCGGCGGGCAGGCGCCACGCGGAAAGGCCCTCAATATGCGCGCGAGATTCTTGCCGACCTTGCCGAGTGCCGCGTCCCACTCGAACAGACCGAAGCGATCGAATTCGGGGACGACTGCCGCGTTCGGCAAGGTGAACGTCGAACGGCACGAGAGCGTCTCGGGCACCGGCAACGTCGCCGGCGTCCAGGCGAACAAGGCAAGATCCTTGTCGCGCAAATAGGCATGCACGCCGAGTCGACGCAGCTCCCCTTCCGGCACCGCGAGCCCGGTCTCCTCGAACAGCTCGCGCTGAGCGGCGGCGACGAATGTCTCACCCGGTTCAGCCAGCCCCTTGGGAATGTCCCAGCGCGGCGAACGCGTGGCGTGGCCGAGCAGGATCAGGCGCCCGTCAGTAACGATCACACCACACGAGGTGCGCTTCGCCATTCAGCAGGGATGCGCGACGAAGCGCGTGGCGGGTGCCACGAACTCGTCCTGCGCGGCAATGGTCAGGATTTCGCGCGAGCCGGCCTCGGCGGTGCGGCGCAGCAGCCCGTACACGGCGGAGCCGGCCGCCTCCAGCGCGGCGACGGCGCTGCCGGTGTTGATGCGATGGAACAGGAACAGCGCGGCGATCGCATCGCCGGCACCGTTCACCGACACCGGCAGGCGCGGCGTGCGCAGCAGATGGAACTGTCCGCCCTCGCCCACCAGCAGATCGAGATGATCGCCCGGCGTGTGTTCGGTCTCCAGGCTGGTCAGCAGCACGCAGTGCAGCCCGTCCGGACGCATCGTGCCGGCGAGCCGTGTCACCGCCTGCTTCGCACCATTGAGCGTGCGACAGTCGAGCCCGGTGAGCCGCTCCAGCTCGAACCGGTTGGGCGTGGCGATGTCGGCCTGCGGCAGGGCATGGTCGCGCAGGAACTCCTCGATGCCCTCGCGCACATACACGCCTTCCTCGACATCGCCGATCACCGGATCGCAGCAATAGATCGCGTTCGGGTTCTCCTGCCGCACGCGGGCCACCGCATGCAGGATCGCCTCGCCGATCCCGGCGTCGCCCATGTAGCCGGACAACACCGCGTCGCAATGCCGCAGCACGCCACGCGCGGCGATGCCGTCCACCAGGTCGCGCACCGCCTCGCCGGTGTAGACCTGACCGGTCCAGTGGCCGTAGCCGGTGTGGTTGGAGAACTGCACCGTGTTGATGGACCAGACCTCGGCACCCAGGCGTTGCAGTGGGAACACCGCGCTGGCGTTGCCGACATGGCCATAGGCGACCCAGGACTGGATGGAGAGGATGTTCATGTCCGGATGATTAGCCGGCCGCCGCCCCGCAGGCGAGGCCTGCCCTCGCCCCCGGACTTGATCCGGGGGTTGACCCGAGGGCCCGTTCACGAGCCCGCCAATCGCCGGTTCGTGAGTAGCCCCGCCGGCTTCCGTTGGCTCAGAAGAACAGACGCTTACCGACACGATGCTGCGATCGGGGGTGGAAGGAGGCGTTCGCGATGATCAGACGGATCGTCTGCCTGCTGATGCTGGCACTGTGCCTGACATCGCTGGCGGCCTGCGTGGTCGAGCCCGTGCCGGTCTATGGCCGGCCCGGGGCGGTTTGGGTGCCAGGACACTACAACGGCTGGCGCTGGGTGCCTGGATACTGGGCTTAGCGCGAACCTCCGGTTTGCCGGCATCTTGCAGCCCGGTATAACTCCTCCGGCCTGAGAGGTCGGGGAGACAGTCATGAGACATGGTGTGCGGATAGCGCTTTGCGCGGCGCTGGCGGCGTATGCATTGCCGGCGCTGGGTCAGACCCTGAGGGTCGCGGTCAGCTCGCCGGTGACCAGCATCGATCCGCACTACCATAACCTCGCCCCCAACAACTCGCTGGCGAGCCAGATCTACAACCGGCTGGTCGAGATGGACGAGCATGCCCATCTCGTGCGGGGCCTTGCGACATCGTGGAAGCTCGTCGCTCCGGATACATGGGAGCTCAAGCTGCGCGATGCCAAGTTCCAGAATGGCAACGCGTTCACCGCCGACGATGTGCTCTTCACGATCGATCGCATCCCCAAGGTGCCGAACAGCCCCAGCAACTTCGCGGCCTACACCAAGCCGGTGGTGAGCACCGAGGTGGTGGATCCGCACACCATCCGGATGCACACCAACGGCGTGTTCCCGCTGTTGCCGACCTACCTGGCGCAGTTCTTCATCATCAATCGCAAGGCCGACGAGGGCCTGGCGACCGAGGACTTCAACAGCGGCAAGGCAGCGATCGGCACTGGGCCGTTCCGCTTCGTCTCCTTCAAGCCTGGCGACCGCATCGAGCTCGAGCGTAACGACAGCTACTGGGGGCCGAAGCCAGTCTGGCAGCATGTCGACTACCGGTTCATCGCCAACGACGCCTCCCGCACAGCCGCGTTGCTCGCCGGCGACGTGGATTTCATCGACTTCGTGCCTACCACCGATCTGGCGAATCTTCGCAAGGATCCGAAGGTCAAGCTGTGGGAGTCGCTCGGCTTGCGTCTTATCTTCCTCGGCCTCGATCAGTCGCGCGACGGGCCGAGCCCCTTCGTGTTCGGCCCCGGTGGCGAGAAGCTCGACAAGAATCCGTTGAAGGACAGGCGTGTGCGGCTGGCGCTGTCGATCGCCATCAACCGCCAGGCCATCGTCGATCGGGTGATGGAAGGGGCGGCCGTGCCGGCCGGCCAGTATCTGCCGCCTGGCGTGTACAGCCACGCCCCGGACCTCAAGCCGCCGCCGTACGACCCGGAGCATGCGAAGAAGCTGCTGGCGGAGGCCGGGTATCCCAAGGGTTTCCGCATCGCATTACACGGTCCGAATGACCGTTATGTGAACGACGCAAAGATCATTCAGGCGATCGGACAGATGTGGACGCGCGTCGGGGTGCAGACCGAAGTCGATCCGCTGCCCTGGAGCAGCTATGTCGGCCAGGCCAGCAAGCAGGCCTTCTCCGCCTTCCTGTTCGGCTGGGGCACCGGCACGGCCGAGGCGTCCGATCCGCTGATCGCACAGAACGCCACGTTCAATCCGGCCAAGGGGTGGGGCGCATCCAACCGCGGACGTTATTCAAATCCCGAACTGGACAAGCTGATCGACCAGGCGCTGAGCACCGCGGATGATGCGGCGCGCGAAAAGCTGTTGCAGCAGGCGCAGCGGATCGTGTTCGAGGATACGGCGATCGTTCCGCTGCATATCCAGAAGAACATCTGGGCGACGCGCGCGGGGCTGACCTATGTGCCGACGGTCGGCGAAGATCTCCGGCTGGTCGACGTGCGCCCGGCGAAGTGACGCAGCGCTGCGCCTGGGCGGAGGGTGGCGATGCGGCCATGCTTGCTTACCATGATCGCGAGTGGGGTGTGCCGCATCATGACGACAGCGCGCTGTTCGAGCTACTGACGCTGGAAGGGGCGCAGGCGGGGTTGTCCTGGCGCACCATCCTGGCGCGGCGGGACGAGTACCGCCGCGCGTATCACGGCTTCGACATCGCGCGCGTTGCCGGCATGCGCGATGCCGAACTGGAAAAGCTGCTGGCGGCATCAGGAATCATCCGCAACCGGCTGAAGGTGTTTTCGGTGCGGGACAACGCGCGGGTGGCCCTGGCGGCGATCGCCGAACACAGCAGCCTGGACGCGTATCTGTGGTCGTTCGTAGACGGCGAACCGGCGGTGAACCGGTGGTGCGAAGCGGGCGAAGTGCCGGCAACGACGGAGGTTTCCGACCGGATGAGCAAGGCGCTGATGAAGCGCGGCTTCCGCTTCGTGGGCTCGACCATATGCTACGCCTTCATGCAGGCCACGGGGATGGTGAACGACCATCTGGTCAGTTGCTTCCGCTACGAGGGATGCGCGGAGTGAGGGGCTGGTGCATGTGGCGAAGGTGACGGCCGGGACCGCGATCGACGCCATCCGCGACGAGACATTGCTGGCGCGGGCGAAGGCCGATCACCAGGCACGCGTGGCACGCAACCCGTATGTCTGTCCGCTGCCGCCCGACCTGGAGCCGCCGATCAAGATGTCTGCCTGAAAAAGATAGTTTCACCCACTGCTGTCCGGTTAAAAGGCAAACAGATTCAATTGGTTGCCACATATTGCGCCATCGGTTCTGTCGCTCGCTGGCGAGAATGCAGTCTGGATCGGCATTTTTTCGAATATTGTGACCGAAAGGACCTGCAGCAATGTGT
>JBGPND010000128.1:0-15015 GCA_041487355.1 Acetobacteraceae bacterium | reverse complement strand
GGCGGTCACGCATTCCGCGCCGGCGTCCTTCAACGCGCCGCAGAAGAACAGCAGCCGGCAAAGCTTGTCGTTGCCGCTCTCGCTTGCATCACCATGCAACGAATGCAGCACGAATACGTCGTGTCCGCGCACGTCCTGCAGTGGACGCGCCTTGTGCTCGCCGTCCTCGAAGCCCCGCTCCTCATGTTGCGCGAGCGCCACCTCCAGCCGACCGGCGACGCACTCGGCGAGGTCGCGGCTGCCTTGCAGGGCGAAGAAAGACAGAGGACGGCGGTTCATCGGCGTCTCCCGCTAGGTCTGGGCAGATGCAACAAAGGCACGTGCCTGGTCGAGCAGCGCTATCACCTCCTCGTCCCGCAATTGCGGGAACTGGCGGTAGAACTGGCCGACGGCGAAGAAGTCCGCGGGGGTGTCCAGGCACACGGTCTCGTCCACTTCCTGCCGCAGCTTCTTGAGCGTGTGCCGTGGGGCGACCGGGACGGCGAGCACGAGCCGTGCCGGCCTACGCCGCCGCGTGGCACGCAAGGCAGCGAGCATGGTGGCGCCGGTGGCGATGCCATCATCGACGACGATGGCAGTGCGCCCGGTTATCTCCACGGGTTGGCGATCACCGAAATAGACGCGACGGCGACGCTCGATCTCCTCCAGCGCCGCCGATTTCGCCTCGTCCAGATACTCCGGTGAGATGTCCAGGTGAGCCACGAGCTGCGGATCGGTGACGAGTTCTGGGTGCTCGCCATCGGCGATCGCTCCGACCGCCAGTTCCTCCTGGAACGGCGCGCCGATCTTGCGCACCAGGACGAGGTCGAGCGGTGCCGCCAGAGCGCGAGCGATTTCGAAACCCACCGGCACCCCGCCACGGGGCAGTGCCAGCACGACCGGATTTTTATCCTTCAGCGCCAGCAGCCGCTCGGCGAGCCGCCTCCCAGCTTCATGCCGATCAGTGAACAGCATGTCCTGTCTCCGCCAACTCGGTGGCCAGATGCTGAAGGAACCAAGCGCGTGCCAGAGCGACCACCGACTCCAGCGTGCCCGGCTCCTCGAACAGGTGGGTAGCGCCGGGAACCACTTCCAACCGGCGCTCGCAGCGCAGCCGGCGATACGCCGCGCGATTGAGGACCAGCACCTCCGGATCGTCGCCGCCGACGATCAACAGCGTGGCGGCGGTGACCTTGGTCAGCGCGTTGCCTGCCAGGTCGGGGCGTCCGCCTCGGCTGACGATGGCACGCACATCCTTGCGCGCTGCCGAGGCGACCAGCGCCGCGGCCGCGCCGGTGCTGGCGCCGAACAAGCCGAGTGGCAGATCCCGCCCGGCTGCGCTGGCGGCGACCCAGGTCGCCGCCTGGTCGAGCCGTTCGGCGAGCAGCGCGATATCGAAGACATTGGCGCGGCTCGCCGCCTCGGCCTCGGTCAGCAGGTCGAACAGCAGTGTGGCGAGCCCAGCGCGCTGCAGCGCCTCGGCGACGAAGGTGTTGCGGGGACTGAGGCGGCTGCTGCCGCTGCCGTGGGCGAACAGCACGATCCCGCGGGCCGGGGCCGCGGGCAGGCCGAGCAGCCCCTCTCCTCCATGCGGCGGAAGGGTCACGGACAGCGTCCGGAATGCGGTGGATGTCATCGCCAAGCTCCCTACTGCGGACGCATTGGATGACGGTCGCGGCAGCGCCGCATTGATCGAAGTCAAGCCGGGCCGAAAGCAGGTTCCTGCCGCCGTGCGGCTGTCGGGGTCAGCAGCGGCGCGGCACTTGCCAGGGCAGCCAACGCCCCCCGACTGGCATCGAATGTCCGCCAGAGCCGTCGGTTCAGGTTGGCTGGCAATGCGCCTAGCCAGAAACCCAGCAATCGAATGGCAAGACGCGACGCCAGTGCAACGGCGGCCTGCTCCGTCCCCAGCGTGAATCCACCCTCGATCAGGACTGAGCATCCGGCCGTCAGCACGCCGGAAGCCTCACGCCACATTGCCTCGCCGGACGGAGCGAGGTGCACCAGTCGTGCGCCGGGCGCCGGCGGGGTGAAGGCCGCGAGCATGACGGCCAATTCAGCCTGCCCGCGATCGACATCGCCGCCCAGCATGATCAGCAGCGGACGCTGCGGAGCCAGAAAGCCGATGCCGGCGTCGACATGCCGCCGCGCCAGCGCAAGCAGCCGCGCTGCCTGCCTGGGATCAGCCCGGCGGCGCGCGCTGCCGGCCAAGGCATAGCTTCGTGTCGCCGCGCGCAAGGCCAGGAACAATGGCAGGGCCCGCAGGCCTTCCGCCTCTGGCGCGAGGTCCAGATACGCGTTGAACACCGCGTTGCCGAGATCGCCGCGGCCGCGCAGATGCAAATCCATCAACAGAAAGGCGAGGTCGTACAGGACGTCGATGCAGCCGATCTCATCGCTGAACTCGATGCAGTCGAACAGAGTGGGACGGCCGGAATACAGGCAGATATTGGCGAGCCGCAGGTCGCCATGGCAGCGGCGGACCCTGCCTTCGGCGCGCCGTTGGTCGAGCAGTGCCGCGACCCCATCGAGCGCGGCCCGGGCGCGACTGCTCAGGGTACCGACGGCAGCCCCGTCCAATGCCGCGGCGACCAGGGCGAGTTCGCGGTCATTGTCGGCAATCACGCGTCGCATCGCGTCGCTGCCGCCGAATGCAGGCATTGTCTCCGCCGCCAGATGCAGACGTGCGACAGCCTCGCCGACAGCATGCATCAGCTCGGGTGTCAGCCTGCCGCTTTCGGCCATGTGGTCGAACAGATCGGACTGAGCGAACCGGCGCATCACCACCACGTGATCGAGCGCGGGATCCGGACCATCGAACGTCAGGGTGCCGCTCGCATCGCGATTGATCGATCGCACGCCGAGGTAAAGCTCCGGCGCGGTCCGCCGGTTCAGCACCAGTTCCGCCTCGCACGCAGCTTGGCGTGACTCGCGCGTCGTGTAGTCGAGCGAGGCATAGCGGATCGCCCGCTTGAGCTTGTACGCGCGATCCGCCGCCAGGAAGACGATGGAACAATGGGTCTCGATCCGCTCCACCTCGCCGTCTCGAAGGCCGTAGGTCGCGGGGTTCGACAGGAAATCGATCACCGCGTCCTGTGTGTCAGAGGCAGGAGGCGGTTCTGTCACGGCGCGTGACCGGGCGCCGCCGCCAGATCCATGTCAGCCGCAAGCTGGCGAATTCCCTTGCTGATCTCTACCGGGACACGATCCGGCTCCAGTCGCCGCAGCGTCTCCGGCAGTTGCGCCAGCGAGGCCGCGGCATGCATGCGGGCCTCCGCGAGGCTGGGCAGGCTGTCCACCCGCTTGCCGTTGCGCATGGCCGGTTGCAACAGTGCCTCGCCGTCCACCGGCTCGTCGATCAGAGCGACCACGTCGCCGGCGATTATCCCGTCTGCGCGGTAGCGCCGGTACACCTGCTTGCGGCCAGGCCACGTCGCCTTGCCTTCGCTAAGCTTGCGCCGCGGACGGCCGGCGTATTCCTGCAGCTTGTAGGCGCAATCGAGTGCCGGCGCGTCGCCCGACGTGGTCAGGCTGGTGCCGACGCCGAAGCCGTCGATCGGCGCGCCGCCGCGACACAGCGACAGCAGGCTGTGTTCATCCAATCCGCCGCTGGCGAAGATATGGATCGCCGGCAATCCCGCGCGGTCGAGGATGGTGCGCACCGCGCGGGCGTGCGCCGCGAGGTCACCACTGTCCAACCGCACCGCACTGATCGTGATGCCTTGCGCGGCAAGGCGCGGCGCGAGGCTGGCGACGACGGCGGCGCCGCGCTCCGTGTCATAGGTGTCGATCAGCAGTGTCAGCGCCTGTGGGCGCACGCGGGCGAAACGCTCGAAGGCGGTCGCCTCGTCGTCATGCGCCTGCACGAAGGAGTGCGCCATTGTCCCGACCACAGGGATGCCGAAATCACGGTTCGCCAACACCGTCGCGGTGCCGGAGAATCCCGCCAGATAGCTCGCGCGCGCCGCAAACAGACCTGCCTCGGCGCCGTGCGCCCGCCGCAGGCCGAAATCCACCAGTTGCTTGCCAGGCGCCGCGAGGACCATGCGCGCGGCTTTCGAGGCGATAACGGTCTGGAAATGCACCAGATTGATCAGCCGCGTCTCGACCAGTTGCGCCTGCGGCAATGGCGCCGTCACACGCAGCACCGGTTCGTCAGGGAAGAACACGGTGCCTTCCGGCATCGCGTCGACGTCGCCGGTGAAGCGCAAGTCCTTCAATCCGTCCAGGAAGGCCGGAGAGAACATGCAAGACGCCTGCAGCCACGCCAGTTCGTCCGGCGTGAACCGCATCGCCTCCAGGAATTGCACGGCCTGCTCTAGGCCGGCGGCCATCAGGAAACCGCGCTCGGGTGGCAGCTTGCGGACGAACAGCTCGAACACCGCCGTCTCCGCCATGCCGTGCGCGGCATAAGCCTCGAGCATGGAGAGCTCGTAGAGGTCGGTCAGCAGCAGGCTCTGCTCAAGCATCACCGAACGATGCACGGGCTTTCGCCGCGGTTCCTTGATCTCGGTCAATCATGCCCCAGACGGCTGGGCCTGCTCTTGATGCAGGTCAAGGCACAAGACCGTCGTCCGATGCAGCTTTCCACATGCGCCCCGGCGACCCCCGGAAAAGTGAAAGCACCGCCAAGCATCCATGCCAGTCGTCAACGCCGAAATCGCCAGTCAGCTCGACAAGGTTGCCGATCTGCTCGACATCGAGGGCGCCAACCCGTTCCGCGTGCGCGCCTACCGGCGGGCGGCGCGGCTGGTCGGCGAGCTGCCACGCAACGTCGCCGACATGCTGGCCGAGGGCGAGGACCTCGATGAGCTGCCCGGCATCGGCAAGGACCTTGCCGACAAGATCGCCACCATCGCGCGTGGTGGGCATCTGCCGCTGCTCGACGAGCTGGAGCGCGTGGTGCCGTCGGGGATCACGGCTCTGCTCGCGCTGCCGAGCCTCGGCCCCAAGCGGGTGCATCTGCTGCACGAGACGCTCGGCATCGACACGATCGACAAGCTCGCCGCCGCTGCCAAGGCCGGCAAGCTGCGCGGCGTGCCAGGTTTCGGCCCGGGCATCGAGGCGAAGCTGCTGCGCGCCATTGCGGCAGGCGCCGGACAGGCGCAGCGGACCAAGCTCGCGACCGCTGAACAGATCGTCGTCCCTTTGCTGCGTCATCTGCGGCAGGCGGAAGGCGTGCTGCAGGTCGAGGTGGCGGGAAGCTACCGCCGGCGGCGCGAGACGGTCGGCGATCTCGACATCGTGGTCGCCGCCGAACCGAGCCGGCCGGTGATGCAGCGTTTCACCGGCTACGAGGACATGACCGAGGTCATCGAGCAGGGACCGACGCGCTCGACCATCCTGCTGCGCAATGGTCTGCAGGTCGATCTGCGCGTGGTGCCCGCGGAGAGTTTCGCAGCCGCGCTCTGCTATTTCACCGGATCGAAGGCGCACAACATCGCGCTGCGTCAGATCGCCGTCGATCACGGCCTGAAGCTCAACGAGTACGGCCTGTTCAAGGGTGCCAAGCGTCTCGGCGCCCGCTCCGAAGCGGAACTCTATCAGCGCCTCGGCCTGACGTTCGTTCCCCCGGAGCTGCGCGAAGACCAGGGAGAGATCGACGCGGCGCGCAAGGGACGGCTGCCGCGTCTTGTGACGGCCGATGATATACGCGGTGA
Organism: Acetobacteraceae bacterium; assembly: GCA_041487355.1. GTDB lineage: Bacteria > Pseudomonadota > Alphaproteobacteria > Acetobacterales > Acetobacteraceae > JAMXLO01. The sequence goes on along the minus strand of JBGPND010000128.1, from coordinate 9,376 downwards.
CCTTCATGTCCACACCACCGCCAGCGACGGCAGGGCGAGCCTGCAGGCCATGGCGCAGGCAGCGCAGGCCAAGGGTCACGGCTACATCGCGATCACCGACCACAGCCGCCGCGTCGCCATGGCCCACGGTCTGGATGTCAAGCGGCTGGCCCAGCAGATCGACGAAATCGACCGGTGCAACGAAGGTCTGTCAGGATTCGCCGTGCTGAAGTCCATCGAAGTGGACATCCTGGAAGACGGCACGCTCGATCTGCCCGATCAGATCCTGCGGCGGCTCGATCTGGTCGTCGGAGCCATCCACTCCCGCTTCGATCTGCCGCAGGCCAGACAGACCGAGCGCATCCTGCGGGCGATGGACAAAGGCTGGTTCAATATCCTGGCACACCCCACCGGACGGCTGATCAACGAGCGGCCGGGCTACGCGGTGGACATGGAGCGGGTGATGCGGGGTGCGGTCGAACGCGGCTGTTATCTGGAGCTGAATGCCCAGCCCGACCGGCTGGACCTGACCGATGCGCAGTGCCGCCTGGCCAAACAGCTCGGGCTCAAGGTCGCGATCTCCACCGACGCCCACGCCACGGTCGAGCTTGATTTCATGCGCTTCGGGGTCGACCAGGCGAGACGCGGCTGGCTGGAGCCGGAGGATGTGCTGAACACCCGCCCGCTGAGCGAGCTTCGGGCGATGCTGCACCGTCGCCGGTAGCAGCGCGGTGTCGGAGCAGTGTCGCAGCCGGCGGTTCCGGTACCGGGATCGGTTCGGGATGCGGCGGCAGCTCAATCGGCGGCGGTGGGGCGGGATGAGGGTCGGGCTTCGGGTGGGGCGGTCGGTCAGGCGGTCGCGCACTGCCTTGCCTGGCTCGATGGTGTGCCATGCCTGTGACGCTCCAATTCGCTGGGACTACACCGGTGCCGCCTGACCTCACATCGCCATGTCCGGCTCTGGGGAACGTTCCCTCTTCTCTTCGGGAATTTCGGTCATGGTTGCTTCGGTCAGCAGCAGCACGCTCGCCACCGACACCGCATTCTCCAACGCAATGCGGACTACCTTGGTCGGATCGATGATCCCGGCCTCGACCAGGTCGACATACTCCTTGCGCGCGGCATCGAAGCCATAGGCGCCTTGCCCACCCAGCATACGCGCGACCACCACCCCGCCGTCGACGGCCGAGTTCTCAGCGATCTGACGCGTGGGAGCCTCGAGCGCGCGCTTGAGAACCTGTACGCCCGTGCGTTCGTCGCCCTCGCATCTCGCCTCTTCCTGGGTGACGGCATCGACGCAACGGATCAATGCCAGGCCACCGCCGGGCACGATACCCTCGGCGACCGCTGCCTTGGTCGAACTGATCGCATCGTCCAGCGCCTCCTTGCGCGATTTCATCTCCGCCTCGGAAGGCGCACCGACGCGGATCACCGCCACACCGCCGGCCAGCTTCGCCAGTCGTTCCTGCAGCTTCTCGCGGTCGTAGTCGGACGTGGTCTCCTCGACCTGCCGGCGAATCTGGTTGCATCGTCCGTCGATGTCCGCCTTCTTGCCGGCGCCGCTTACGACCGTCGTGTTCTCGTTGGTGACGACCACCCGCTTCGCCGTCCCGAGCATATCGGTGGTCGCGCTCTCGAGCTTGACGCCGACCTCTTCGCAGATCATCTGGCCGCCGGTCAGCACGGCAAGGTCCTCGAGCATTGACTTGCGGCGATCGCCGAATCCCGGCGCCTTCACCGCCACGACCTTCAGGCCGCCGCGCAGCTTGTTCACCACCAGCGTCGCCAGCGCTTCGCCCTCGACATCCTCCGCGATGATCAGCAGAGGACGGCCGGACCGCACGATCGCTTCGAGCAGCGGCAGCATCGGCTGCAGGCCCGAGAGTTTCTTCTCGTGGATCAGGATGTAGGCGTCCTCGAGCTCGGCGATCATCTTCTCGGCATTGGTGATGAAATAGGGCGAGATGTAGCCACGGTCGAACTGCATGCCTTCGACCACTTCCAGCGTCGTCTCGGTGGTCTTCGACTCCTCGACGGTGATCACGCCCTCGCCGCCCACCTTTTCCATCGCATCGGCGACCAGCTCGCCGATCGCCGGATCGTTGTGCGCCGAAATCGTCGCCACCTGGGCCTTCTCCTTGCGGGTCTTGACCTCACGGGACATCTTGCGCAGCGCATCGATCGCGGCCTTCGCGGCGCGGTCCAGCCCGCGCTTCAGGTCGATCGCACTGGCGCCGGCGACGACATTGCGCACTCCGTCGGCAAAGATCGTCTGCGCCAGGATGGTCGCCGTGCTGGTACCGTCGCCGACGCTGTCGCCGGTTCTTTCCGCAGCCTGGCGCAGTACCTGGGCGCCGAGGTTCTCCTCGGGGTCCTTAAGGTCGAATTCCTTGGCGATGGTCACGCCGTCGTTGCAGATGATCGGCGAACCCCAGCTCTTCTGGATCAGCACCGACTTCGACTTCGGACCCAAGGTGACGCGCACGGCATCGCAGAGCAGCGTGGTGCCGCGCAAGATCTTCTCGCGGGCGGCGGAACGGAACAGCACTTGTTTGTGCGCCACTGAATGGTCTCCTGTCCTACGCCAGTGCCTGTCATTGCCAGCCGTCATGTGCGGCCGGTCGTTAGATGGCCGGCCATGGAGCCGTACACCAGGAACTGGCGTCTTGTGTCTTCCAGGCCCTGGAAGTTTTCGCTCCACGCCTTGTTATTATCGGCTGGGTCCCGCGGCATTGATCCAGGTCAAACAAGGCATGCGATAGGGCGGCATTCCGGCGGGTTACGATCCGGGCGCTTCCTGTTGTTGAAAGGCGCATTCCCACGCTCCGCCGGGTTGAACCCGGCACAGCTCGACTGGCATCTGACGCAATTGCGCAGCCGCTATCATCTGCGCGGATGTGGGCCCTCGCTGGGGACGTCTGGACCATCTGCGCGCCATGCTGGCAAGCCAGACGGTGGACGACATCCTGGGGCGAGGGCTGTCGCCCTTCCTCGACTGGGTGCAACGGGAGGTCGCAGCGTTGCACGGAGATATCATGAGCCAACTCTGCGGCGAGTGATGCGCATGCGATCGCGGCTTGATCGCGACTGACGCCTGCCAATAGCATCGGCCCTTGCCTGGCTGCACGATGCGCGCAGCATACGCCCATGCCGCTTCGGGAGGTTACGATGTCCATGCACCCCACCAGCACCGGGATCGGGCAGCCGGTGCGCCGCCGGGAAGACCTGCGCCTGCTGACCGGCCAGGGGCGCTACAGCGACGACATCAATGTCCCGGGCCAGGCCTGTGCCGTGATGGTGCGCTCACCGCATGCCCACGCGCTGATCCGTGCAATCGACACGCGCGCGGCGGAAGCTGCGCCAGACGTGTTGGCCGTTCTGACGGGGCGCGATCTGCTGGCTGACGGGCTGCATCCGATCCCACATGCGGTGCGGATGGGACATCCCGCGGACATACGGCTTGAGAACAAGGACGGCTCCGACCCGTTCATCCCGCCGCATTTCCCGATGGCCACCGACGAGGCGCGCCATGTCGGCGAAATCGTCGCCGTTGTCGTCGCCACGAACGTCACCGTGGCGAAGGACGCAGCGGAGCTTGTGGCAGTCGATTATGCGCCATTGGCGGCGGTGACGCAGTCACGCAGTGCGGTTGCACCGGGCGCGCCACTCACGCGGAGCGATGCGGAAACGAATGTCTGCCTGGATGCCGAAGTGGGAGATGCGCGTGCGACCGAGGCGGCATTCGCCAACGCCGCACACGTGGTTTCCTTCAGCACCTGGGTGCAGCGCATCGCCGGCGTCACCATGGAACCACGCGCGGCGCTCGGCGCGTACGACGCGGCGACGGGACAGTACACGTTGCACGCGGGCGCGGGTGGTGCAGTGCGCCCGCGGCACGACATGGCCGTGGTGCTGGGCATTCCGGACGAGCAGGTGCGGATGGTGATGCACGATGTGGGTGGGAATTTCGGCACGCGGGGAGCGTCCAATCCGGAATTCGCCCTGGTGCTGTGGGCGGCACGACGAGTTGGCCGGCCGGTGAAATGGACATGCGAACGCAGCGAAGCCTTCCTCTGCGACTACCAGGCGCGCGATCTGGCCTGCGATGCGGAACTGGCCATGGACACCCAGGGCAACTTCCTGGCGCTGCGCGGCTCCAACATCGTCAACAACGGTGCCTATCCGATCGCCTTCGGCCCATTGCAGAAGGGCGTGGAGATCATGACCAGCATCTACCATGTCCCGGCCGTGCACTTCCGTGCGCGCGCCGTGCTCACCAATACCACTTCGACGCGCCCCTATCGCAGCTCCGGACGACCGGAGGCGATATTTGTCATGGAGCGGCTGATCGACCTCGCGGCACAGCAGTGCGGTTTCGACCGTATCGAACTCCGCCGGCGCAACCTCGTGCCGGAGTCGGCAATGCCGTATCGTAATCCGTTCGGCATGGTCTACGATAGCGGGAGCTATCATCAGGTGATGGAACGCGTGCTCGGCCTCGGCGAGTGGTCCGGGTTCGCCGCTCGGCGCGCGGAAGCGCGGGCGCGCGGCAGGTATCGCGGTATCGGGGTCGCCAACTATGTCGATACCGCAACCGGCGTGCCGCGTGAGCGCGCCGAGATCACGGTCCACCCGGAAGGCGTGGTGGAAGTCGTGATCGGCACGGTCTCCAGTGGCCAGGGGCACGAAACGAGCTTCGCCCAGCTCGTCGGCGAGTGGCTCGGCGTGCCGATCGAAAGCGTCTCGCTGGTCACCGGCGATACGGCACGCGTCTCCGTCGGCGGCGGCTCACATTCGGGGCGCGCCTTGCGACTCGGCAGCATCGTCATGCTGAGCGCATCGAACGAGATCATCGCGAAAGGGCTGAGAATCGCCAGCCACGTGCTGGAAGCGGGACTGGCCGATCTGGCATTCACTGCAGGCCGCTTCACCGTGAAGGGCACCGACCGATCCATCGGCATGTTCGAAGTTGCCGCGGCGGCGTTGCAGCGCAACGACCTGCCGGACGATCTGCACGGCGAGCTCGGCGCGGTCGGAGACGAGACCGTGAACCTGGCCGCGTTTCCCTATGGCTGCCATGTCTGCGAAGTGGAAGTCGATCCGGAGACGGGTGTGGTCCGGATCGTACGCTACGCGGCGGTGGACGATGTCGGACGCGCGGTGAATCCGATGATCGTGCATGGCCAGCTGCATGGTGGCATCACCCATGGCATCGGCCAGGCACTGCTGGAGCAGTGCTGCTATGATCCGCGGTCCGGCCAGCTTCTGTCAGGCTCGCTGCTGGATTACGCGATCGCGCGCGCCGACGAGGTGCCGTTCTTCGCCACGGAACTCAGTGAGGTGCCGTCGCCGACGCATCCGCTCGGCATCCGCCCGGCCGGCGAAGGCGGCACGACCCCGGCGCTGGGTGCCGTGATCAACGCCATCGTCGACGCGCTGGCGGAATTCGGCGTGACGCATATCGAAATGCCCGCGACGCCGGAGCGTGTATGGCGCGCCATCCACGCCAAAGCCCTAGCTTCGCAATAGCCGGAAGGGAGCGAAATGCAGGCCTGGTATCATTGCGAGAACACCTACCCGTTCGTCCCGCAGGAAGTGCTGGATCGCGTGGACTCGGTGCGCGGCAGTCTGCCGAACAAGTACTGCGATCCGAAGATCGCCGCCGACCTGTTCCATGAGTGCCTCGACGAGCATCTGCTGTGTGACGATCTCGGCGTGAACATCGTCTCGATCGAGCATCATGCGGGAATCAACAGTCTCTATGGGGCAAGCCCGCTGATTCTCGGCATCGTTGCACGGCAGACGAGCAAAGTACGAATTCTCAGCCAGGGCACGCTGATCACCGTGCGGCGGGATCCGGTGCGGGTGGCCGAGGAGTACGCGATGGCCGACGTGATCTCGCGCGGCCGGCTCGAAATCGGTTTCGTGAAGTCGGGCGACAGTGAGATGGCGTCGGGCAACGCGAACCCCGTCGGTATCGTGGAACGTTTCTGGGAGGCGATCGACCTGATCGTGAAGACGCTGACCAGCCACGAGGGGCCGTTCAGTTGGGAGGGCAAGCACTTCACGCATCGCCACGTCAACATCTGGCCGCCCTGCTTCCAGCGGCCGCATCCGCCGCTCTGGGCAGCCACCGGCGATCCGGAAACGGCGCGCGAACTGGGTCGGCGCGGCATGGTCAACGCTCTCGTGCTGCGAGGCATGGAGGGCACCAAGCGCGCATGGGCCGCTTACCGACAGGCGCGCGAGGAAGCCGGCCTGCCGGCGCCGGGCCTCGATCGGTTCGCCTATACGGCGTTCGTCTATGTCGGCGATACCGACGAAGAAGGTGTGCGCGTCGGCAGCAAGCTCTTGTGGTTCCTGAACACCAGCCTGAAGCAGGCGCCGCAGTATTCGAAGTTCCTGCCAGGCCGCACGCCGTCCGAGCTGGCGCCGCGGATCTATCGCACCGGGCCACAGGCGGGCGCCCGGCCCTCCGACGCGCTCGTTGGGATGACCGCGGAGCAGGCAATCGCGAGCAAGCTGATGTTCGCCGGCAGGCCGGAGACGGTGTACCGGCAGATCATCGATTGCTACGAGGAACTTGGCGGATTCGGTCACCTGATCTTCATCGGGCGCTCCGGTTTCCTGACGCATGCAGAGGCCGAGAAGAGCATAAGGCTGTTCGCGACCGAGGTTTTGCCACGGTTGCAAGAGGCTGCGCCGGCGGTGGCAGCATGATCGCCAATGTCCTCACGATTGCCGGCTCCGATCCCAGCGGAGGCGCCGGTATTCAGGCCGATCTGAAGACATTCTCCGCACTTGGCGCCTACGGCATGTCCGTCATCACCGCTCTGACGGCGCAGAACACGCGTGGCGTGCGATCGTTTCAGGTGGTGGATCCTGCATTCGTCGCCGAGCAGATCGATGCGGTCTTCGACGATGTGCGAGTGGATGCCGTCAAGATCGGTATGGTGGCGACCGCCGATGTCGCCGCGGCGATCGCGGAACGGCTGCGGCAGCATGCTGCGCGCAACGTGGTGTTGGATCCCGTGATGGTGGCAAAGAGCGGTGATCGCCTGCTGCAGGACGATGCGGTTGCGGCGATACGCGATCGACTCGTCCCGCTGGCTCAGGTCATCACGCCGAACCTGCCGGAGGCGGCCGTTCTCGTCGGCGATACGGCACCCACCACGCTCGCGGCCATGCAAAAGACGATCCGCGATCTGCACCGGCTTGGCTCGCAGTGGGTGTTGCTGAAAGGCGGGCATCTCGCGGGAAGTGACAGCACGGATCTGCTGTTCGACGGCAAGACGATCACCGAGCTGCCCGGTCGTCGGATCGAAACGCGCAACACGCATGGCACCGGATGCACGCTCTCGGCCGCCATCGCGGCATTGCTGCCGCGCTTCGGCATGGTGGAAGCCGCGCGTCGAGCGAAGATATATCTGACGGATGCCTTGGCGGCCAGCGATCGCCTGACCGTGGGCAGCGGCCACGGGCCGGTGCATCATTTCCACGCCCTATGGACGGAGGACGCTGCAGGATGACGCCATTCTCCGAAGCAGCCTGGCAGCGCACGGCGCGCCTGCGCGAGGCAATCGACGCGCTGCCCTTCAACACCGAGCTGGCGGCCGGCACGTTGAGCCGCGAGCGGTTCCAGGGATACATCGTGCAGGACGCGCTGTATCTCGGGCAGTACTCGCGGGTGCTCGCGATAGCGGGAGTCAAAGGGCCCGATGGCGCAACGCTGCATGCCTTCGGCAATTGCGCGCTGGAGGCTGTCGCCGTCGAGCAGGCGCTGCATGAGCGGTACCTGACGGAGTTCGGCGTCGATCCCGCTCGCCTCGCCGACGCCGAACCCTGTCCCGATTGCCTCGGCTACACCAGTTTCCTGCTCGCGACCGCCTATCACGATCCATGGGAAGTATTGGTCGCCGCATTGCTTCCCTGCTTCTGGATCTATTGGGATGTAGGGAGCCGGATCGCCAAGCGCGCTGCGCCGACCAATCCGTATCATGCCTGGATCGACACCTACGCCGACGAGGGTTTCGGCGAAGCGGTGCGCACCGTGATCGGCATCACCGATCGCGCAGCGTCGGCGACGACACCTGCCGTTCAGGCACGCATGATGACGGCCTTCATCCGGTCCACGCAATACGAGTGGTTGTTCTGGGACGGTGCCCATCAGCAGCGTGGCTGGCCGGTCGCGGCCTAGGCCGAAGCGTCCTCGCGGATCATCGCCGCGCCCTTCTCGGCGATCATGATCGTCGGAGCATTCGTGTTGCCGGTGGTCAGAGTCGGCATCACGGATGCGTCGATCACGCGCAGGCCACCCAAGCCATGCATGCGCAGGCGCGAATCCACGACCGCACCGGGACCTTCACCCATGCGACAGGTGCCGACAGGATGGAAGATCGTCGTGCCGAAGCGGCGTGCGTAATCCGCAAGATCTTCGTCGGAGACGACAGCCGGACCGGGCAGAATTTCCTCAGCGCTGTGCTGCGCGAGAGCCGGCGCGGCAAAGATCCGTCGCGTAAAGCGCATCCCCGCGTTCAATACACGCTGATCGTTTGGGTCCGAGAGATAGTTCGGCGTGATGATCGGCGCGGCGAACGGATCAGCCGAACGCGTCATGATCGTGCCACGGCTGCCGGGTCGCACGGGACATACCGCAACGGTCATCCCCGGCTCACGCTCCAGTTGTCCAAACCGGGCGGCGTCGTAGCTGGCAGGCGTGAACAGAAGCTGCAGATCGGGGCTCGCCAGCCCTTCGCGCGAGCGGCAGAACACCTGGGCGCTAGTGACGCCGAATGTCAGTGCGCCCCGGCCTGTTGCCACGAAACGGACCGCCTCTGCCGCCAGACGGATGCCGTGCGCAAGCTGATTGATCGAGATTGCATTCTTCGCCCGGTGCGAAATGCGCGCGACATAGTGGTCCTGCAGATTGGCACCGACCCCTGGAAGGTCGTGCGCCACCTGCACGCCAATGGCTTGCAGATGCTCCGCCGGTCCGATGCCGGAAATCTGCAGCAGATGCGGCGAATTCACCGCCCCACCGCAGAGGATCACTTCACGTGCCGCGCGGGCCTCGCGATCCTGCCCGCGCTGACGGAAGGCGACGCCGACGCAACGCTTCCCTTCCAGCAACAGGCGCGTCGCCATCGCGTCGGTCTCGATCCGCAGATTGGATCGCCCCCTGGCTTGCGCCAGAAACGTCTGGGCAGTTGAGCCGCGGAAGCGGCCGTTGCGCGTCATCTGCGAATAGCCGACGCCCTCTTGCGCCTTGCCATTCAGATCGGGGCTGAACGTGAAACCCGCCTGCTGCACGGCTTCGACGAAGCGATGCGTGAGAGGCAGTATGGTGCGGTAGTCCTCGACGCGAAGCGGGCCGCCCTTGCCGCGATACTTCGCATCG
>JBGPND010000127.1:0-15209 GCA_041487355.1 Acetobacteraceae bacterium | reverse complement strand
TGCGATCCTGGATTCACCACGCCAAGGGGCGGCACGTCCGCCAGGCGCGGGTCGGCCTCGGCGACCTGCGCGAGGAGCACATCAGTCGCCAGGGCTTCTTCGGCCCGGTCGCGATGATCTATCGCGAGCACGGTCCGAACGAGATCGTGCGCGTCGAAGGCACCCTGCATCCGCGGCGTGTCGCGGATACCGCGCGGGTCGAGCCGTCCGATATGACCGATCCGCGCGGCACGCCGGAGGCGATGCTGTCCAACGCCGATGTTAGCGTCGCCGTCAGCCGCCGCACCGCGGCGATGCCCTTCGCCTACCGCAACACCGACGGCGACCTGCTGTATTTCGTGCACAAGGGTACCGGCCAGTTCGCCACCGAGTTCGGACGCTTGGTTTACGAGGCCGGCGACTATGTGCTGATCCCCAAGGGCATCACGTTTTGCGTGATGCCGGACGCCGGCGACAGCCACATGCTGGTGGTCGAATCGCCGGCCCCGCTGTCGCTGACCGAACACCAGCAGGTCGGCCGCCATATGCCGGTCGATCCCACCGTCCTGGTGTTGCCGGAGCTGCACGACCACCAGTGGCCCCGGCGTGACGAGTGGGAATTGCGGGTCAAGCATGGCGGCGTGCACAGCTCCATCTTCTACCGCAACAACCCGCTGGTCTCGGTGGGATGGAAGGGCGATCTGTTCCCCTACAAGCTGAACATCCGCGACATCATTCCGATCAGCTCCGATCGGATCCATGTGGCCCCCTCAGCCTGGTGCACGTTCCAGGCGACGGGGTTCGTGGTGATCACCTTCGTGCCGCAGATCGCGGTGGCCGATCTGAACGCCGAGGAGTTGCCGTCGTATCATCGCAATGTCGACAACGACGAAAGCGTGTTCGTGCATCACGATGAGTCGGGCGGCCGCAAGCCGGGCATGCTGTCGCACACGCCGCAGGGCATTCTGCATGGCGCGGACGAGGCGACGCGGGCGGCGTTCCAGAAGCGGCGCACGCCCGGGATGCGGCGGACACTGTGCGGGGTCAGTGTCGATACGGACCGGCCGCTGGTGGTGTCGGCGGTGTATGAACGGCTGACGCAGTAGAAGACGAAGCCCGCGCCTTCAGTCCTTGTAGTCCGGCTCGCGCTTTTCGAGCATCCGCTTCAGCGCATCGAAGTGCCACTCGCAGCTCGGCTTGTTGCCGTATTGCGGCGCCGTCTCGCGATACGCCTTGATCGTGGCGTCGATCACCTCCTGCGGCAGGAACTTCAACTGCCGGCCGCTCGACATGGCATAGAGCTGCACCTGCGCCACACGCTCCACGTAATACAGCCGGTCATACGCCTCGGCCACCGTGTCGCCGACCACCGCGACGCCGTGGTTCGCCATCATCAGCACCCGCTTGTCGCCGATCACGCCCGCCAGGCGCTCGCCCTCGGCCGGATCGAACGCGGGGCCGGTGTAGGTGTCGTCGTATGCGGTATCCATCATCACGCCGAGTTCGGTCTGGCCGATCGGCAGGATGCGCGGGTCCTCCAGCCGCGCCAGCGCGCTGGCGAACGGCATGTGGGTGTGCAGCACCGCCGCGGCCCCCGGCAGCAGCCGGTGCATCGGCGCGTGGATGCAGTAGCAGGACTGCTCGATCTCCCCCTCGCCGGCCAGCAGCGTGCCGTCGTAGCCCACCTCCATGAAGCAGCTAGCCGTGACCTCCGACCAGTGCAGGCCGAATGGGATCTGGTAGTAGCGGTCCGACCGGCCAGGCACGCGCAGCGTCAGGTGGTTGAAGATGCCCTCGTGGAAGCCATGCATCACCGCCAGCCGATGCGCTGCCGCGAGGTCCACCCGCGCCTGCCACTGGCCATCCGCGAGCGCCAATTCCTTCGTTTCCAGCGATTCCAGCGGCATGGTCTCAATCTCCCGATCCGGTTCGACGACCATGCTACAGGCTGCCAACCGCCGCGTTAAGCCTTCGTCATCCGGGCGGCAGCGGCTTGCATTGCCGGGAAATTGCGTTATTCCCGCCGCCGACGGGGAAAGGTGGGGGAACGCAGCGTGACTGCCGACGGCCAACCTGTGCTGATCGAGATCGCCGGCCTGACCAAGCGGTTCGGCAGCTTCACCGCGGTCGACAACGTCACGTTCAACGTGGCCCGTGGCGAGGTGCTGGGCTTCCTGGGGCCGAACGGCGCCGGCAAATCCACCACGATGCGCATGCTGGCCGGCTTCATGATCCCGACCGCCGGCACCGCCCGCATCTGCGGCCACGATGTGCAGACCGACGGGGTTGCCGCGCGCCGCGTGCTCGGCTTCCTGCCGGAAGGGGCGCCGACCTATCCGGAAATGACCGTCACCGGCTTCCTGGCGTTCTGCGCCAGGGTGCGCGGCTACACCGGCAGGGACCTGGCACGGCGAGTCGGGCATGCGGTGGAACTGACACGGCTCCAGGGCGTGCTGCTGCAGCCGGTGGAGACGCTGTCCAAGGGGTTCAAGCGCCGCGTAGGCCTGGCGCAGGCGCTGCTGCACGACCCGCCGGTGCTGGTGCTGGATGAGCCGACCGATGGGCTCGATCCCAATCAGAAGCACGAGGTGCGTGCGCTGATCGCGCAGATGGCGCCGCAGAAGGCGATCGTGATCTCGACGCATATCCTGGAGGAGGTCGATGCGGTGTGTACGCGCGCGATCATCATCGCGGCCGGCCGCGTGGTGGCGGACGCGACGCCGGCCGAACTGCAGCGCCGGCACCCGTCGGGCAAGCTGGACGACGTGTTCCGGCAACTGACGATGGAAGCCGCCTGAGCATGCGCAATGTGTTCATCATCGCCGGACGCGAACTGGCCGCCTATTTCGCGACCCCGGTCGCGTCCGTGTTCATCGTCATCTTCCTCGTCCTGCAAGGCGCGCTGACGTTCAACCTCGGCGGCTTCTTCGATCGCGGCCAGGCCGATCTCAATCCGTTCTTCACCTTCATCCCCTGGGTGTTCCTGCTGCTCGTTCCCGCGATCACCATGCGCCTCTGGGCGGAGGAACGCCGGCTCGGCACCATCGAGCTGCTGCTGACCCTGCCGATCACCCAGACCCAGGCGGTGCTGGGAAAATTCCTCGCCGCCTGGGCGTTCTGCGCCATCGCGCTGCTGCTGACGTTCCCGTTCGTCATCACCGTCAACATCCTCGGCCAGCCGGACAACGGCGTGATCGCCTCGGGCTATGTCGGCGCGCTGCTGGTGGCGGGCGCCTTCCTCTCGGTGGGATCGGCGCTGTCGGCACTGACCAAGAACCAGGTGATCGCCTTCGTGCTCGCCGTCGCGGTATGCTTCGTGTTCGCCGTCGCATCCTATCCCGTCGTCACCGACTTCCTGTCGCGCAACACGCCGGTGCTCGCCGAGATCGCGCGGCGCATCGCGGTCATCGACCGGTTCCAGGACTTCACCCGCGGCGTGGTCAGCCTGCGCGACCTGATCTTCTTCGCCACCTTCATCGGGTTCTGGCTGTTCCTCAACGCCGTCATCGTCGACCAGCGCAAGGCGGACTGAAACGATGCGCCGGCGGATCTGGTTCTCCATCATCGGCGTCATCGCTGTTGCCGCCATCGTCATCGGCATCAACATGTTCGCCGACGCGCGGCTGGCCGACTTGCGTGTCGACCTGACGCGCAACCACATCTACACGCTGTCGCCCGGCACGCGACAGATCCTGTCGGGCCTGAAGGAGCCGGTGACGCTGCGCCTGTTCTACTCGCGCCGGCTGGGCAGCACCGTGCCGGTCTACGGCACCTACGCCGACCATGTGCGCGAGATGCTCGGCGAATACGCCGCGGTATCCGGTGGCAGGATCAGGCTCGAGTTCTACGATCCGGAGCCGTTCAGCGACACCGAGGACCGCGCGCTCGCCTACGGCCTGCAGGGCGTGCCGGTCGATCAGGGCGGCGTCCAGGTGTATTTCGGCCTGGCCGGCAGCAACCTGGAAGACGACGAACGCACCATCGCCTTCTTCCAGCCGGAGCGCGAGCGCTTCCTCGAATTCGACCTGACCAAGCTGGTCTACGAGCTGTCCAACCCGAAGCGTTCCGTGGTCGGCGTGATGTCGTCGCTGCCGCTCGATGGCGATCCACGCATGATGATGATGGCAATGCGCGGTCAGGGCGGCGGGGGTGGCCAGCCCTATGCATCGACGATGCTGCTGCGGCAGACCAATCAGGTGAAGACGGTCGCCATCGACGCGCAGGTGATCGATCCCGACATCCAGGTGCTGCTGGTCGCCGAGGCGCAGAACCTGTCGGACGCCACGCTCTATGCCATCGACCAGTTCGTCATGCGCGGCGGACGGCTGATGGCGATGGTCGATCCGTGGAGCGAGGCGATGGCATCCGCCCCGTCGCCCAGCGGCATGCCGCCGACCGATACCAGCTCCAATCTGAAGAAGCTGTTCGATGCCTGGGGCATCGTGTTCGATCCGACGAAGGTGGTCGGCGATCTGACCGGTGCCTGGCGCGTGCGGGCCAATCCCGACGAACGGGTGCAGGCGGTGAACTACGTCGCCTGGTTCAACATCCGCGACGGCATCAATCACGAAGATCCTGCCACCGCCGATCTGCAGCAGGTGACGATGGCGTCTGCCGGGTCCTTGCGGAAGGCGCCGAATGCGTCGATCGAGTTCACGCCACTGCTGACCAGCAGCGCGCGGTCCGCCGAGATCGCGGTCGATCAGGTGAAGATGCCGAACCCCGCAAAGGTCCTCGCGGACTTCAAGCCGGAGGGCGGCCCGCGCGTCATCGCGGCACGGCTCCGCGGCACGCTGCAATCGGCATTCACCGGACCGCCGGAACTGGCGAAGGACCAGAAGCGGCCGGAGAACTTCCCTGACTACAAGGCGCAGACCGACGGGCCGGCCAATCTCGTGGTGGTGGCCGACAGCGACATCCTGGCCGACCGGTTCTGGGTGCGCGTCTCGGATTTCTTCGGCCAGCAGACCGCCATGCCGTTCAGCGACAACGGCCCGTTTGTCGCCAACCTGATCGGCACGCTTGCCGGCGGTGACGCATTGATCGGGCTGCGCTCGCGTGGCGACACCAGCCATCCGTTCATCCTGGTGAACCAGATGCAGAGCGAGGCGGAAGCGAAGTTCCGCCAGACCGAGCAGGCGCTGCAGAAGCATTTGGACGATACCGAGAAACAGCTCCGCACGCTGCGGCAGGGTTCCAGTGGCGGCAGCGAGCAGGCCAATGCGCAGGCGGTGATCACGCCGGAGCAGCGTGCCGCCATCGATGCGGCGCGCAAGGACATCGTCGACACAAGGCAACAGTTGCGCGCCGTGCAGTTCGACCTGAACCGCGACATCTCCCGCCTGGAGACCAAACTCCGCGTGTGCAACATCGTGCTGGTGCCGGCATTGCTGGCCATCGTGGCGATCGCACTCGGCATTGTACGCCGCCGCCGTCGCGCGAGGGCACGCGCATGAGACCCATGGTAGCCGCCATGGCCGAGGGCTCGTGCATGAGACTCATAGTAGCCGTCATGGCCGGGCTTGACCCGGCCATCTATCGCGGCAGAGGTGCTTGGACGGATGCCCGGGTTGATCCTCGGGTCAAGTCCGGGGACGGGCATGACAGGGGAGAGGACGTTCGCCTCCACCCCGGCCCTTATCCTGATGCCTATGGGGCTGATCCCCGGGTCAAGCCCGGGGACGGCCATGACGGCGGAGAGCGAGGGTTTCACCGGTGAGACCGCGCACGCTGCTCACCCTGCTGATCCTCGGCGTCATTGCGGTCGCTGGCGGCTGGTACTTCGGCACGGCGGAAAAGCCCAGTCAGGAACAGGCGTTCAACGCCGGCAGGCTGATGTTCCCCGACCTGGCGCCGCGGCTGCAGGAGGCGGCCCGTATCGAGATCACCCACCAGGACAAGACGACGGCGCTCGCCAAGCGTGGCGATGCGTGGGGCCTGGTGGATCGCGGCGGCTATGCGGTGCAGGGAAGCAAGCTGCGCGGCATGCTGACCGCGCTGACCGAACTGCGCCTGGTGGAACCGCGCACCACCGACCCCGCGCAGTTCAGCCGACTCGGCCTGGAAGACCCGAACCAGAAGGATGCCACCGCGAACCTGCTGCGCGTGCTCGACGCATCCGGCAAGCCGATCATTGCGGTGATCGTCGGCCATCGTCGCGTGCGTACGCAGGGCAACGTGCCGGAGCAGGTCTATGTGCGCCGTCCGGACGACAATCAGACCTGGCTCGCCGAGGGCAGCCTGCAGGTCGATGCCGATCCGCAGCTCTGGCTCGAGCGCGACATCATGAACATCGACCACACCCGCATCGCCAGCGTGGTGGTGACGCATGGTGACGAGACGCTGGAACTCGCGCGCGACGGCCAGAAGCTTGTGCTGAAATCGCCCGCGGACCATCCGCCGCTGGATGACTACAAGGTGGACGACGTCGACCGTGGGCTGGAACTGCTGACGTTCCAGGATGTACAGACCGACAAGGATCCCGTCGGCGACAAGGTCGGCCAGTCGGTGTACACGATCAGCGACGGGCTTGCGGTGACGGTGACGGTGTTCAAGGGCGAGAAAGACATCTGGGCGCGCTTCGCCGTCACGGGCAGCGACAAGACCAAGGATGAAGCCGACAAGGTGAACGCGCGGCTGGCCGGCTGGACCTATCAGCTCGGCGCCTGGAAGCAGAAGGCGCTGGTGCCGGCGCTGGACGACCTGAAGGCACCGCCACCCGCCGCCCCCGCCGAGGCGCCCCCCGGGTCAAGCCCGGGGGCAGGCTCCGCACCGAAATGACCGACCGCGAGTATCCCGCTCGGCCAATCGTCGGGATCGGGATCGTGGTCATCAAGGGCGATACCGTCCTGCTGGTTCGCCGCGGCAAGCCGCCGAACATCGGTGCGTGGACGCTGCCGGGCGGTGCGCAGGAACTCGGCGAAACCACCGAGGACGCCGGGCGGCGCGAACTGCTGGAGGAAACCGGCATCGAAGTGGGCCCACTGCATTTCGCCGCGACGGTCGACAATATCCGACGCGATGAAACGGGCCGGGTGCGCTTCCACTACACGATCATCGACTTCGCAGCGCGCTGGGTGTCAGGCGAACCGGTTGCCGACACCGACGTGACCGAGGCGGTATGGGCGCCGTTGGATGCGCTGGATGACTACGGCCTGTGGAGCGAGGCGCACCGGGTCATCGCGATTGCGCGGCAGCTGGTAGAGTGATTGTGTGGCGGCCCGCCACACTGTCATTGCGAGGAGCGAAGCGACGCGGCAATCTCGATCCGAGTGCGCAATTGGCCCGGGATTGCTTCGCTTCGCTCGCAATGACAGCAGGGGGGCACCGATCACTCAGCCTCGACCACACATAGTTCCGACTGAAACTGCCCCGGCACCGCCACGGTCATTCCGGCCATCAGCATGTCTGCCATCGTCTCCGTAACGGCGCCGGAGAACCGGCTGACGCGATAGCGCAGGCCGGCAACCAGACCCGGCAGCGGGAACGAGCGTGACGCCTCCGCACCGCCCAGCCGGAAGGCGAACAGCACGCCGTGCAACCCGTCCTTCGCCACGTACCAGATGGCCGCCCAATCGCCGCTGCCGTCCACCGCCGGCGACCTGGTCAGCAAGTACTGGTCGCCGTGATGGATGATCGCGCGCAGCTTCTTTCGGTACAGCGCGATATGCGCCGTGGCGATGGCGAAATCCGCCTCCGGCCATTGATCCGCCCGCGCACTGATGCCGAAGCTGCCGAGCATCGCGACACGCAGCCGGAACGGCAGATCGCCCCGCTCATCCAGCCCATCCGCATCCTCCTCGTCGTAGCCGGCGATGCTGCCGGGCGGCCATTCGACCAGCCAGTCATTGCACTCGACCGCCGGATGCGCGAGCTGGCTGCCGAAATGGATCGCCAGCTTGCGCAGCGCACCCGGCTGGTCGCTGATCCAGTTGACATGCGCATGCGCGAGAATCTCGCCGTCCATCCGCCCTCCCCCGCTCGCGCACATCTCCAGGATCAGGTCGGGAAACCAGCGGCGGATCGCATCCTGCAGCCGATACAGCCCTTCGTAATGCGCCACCAGCGGATCCTGGTCGGTGAGCACCGCGGGAAGGCCGGGTGCCCAGCCGCCCGCGTGCAGGTCCTCGTTGAAGTCCCACTTCATCCAGTCGACGCCAACCGTGGAAAGAATCCGTGTGATGCGCTCGAACACGTGGCGCCGCGCGGCCGGGATGCCGAGGTTCAGGATGCCCCGCTCATCCTCGGCCGGCGGCCGGCCGTTGAGGTGATGCAGCCATTCTGGATGCTCGCGGCGGATGGCGGACAGCGACCCGATCACTTCCGGCTCGAACCACAGGCCGAACCGCATGCCCTGCTCGCGGCACGCCGCGCTCACCTCGCGCAGTCCATTGGGAAAGCGCATGCGGCTGGTGCGCCAGTCGCCGGTGCGCGCCCGCCAGCCCTCGGCTGACTCGCCTTCGTCGGTGCGGTACCAGCCGGCATCGACCACGAAGGCCTCGCAGCCCAGGCGCTTCGCCACCGGCACGAAAGCCAGCATGGCGTCGGAGGTCGGCTCGCCGAAATACGGGTACCAACTGTTGAACTGCACCGGGATGGGCTGGTCCGGGTCGGGCCGGCGCGCGCGGCGATAGTCGTGCAGATGCCGCGTCGCCGCATCCAGGTCGCCATCGAACCGGCCGAACAGCACGGTGGGGAGACGCAGTTGGCCGCCGGGGCTGAGGCGATGGCGGAACTGCCAGTTGTTCAGGCCGCCCGACAGCACGGCGCCGCCGTCACCCGGCACCACCTGCAAGCTCCAGTTGCCTGACCAGAAGACCTGGCACAGCCAGGTCGTGGCGCCAGCTCGCAGCGCGACATAGGGCTGGAATTCGAAGCCGGTCTTGCCGGCCCGGCTTTCCAGCACCAGCGGCACATCGCCTTGGCCGCGCTGCACCTGCGTCTCATGCGCCCACTCGCCCGCGAGATACACCATGCGGTCGACCGGTTGATGGATGCGATACCAGAAGCCCAGGGTCGCGATGATGTCGACGGCGGGCCCGACGCCGAGATGGCGCAGCATTGTGGTCCGGCTCAGCAGGCCGGTGGCCGCGTCGATGGCGAAGACGATGTCGGCGATGAGCGGATGTTCCACCGCCGTCAGCGCGATCCGCAGCGTGAGCGGATCAGGTTGGTGCGAGGTGGCGACGCTCCAAGTCACGGGTTGCCGCCGTGGCCCGACCACGACCATCGCGGCATCCGCGGGTGCGTCCGGCAGGCCCACATCGGCGTCCGGACCATGGCAGTCGCCGGTCAGCGCCGCGCCCTGCAGCCGGATGACATAGCGGTTGGGCGCCGCGCCCAGTGTCCATGCCTGCGCGGCGACGGCCTCTCCGGAGCCGGCGGAGAAGGCGGGAGACGCCAGCGCCGCCGCGGCCGTCGCACCGCCGGCCAGAAAATCCCTGCGTCTCAAGCGCGCTGCGTCTCCGTGTTGAGGTGTTACCGATAACGGCGGAAGATACGACCAATGCCGAGGCTGGCCTAAGCGGAATGACGCGACCGATCGCCGGGCCGCAGGCCGCCGCAAGGCGAACAGGCGGGAGGGAGGCATGAACGTCACGCACGGGCTGCGGCGGGCGCTGCGGATCAACGCAGGCGGAATCGCCACGATGTTCGGTGATCGGCAACGGACATGGTCGGAGGTGGGCGATCGCGTCGCACGCTTCGCCGGCGCACTGCGCGCCATGGGAGTCGGCGCCGGCGACCGGGTCGCGGTGCTGATGCTCAACCAGGACCGCTACCTGGAGATCTATCTCGCCGTCGCCTGGGCTGGCGCCGTGGTCGTGCCGCTCAATATCCGCTGGAGCGCGACGGAGAACGAGGACGTGTTGCGCGACTGCCGGCCGCGGGCGCTGATCGTCGATGCGGCGTTCGCCGAACTCGGGGGCAAGCTGGCGCAGAGCCTCGGCACGCTGCAGCTGATCCATGCCGACGACGGCGCGGCCCCCGCTTGCATGGCGAGCTACGAGGCGCTGGTCGAGGCGGCAGCGCCGGTGCCCGACGCGATGCGCGGATCAGGCGATCTCGCCGGCATCTTCTACACCGGCGGCACCACCGGGCGTTCGAAGGGCGTGATGCTCAGCCACGGCAACCTGATGGCCGATGCGTTCAATGTGCTCGCCGAAGGGCTGTTCCCGGGAGATGCGGTCTATCTGCACGCCGCGCCGATGTTCCACCTCGCCAACGGCGCGGCGATGTATGCGCTCATGCTGAGCGGCGGCACCAATGTGGTGATCCGCGCATTCAGCCCCGAGGCTGTGATGCAGGCGGTGGAGCGCTACCGGGTCAACGAGATCCTGCTGGTGCCCACCATGATCCAGATGCTGGTGGACCACCCGGCGATCCGCTCGCACGACCTGTCCGCGCTGCGACGCATCGTGTTCGGCGCATCGCCCATGAGCGAAGCCCTGCTCGACCGTGCCGTCGCGGCGTTGCCGAACGCGCAGTTCGTCCAGGCCTACGGCATGACGGAGCTGTCGCCGGTGGCGACCATCCTGCACCATCGCGAGCAGGCGGGCGAAGGCCGCAAGCTGGGGCGGCACCGCTCCGGCGGGCGCGCGACCTTCGGCGTGCTGGTGCGCATTGTCGATGCGTCCGACAACCCGCTGCCGCCCGGCACGGTGGGCGAGATCTGCGCCAGCGGCGACGTGGTGATGATGGGCTACTGGGAGCGCCCCGAGGAGACCGCGAAGGCCGTGGTCGATGGCTGGATGCACACCGGCGACGGCGGCCACATGGATGCGGACGGGTTCGTCTATGTGGTGGACCGCATCAAGGACATGATCATCTCCGGCGGCGAGAACGTGTATTCCGCCGAGGTCGAAAACGTCGTGGCGCAGCATCCTGCGGTGGCGCAATGCGCGGTGATTGGCGTCCCGAGCGAGCGATGGGGCGAGGCGGTGCATGCGGTGATCGTGCCGAAGCCCGGCGCAATGGTGGCGGCGGACGAACTGATTGCGTTCTGCCACCAGCGGATCGCCGGCTACAAATGCCCGCGCAGCGTCGAGGTGCGGGATGCGCCGATGCCGATGTCGGGCGCCGGCAAGATCCTGAAGCGCGAACTGCGCCGCCCGTTCTGGGAAGGCCAGGAACGGCGGGTGAACTGACGGCAGAGTGTGCTGTGCCGTCATGGCCTGCGGAGGCAGGCTATCCACGACTTCCTTGATGCGGCGAGGAAAAATTCGTGGGTGGCCTGCCTCCGCAGGCCATGACGATGGGGAGCTGCTGTTAGCTCCGCCGGTGTGACCGATGGGCCGACTTCCGGGTGGACAGCGACAACGACATGCCGGCGCAGATCAGCCCCATGGCGGCCGGCACCAGCCAGGCGGGGCGCAGCATCAGCGGCACCGCCACGTAGTCCCACAGCCATGCCGGCAGGTGCTTCTCGATGCCGCTGCGCAGGGCGTTCATCAGATCGTGATCGAGCATGAACAGCGCCTGGCCGAGCGGCACCGATGGCGGGCCGAGCATCGCCAGGGCGACGGCTCCGACCAGCAGCATGGCAGCCAGCACGGCAAGGACCCGTTGGGCAATCACATGAACAGCTTCTCGTTCTTCCGGTCGGTATACAGCGAGGCTACGAACTCACCATAGCCGTTGTAAATCTGCGTTGGCACCATCTCGTTGTTGCCCAGCAGGCGCTCGCGCGCCTGGCTCCAGCGTGGGTGCGACACGGCCGGGTTCACGTTGGCCCAGAAGCCGTATTCCGCCGGCTGGATGGCCTGCCAGAAGTTGACCGGCCGCTTGTCGGTGAAGCTGATCTTCGCCAGCGCCTTGGCAGATTTGAAGCCGTATTTCCAGGGCAGTGTCAGGCGGATCGGCCCACCGTTCTGCGGCGGCAGGGACTTGCCGTAGAGCCCGGTCGAGATGAATGCCAGGTCGTTGGCCGCCTCGTCGATCGCCAGGCCCTCGATATAGGGCCAGGGATAGACCGGCGAGCGCAGGCCGGGCATCGTCTTGTCCTGCGCCGTCTCGAACACGACGTATTTCGCCGATCCCAGCGGTTCGGCGATCTTCAGCAACTGGCTGAGCGGAAAGCCGGTCCACGGCACGGTCATCGCCCAGGCTTCGACGCAGCGATGACGGTAGACGCGCTCCTCGAGCTGCACCTGCTTCAGCAGCTCATCGATGTCGATGGTGCGCGGCTCCTTGAGCTGGCCCTCCAGCCTGATCGTCCAGGGACGCTGCTTCAGCGTCTGAGCGTCCTCCCACAGGTTCTTGCTTTCGCTGTATTCGTAATAGTTGTTGTAAGTCGTCGCGTATTTCTCCGGCGTGATGTCGCGGCCCGCCTCGTATGTCGGGTTGCGCGCGGGGCCGCCGTCCTGCTGCGCCCAAGCGGGCCCGGCGAGGGTTAGCGAGCCGGCACCCGCCAGCGCGGCACGGCGGCTCATCACCAGCGCCTCCGGTGTCACCAGCCGCTCCGGCAGCTCCCAGCCACGGCCTCGCAGGATGTGCATGTGTCTCTCCACCATTCGAAGTAAGCCCGATCTGGGGTGTCCGTGCGCTTTGTCACCGTGACGTGACGCAGCCTGCCGGCCACCTCCCGCATTGTCCGACGCGGCAGGATGGGGAACATTACAGGCCGCCCGCGCCCTTGGCAGGAGATTTCATGCACCTCGCTCGTTTCCCCCGCGTCCGTCTGTTCCCCACCCCCACGCCGCTGGAGCCCCTGGCGAACCTGAGCCGGCATCTTGGCGGACCGGACATCTGGATCAAGCGCGACGACTGCACGGTGGTGGCGACCGGTGGCAATAAAATTCGAAAACTGGAGTTCCTGGTGGGCGAGGCAAAGGCGCAGGGCGCCGACCATCTGGTGACGCAGGGTGCCGTGCAGTCCAACCATGTGCGCCAGACCGCCGCCGTGGCGAAGCGGTTTGGCCTGAAGTGCACCGCGTTGCTGGAGCACCGCATCGACACCAACGACCGTGACTACCTGAACAGCGGCAACGTGCTGCTGGACCGGCTGTTCGACGTGGCGATCGAATACCGCCCCGGCGGGACGGACATGAACGCCGAGGCCGAGGCGAAGGGCGAAGCGCTGCGGGCGGCTGGCGAGAAGCCGTACGTGATCCCGGGCGGCGGCTCCAACCGGGTGGGCGCGCTGGGCTACGTCTCCTGCGCGCAGGAGCTGATGCAGCAGGCCGACGAGATGGGCCTGAAGATCGACCGCGTGGTGACCGCCACCGGCAGCGCAGGGACGCAGGCCGGTCTGGTTGTCGGACTGGAAGGCATGAACGCCGGCGTGCCCGTGCTCGGCATCGGCGTGCGGCTGCCGAAGGACCGGCAGGAGGCCAATGTGCACCGCCTGGCGGAAGCCACCGCGGACTATGTCGGTGTGCGGGGCGGCGTCGCGCGTTCGGCGGTGGTGGCGAATTGCGACTATGTCGGCCCCGGTTACGGTCAGCCGACACCCGGCATGACCGAGGCGGTGCTGATGCTGGCGCGGCTGGAGGGCGTGCTGCTCGATCCGGTGTATTCCGGCAAGGCGATGGCCGGGCTGATCGACCTGATCCGCAAGGGCGAGATCGGCAAAGGCGAGACTGTGGTGTTCCTGCACACCGGCGGTGCCGTCGGCCTGTTCGGCTACACCGGCGTGTTCGAGCAGGCGATGGGGGCCTAGCCAGGGGCCAGAGCTATTGGATTTGGCGGCACGATCCCGCTTTCGTTGTCGTCATGCCCGCGTTGCGAGCGTGTGAAAGAAACCGCTCCGATCGCTATTCCCGCAACATCCTGGGCCCCGCTGCGCAGGGGTGACGAAAAAAAGCTGACAGTTTCAATAGGTTGTCATCCCCGCGCAAGCGGGGACCCATGGGTCACCAGCCCGGCGACACCGGCATTTGACACCGCCGTGGACGCATCTGAGCATCGCGCGACAGGGAGGGAACGACGATGCTCACGAGCCAGGACCGCATCCTGACCACACACACCGGCAGCCTGCCGCGGCCTGCCGAACTGACCGCGCTCTACGTCCAGCGCTCGCGCGGCGAAGCGATCGATCCCGCGGTGCTGGACGCCGTGGGCAAGCTGGCGGTGCGCGACGTTGTGGCGAAGCAGATCGCCGCCGGCGTGGATGTCGGCAACAACGGCGAGCAGCAGCGCGAGGCGTTCTTCCTGTATGTCCGCCATCGCATGAGCGGCTTCGGCGGTGGCTGGGCGCGCAGGGTGTTCGCCGATGTCACGCACTACCCCGCGTTCAGCGCCTGGAAGGCGGCGCACGACGCCGTGAATGAGTCGATCAGCAACACCGGAGGCGTGCCGGAAGCCGTGGGCGAGGTGCGCTATCTCGACCGTGCGCTGGTGGAAGCCGAGTGCAAGGATTTCCGCGCCGCGCTGGATGCGGCGCAGGGCGGCTTCGCCGAACCGTTCATGACCGCGCCCTCGCCCGGCATCATCGCCGCGGCAATGCGCAATGCCTGGTACAACAGCGAGGACGCCTATCTGGATGCGCTCGGCCGCGCGCTGCAGGTGGAATACGAGACGATCGTAGCGCACGGCTTCCTGCTGCAGATCGACGCGCCGGACCTAGCGATGGAACGGCATCTCTCCTATCAGGACCGGCCGCTGGCCGACTTCGTCGATTTCGTCGAGCGCGTGGTTGCGACGATCAACCGGGCGCTCGTCAATATCCCGCGCGATCGGGTGCGCCTGCACGCATGCTGGGGGAATTACGAAGGGCCGCATGATTGCGACGTGGCGCTGCCCGAGATACTGCCGGCGATCAGGCAGGCGAAGGTGGGCGGCTTCGTGCTGCCCTTCGCCAACCCGCGGCATGCGCACGAGTATCGCTGCCTGAAGGAGCTGCCGCTCGACGACGATCAGGTCATCGTCGCCGGCGTGATCGATCCGCTGACCAATTTCGTCGAGCATCCCGAGGTGGTGGCGGACCGCATCGAGCAGGTGGCGCGCGCGGTGGGCGATCCGCGGCGTGTGCTGGCCGGCACCGATTGCGGCTTCGACACGTCGGCCGGCCGCGGTCGCGTGGCGGACGATGTGGTGTGGGCAAAGCTGGCGGCGATGGCGGAAGGTGCCAGGATCGCGACGCAGCGGCTGTTCTAGAGCGCTTTCATCATGACTGGAAATAACCGGCATGGCGGATGAAGTTTTTGCACTCCTGTGGCGACACGCAGTCGGTGATGGACCCGAGCGCCTTCCAGAGAGCATCGACCGTCCGAAGAGCCTTCGCTCGTAGCAGG
>JBGPND010000126.1:0-15209 GCA_041487355.1 Acetobacteraceae bacterium | reverse complement strand
TGGATGGTGGTCTCGCAGGCGCGAGGTTGGTCGGTGTTCGCCATCGGTTGCCTCCCTTGCAAGGTGGAAAGGCAACTCAATCCGCTTCCGCGTCAGGCCGCCATCCACACCTGCATAGGGTCTTGTCCCGGCCATCAGTGGTGGCACCGTGCCACGACGGATGGCCGGGACAAGCCCGGCCATGACGGGAAAAGCGAGCGCTGACCAAGGGTCATTGATTCGGGCGGTTGGTATCAGTTGCCCGTCGGCTTCTCCGCATCGGCCGACGCCGGCGTGATGGCTGCCGCCGTCGGCGCACCATGCGGCGCCGGGGTCTTGGCGATCGCGCCGGTCATCGGAATGAAGAAGACGCCCATGTCGCGCTTCGAGTGGATCTTGCCCTCGGCATCCTTGGTGTAGATGTAGAGAACCTGGCCACGCTTGAACGGCTGACCGATCGGGATCACCAGCCGCCCGCCAGGCTTCATCTGCTTGAACAGATCGGGCGGCGCGTACTGTGCCGCGCACGTCACGATGATGATGTCGAAGCCGCCCTGCACCTCCGGCCAGCCGTAATAGCCGTCGCCCACACGCGTATGGACATTGTCATAGCCGAGCGGGGCGAAAATCCTGCTCACCGCCTTGCCCAGCGGTTCGATGATCTCGACCGAATAGGCCTGCTTGACGATCCGCGACAGCAGCGCGCTCTGGAAGCCGCTGCCGGTGCCGATCTCCAGCGTCACGTCCTCGGTCGTCGGCTTGCAGACCTGCGTCATGTAAGCTTGGCCAAGATAGTCCGACAGCGCCGAGCCATAGCCCAGGCCCCAGGGCTTCGGCGTGTCCTCATAGGCGTCGCCGGGCGTGGCCCGGTGCTCGGAATACAGGTAGTGAAAATACTCGCGCGGCACCGCCTCGAACGCCGCCATCACGGTCGGATCGGCGGCACCCAGGCGCTCCTTCAGATAGGCATCGATCCGCTTCAGCGCCGCCTGCTTGCGCCTCTGGATGGCGTCGAATTGCGCATCGGTCAGGCTCACCGGGCGGCCGGAGGCCGTCATCGCCGTCTCGTAAGCGGACCGCGTCCAGGCCGGGGCGGTGCGCCCTGGCCGTGCCAGGCAAAGCGCGCCGGCGGCGGAGATCACTCCGCGGCGCGTGATCGTACTGAAACAAGCTGCCACGCGCTGCTCTTCCTCGTTGCCGGAAACATCACCAGCGCGATCACATACAATACCGCGGCGCACAACAGAACCCGGCTGAACCCGGCCTCACGCGCAATCAGGTTGGCGAGTGGCGTCGCCACCACAGAGAATGCGCCGTTCAGCCCCCAGGCCCAGGGCAGGAGCCCGCCGGACCCGGTGCGCGCCAGGCCGAGCGGGAACGGCAGGCCGAGCGCCAGCGATACCGGCGCCGCCACCACCAGCACGAGCGTCGCCCGCGCCAGCCAGGGCAAGCCCAGCGTCGCCAGGATGGCCGGCTGCAACCCCAGCAGCACCGTGACGCACCATGCCAGGACGACGAGACAGGCCATGGCGATGCCGCGGCGTGGCGTGGCCGCCAGACGATCGGCTGCCATGCTGCCGAGCCCGGAGAACACCAGCATGCCGGTCAGCACCAGGGCGAAGCCGGAAGTGCGGTCATTCAGCCAGAGGCTCGCCTTCTCGATCAGGAAGATCTCGATGAACAGGAAGCCAAGGCCCAGCGCCGGGAAATACACGATTGGCCGCAACAGCCCGGCCGTCGGCAAACGCAGCCGGCGCGGCGCGGCAAGCGGCACCAGTAGCACCAGCAGGGCGATCACCGCTGCCTGCGCCAGCACGGCCAGATTGACCAGCGCTCCGACCTCCGCCTGGGGCAGGATCTCGATCCGTTTCAGGATCGTGCCGAGCTGATCCAGTCGCAGCACGGCGTAGAAGAACGGCTGGTCCAGCGTGATCGGCGCCAGGTCGAAGGCCAAACGCGACGGAGCGGCTGCACCCGCCAGTACGGCGCCGGCCTCGTCGGCAATCGAATCATCCGGCCCGTCGGAGGTCACCTCGCCGCTCGCGAAGGACACCGCCGGCAGGTCATTGTAGATGCCGGCACGCGCGGCTTCGGGGTCGATCCCCGGATACCACGATACGTCGAACGAGCGTTCGTCGCAGAATTTCCGCAGCGTGGCGATCCGCGCGGCATCCCAGGGGCGGTTGGACAGCAGGATGCGCACGCCCCAGGCGGACCGATAGACAACCGTATGGTCTCCCGGGTCGCCGATACCGGCTTCCCGCAAGGCTGCCCGGGCGGTCTCCAGCATGCGCAGGGCGTAGACCGGGAAGTCGCGGATCGAGACCGGGATCGACACGATTCCCCCCGGCGCCAGTGCTCGCAGATAGCCCGCGATGGCCTGAACACTGAATGCGGTTGCATTCGCCTCGGCGGCATCGAGGAAGTCGGCCGACAGATCGACCACGTCATAAGGGCCGCCATGCCGGGTCGCCGCAACCGGTCCCTCACCCGAGAGGCTCACGCGCGGATCGGCGGCCCAGGCGGGCGACGGCCCCAGCCCCTGTTGCAGCGCCCGCAACAGGACCGGCTCAGGCTCCAGCACGTGCACGAGTGCGGCATCAAGCGCCAGGATCTCGGCGATGCGGAAGCCTCCCGAGGCGCCGGCCAGCAACACGCTTGCGTGCGGGATCAGGCGGTAGGGCAGCGCGTCCAGCGCAGCGGCCGCATAGCCGACATCCAGCGGTCCCGGCCTGGGAAGCGCCGCGACCCGGTTGCCATCGCGATACAGGCCGAAGGTCTGCGGCGGACCCGGCACGCCCAGCATGCCGGCGTTGTTGGAAATGTCGGTGTCGACCCGTTCAGTGAAATCGTCCAGCAACTCGTAGTCGCCACGCGGCGACAGCACGCCGGCCACCGTGCGCGCATCAGGCGTGTGCAGCGGCGCATAGATCGCCTTGAAGTCATTGAACTGCGCCTGGTTGTCGAGCAGCAGCAGCGCCTCGGCGCCGAGCAGTGCCACGCCGGCTGCCGCCGCGCCCGTCCAGCGCCAGCGGCCCGCCACGAACCACGCACTCGCCGCCAGCGGGACCAGCAGCAGCGGCACGAGGAAGAATGCGTGCACCACGAACATCGCCGCCAGCACGGCGGCCGCACCGGCGCCCGCACCGGTCAGGTCATAGCCGTAGACCACGCCGATGCGTTCGGCATTCAGCACGAAGCTCAGGCTGATGAACACGCCGGCCAAAAAGAAGAACGGCAACAGGCAGGCGTAGTAGCCGGCGATGTTCCAGAGCTGCGGCACCCAGGTCGCCGGGTTCTGCAATTGCAGCGGGTTGAACGGATTGGTCGCGGTGAAGTGGAACCCTATCGCCGCGGAGGCCACCAGCAGCGCCGGCAGCCCCGCCAGCAGCACCGCGCCGTTGCGCGCGAAGGCGTCCCGGAACAGCGCCAGGATCACGCCGCTCAGCGCGAACCCCACCATGACGATGGAAATGACCCAGTAGCCATACTCGGACCACTTGGCGACGGCGAAATACCGGGTGAGCGCCGTCTCGTATCCCACCGCCGCCAGCGATACGAGGAACAGTGGCACCAGGGTGGTGCGCGACCTCACGGCCAGACGGTCCGCGCCAGGAAACCTGCCAGCAGCACGTTGAAGCGCGCGGCGTCGTCGACGAACAGCGCGTGGCCGGCGTCGCCGAACACCGCGATCTGGGTCCCTGGCCGGTTGCGCGCCAGATTCGCCGCCTGCTCCGACAGCCAACCTGGCCGCACCACGTACAGCACCGGCTTGCTGGTGGAATACAGCGTGTCACGCCAGTAGGTGCGCGGCAGCGGATAGGCCAGCAGCGCCCTGCTGGCGGGTTCCGGCATGCGCAGCGTCGCCTCCGTGAGCCTGTCCAGATAGGCTTCGCTCTGCCTGCGGCGGAACATGCCTGTCACGAAGTGCTGCATCGCCACGGCGTGTGGCAGCACCGGCGCGACGTGATGCCTTGGCGCGGGCGGCGGCGGCGGCTACTCGCCCACCGAATTGTCCACCAGCACGAGCCCGGCCAGCTTCAGATCGCCATGGCTGTGCACATAGGCGAGCGTGTCG
The DNA here is from genome assembly GCA_041487355.1 of Acetobacteraceae bacterium. GTDB lineage: Bacteria > Pseudomonadota > Alphaproteobacteria > Acetobacterales > Acetobacteraceae > JAMXLO01. Next base: position 11,152 of record JBGPND010000126.1, on the reverse strand, counting down.
AGCACGCCCAACGACCAGCCTACCAGAAGCGCCGGCACGGGCTCCAGATTCGCGATCAGCTCGGCAATATCCTGCCCGCGCCGGCCCGGCTCGTAACCGGATGACGGCACATCCGAATCGCCCTGGCCGCGCGGATCGAACGCCACGACGTGATAGCGGTGGGCGAAGGCCTGAATCTGCGGCCCCCAGATCCAGGCGGGCATGGTCCAGCCTGGCACAAAGACGATGGTATGACCGGTGCGCGGCCCCGCCTCCAGGTAGTGCAGCCGCACCCCATCGCTGGTCACGAAGAACCGGCTCTGAGCCGCGATCCCGCCCTCGGCTACCGCCGGCCCGGCCAGCAGCAGCGAGACCAAGCCAGCGACAGTCAGGCGTCTGCCGGGTGCCATCCGCATACGGTCAGAACACCGACTTGCGCCGCGCCGTGTCAATGTCCCAGGCAGCAGGCTGCGTCACCGCTTCTTCAAGCATCACCGGACATCGGTCAGCCGCTTCAGTTCGGCTGGCCGGCGTAGCACGATGAAGCCGTCTTCCATGTCCACCACGTTATTTTCCCGCCATGCGCGCAACTGCTTGTTCACGCTCTCGCGCGACGAGGCGACAATGTTGCTGAGATCGCGCTGCGACAGCTTCAGATCGATGCGGGTACCGGCGGAACCCGGCCTGCCATAATCCTCCGCGAGCTTCAGCAACACGCGCGCCAGGCGGACGGGGAGATCGAACAGGGCGATCTCCTCCAGCGCCGTGCTGGTTCGCCGCAGCCGGCTGCACAGCACCGAGAGCAGGCGCAGGAACAGGTCCTCGTTCTGTCGCAGGAAGGGCAGGAAGTGCCGCCGCTCCACCACCAGCAGCAGCGTGTCCTCGATTGCCGACGCGTCGGCGCTGCGCGGTTGACCGTCCAGTAGCGCGATCTCGCCGAATATCTCACCCGGGTTGATGACGTTCAGCGTGACTTCCTTGCCGTCGCCGGAGACGGAGCTGATTCGCACGCGGCCGCGCAGCACCGCCATCAGCGCGGAGCCATTGTCGCCCCGCTGGAAGATCGTCTGGCCGCGGCGAAAGCGCCGCTCGGAGGCGAACTTCAGGATCTCGTCCAGTTCTGCCGGCTGCATGGCGTCAAACAGCGAACTCGCCAGCAGGGCCGCACGTTTCGCGTCGCGCTCAAGCCTCGCCACAGGCGTCTCCCGGTCCCGTTGCCCCGCCCTGCGGTTGGTTCCGCGATGGGCGATTCCTCGGGGGAGTATGCGCGCCCTGCGGTCGATGTGGTATCCCGCTCGGCAACGCCGGAAGGAGACGTCATGCCAGCACTGGATGAAGCGGTGCGCTATGCCGTGTCGCACGAGACGCCATGGCCACGCGATCTGCGCGCGCATATCGAGGCTGGCTTCTTCGAGCCGCCGCCGTACAACGAAATCCTCGGCCCGATCCGTCCGCGTGGCGGGCCGAACGGGCTGATCCTGCGCGGTGCGGCTGTGGTCGCGCGCTGGGGTGACACGCGGCAGGTCGATTTCACCTTCTCGGTCGCCAAGAGTTATCTCAGCCTGCTCGCCGGCGTTGCCGTGGCCGACGGGCTGATTCCCGAGATCGACGAACCGGTTGCGAGGACAGTGGACGACGGCGGGTTCGCGGGCCCGCACAACGGCGCCATCACCTGGCGGCATCTGCTGCAGCAGACCTCCGAGTGGGAAGGTTCGCTGTTCGGCAAGTCGGACATCATCGACCGCAACCGCAATCTCGCTGTGGAGGGAAAGGGCCGCAAAGGCGATGCGCGGCCGTTGCAGGCGCCCGGCAGTTTCTGGGAATACAACGACGTGCGGGTGAACCGCTTGGCGCTCGCGCTGCTGCGCCGTTTCCGTCGGAAGCTGCCGGAGGTGTTCGCCGAACGCGTCATGCGCCCGATCGGCGCCTCGAACGAATGGAGCTGGCACGGCTATCGCACGTCGATGGTGGAGATCGACGGGCGGATGATCGAGTCGGTGTCCGGCGGCAGTCACTGGGGTGGCGGCGTCGCGATCCACGCCGAGGACCAGGCACGCATCGGTCTGCTGATGCTGCATCGTGGTGTGTGGGAGGGACAGCGCCTGCTGCCGGAGAGTTGGATCGCGGAGTCGCTGACGCCGTGCCCGCTCAATCCGAATTATGGGTTGCTGTGGTGGCTAAACACCGGCCGGAAGCGTTATCCGAGTGCGACCGAGGCGAGCTTCTTCGCCTCCGGTGCCGGCGGCAACATCACCTGGATTGATCCGGCGAATGACCTGGTCGCTGTGATGCGCTGGATGGACCCCACGTCGGTCGACGGGTTCATCCGGCTGGTGATGGAGGCTGTGTCAACCGCCTGTTAGAGCACGTTCAAGCTGACTGGAGCGCATAATCCGCTCGGCGCCGAGTGTCCCTTCCCCGTAATGGTCCGGCCAAGCTGGGGCATGACGGCCTGGGAACGGGCCTCACTTTCGTCAGGCTGCTTCCTGTTTGAACCAATGCGCTCCAGGCGCGCTCCGCTAGGCCGTCACCGGTGTGCCGCTTGGGTCTGACGGTGGACGTTCCGCGGCTGTCGGCGTCCGCCCGAGCATCTGAGGAGCGTTGGTTTATTCACATACCCCAGCATGTTAGACTGGATTAATGGATGCAGTAATGCTCACCGCGGGACGCGATGAATAGCACGCAGACCGAGCACCGGACGTGTGCCATCCTCGCCGCCGATGTGGTCGGCTTCAGCCGGCTGATGGCGGCGGACGAACGCGGCACCTACGCGCGACTCATGCGGCTGCGTACGATGGAGTTCGGCCCGCGCATTGCTGCCTGCCGCGGAACCCTGATCAAGAACACCGGCGACGGATTCCTGGCAATCTTCGACGACGCGGGTTCGGCAATCTCCTGTGCGCTGGAGATGCAGCGCGCCATAGCCGCGGCCGAGGCGGACGAGACGCCGAACCAGCGCATCAGCATGCGCATGGGGATGAATGTCGGCGACGTCATCGTCGAAGAGGCCGACATCTACGGCGATGCGGTGAACATCGCTGCCCGGCTGCAGACCTACGCCGAGCCTGGCGGGATCGCGGTGACTGGCATCGTGGCGGAGCAGATCGGCGCCGACCCGATGATCCGCACGGTAGACCTCGGCGACCTCTATCTGCACAACATGGCCCGCCCGGTTCGCATGTTCACCTTGCACGTGGATGGCACTGAGGCACGGCTGGTGGGCGACACGGCGCCGGGAGCGGACGGACGGCCGTCAATCGCGGTGCTGCCGTTCCGGAAGGATCAGACCGACCCTGAAGAGGCGTATTTCGCCGACGGCATCGTCGACGACATCATCTACGCCCTCGCCGGGTTGAAGGAGCTGTTCGTGATTTCGCGCGGCTCCACGCTCGGCTATGGCGGGGAGACGGTCGACACGCGGGCGATCGGCCGGGCCCTGGGGGTGCGCTACGTACTGTACGGCTCGGTCCGCCGCGAAGCCGGGCGGCTGCGAATCGCCACCGAGCTGAGCGACACCGAGACCGGCGCAATCATCCGTTCCGACAAGTACGAGGGCGAGCTCGGCGACCTCTTCGCCCTGCAGGACCGCATCTCGGCCAGCGTCGTCAGCACGATCGCTCCGCATGTGCTCGAGCGCGAGTTGCAGCGCGCGCAGCGCAAGCACCCGCAGAACATGACTGCCTATGACTTCCTGCTGCAGGCGCTGGACCATCTGTACCGGATGAATGACGAATCCCATGCCCGGGCGCGTGGCCTGCTGCAACAAGCGATGACGCACGACCCATTCTATGCGCCGGCGCATTCCTATGCCGCCTTCTGGTACGTGCTCCATGTTGGCGAGGGCCGCTCGACCAATCCCGAGGCCGATGCACTGGAGGCCGCGCGGCTCGCCAACGTGGCGATCCGGCTGAACGAAAACGACCCGCTGGCACTGGCGATCTATGGCCATGTGCAATCGTTCTTACTACGTGATTATGAGCGTGCCATGCTGTTCCTCGATCGCGCGATCGAGGCGGGGCCGAACTCGCCCGTTGCATGGACAATGAGCAGCGCGACCTGCGGTTATATCGGTAACGGACCGCTGGCGGTGGAGCGGGCTGAGCGAGGGATACGGCTGGCGCCGCAGGACGCCTATCGGTTCTGGCACGAGGCAATCCTGGGCCAGGCCCATTATGTCAATGGCAACTATGAAGAGGCGGCGATCTGGGCGCGCCGCGCGGTCGGGCGCAACGGGGCGGTGGCGTTCAGCCTGCGCACCCTGATCACCAGCCTGATGGCGCTCGGCAAGGAGGAAGAGGCGCTCGCTGCTGGGCAGCAACTGATCCGCGTGCAGCCCAACTTCCGGATGAGCCGCTACGAGAAGTTGTGCCCCTTCAAGGGCGACGCGCTGGCAGCCTGGCTCGGCCGCCTGCGCGCGGCGGGACTGCCGGAGTAAGGCGCGATCGCCGGAGGAAAAGTGGCGCGGAGGTGTGAACGGACTCACAGACGGGATCAGATCGAGACGCGTCAATAAGAAACTGACCCGCGACCCTCTGGCGGCAACCCTGCCCATCTCGTGCGAATGGGCAGCAAGAAAGGATAAAGATCATGGGCGGCAATACGGGCAACTCCGGCAACACGGGGAATACCGGCAATACGGGCAATACCGGCAACGCAGGAAACATCGGGGATCCGGGCGGCGACTGGGCATTCGCCAATCGGGTGAACTACCCGCTCGTGGACGATCCGAATGTCGACGACAGTCCCCTCGCGCCGACCGACAAGGGCTATCCGGATAGGGACTGGGGTGCCTATTGGTTCGCCTGGCGCGTGCTGACGGAGTTCGTCACGACGCTCTGGCCAGATATGACGAAGCCGAGCGGTCCAAATGAGATCACGATGAAAGACCCCACCACCTTCAACACGCAGCTGGAGATCGCGGCCTTGGTGCTGCTGGCGAGGCTCGAACGGCCCGATGCACTGGGCGAGATCCTCGCCCAAAAGGATGAGTTCGTCAGCTACTTCATGGGATTGCTGAACGCCTCGCCGCATTCCCACCCCAACACCCACAGGGTGCTGTACTCGGCCAGCCAGATCGCGCTGTTCGCGGCCATGCACTTCAAGGGTCTGTACAAGCGCCAGCGGCCGGCGCAGCTCTGCCCGCCGCTGCTGCCGCCCTTTGAGGCGCCGGGCCATGCATCCTACCCGAGCGGGCACGCCACGCAGGCCCGCCTGATGGCCAACTGTGTCGGCCTCGTCCTTGACGGTGCGGTTTCCGCTGCGGTTTCCGGTGGGCTTTCCGGTGCGAATGCAGCGATCATGGAGACCAACCTGAAGGCGCTCGCAGCCCGCATCGCGCGCAACCGCGAGATCGCAGGCTTCCACTACAAGAGCGACAGCGAACAGGGGGCCAAGCTGGCCGATGATATCTTCACGCAGTTGAGCGCCGATCTGGTGGCGGTGAACCCGAAGATGCAGAGGCTGAAGGACGCGGTCAAGCAGGCAACGCTAGAATGGAATCCGCAGCCGTGACCCAAGCTTCAGACGAGCGGCGAGAGCGTGATCCCGGTCAGGACAAGGCCTGGGAACCACTCTACGAACGGGTCTGGGTAGAACTCAATAAGCGGGTGACGTTCGCCAAGGCGTCACCGCCGCCGGGCTTCGACCCGCTGGCGGCAACGCAAGGGGAGCTCGAGCTATTCAAGCTGCCGCCGCGTCCCGATCGCACGACCAATCCGCGCGCGTACGCAAACTGGCGGCGGGCGATGTCACCGCCCTTGCGGTTTGTCCTGCCCGAGGTGCTACCGGGATTGGTTGCGGATCTAACGAAGCTGTTCACGATCTCCCGCACCCGTCGGCAGCACCAGTTCCTGAGCGGCCTCGCACCGACCCAGGAGGTGAGCGGCAACTGGTCGGGCGCATGTGTCAGGAACAATCCCGACGAGGGGTACGTACTGCTTCAGGCCACCTGGATCGTGCCGCGCCCCTATCCTCCGCCGCCGTCCGCCTCCGGCGGCGCATGGCTAGTTGGCGACTATTTCTCGAGCGCCTGGATCGGGCTGGACGGTCACGACCCGGGGAGTCTTTCGCTCCCGCAGATCGGCACCGCGCATTGCGTCTCGGTGCCGAAGGACACCAGCAACCCGGGCGACCTGAGCGTGACCGTGGGTGCATGGTGGCAGTGGTGGCTTAAGGACGATCCGTTCAATCATCCGATCGACATCCCGCAAAGTCTGTTTCCGGTTCAGCCCGGCGACCTCATCTATGCGCAGTTGAACGTGCTCAATGACAGCACGGTCAGATTCTTTCTCAAGAATCAGTCCTTGGGCCAGGTGTTCCCGCCTTTCGATTTGACCCCGCCGACGCCATCATGGCCGAATCCCAACCACGCCGTGACGGTGGAGGGTAAGACCGCGGAGTGGATCGTGGAGCGGCCAACCCAGCCGACGACCCCCGACCTGCTGCCGTTCTGCGACTCTGGCTCGGTCGTCTTTTACGACTGCAACGCGCAGGTCGCGGTCAGCTCGCCGGCAGGGATCACGCTGGAGGACCGACAGCTCCAACTCGCGAGGTTGATCAGGCTGGCCGATTGGACCCCGAAAAAGCCTGGGGCGACCTACCAGCCCGGCATGGACCAGCCAGGGATCATCGTGTCGTCGGCGGCACTCGAGGGAGACGATGCGGCGCTGGTATCCTATACGGGGAACTCTGCATGACCGGGGGTGCCCGCATTGAGTACCGCCTTGGCGTCCGTCTGGTCGTGGAACTTCTGTCTCGGGTGCAACTGGCCACTGGTTCTAGAGTGAACGGTGGTGCCTGGAAGGTCCAGGCCCGCTGTGCCGATCCACCAGGGGCCACGTCAGTCGAACCCCAGGAAGCCTGGCATCTCGCTGATCGGCCGCGCCGATTTCAGCCGCGCGAGATCAGGGACCGGACGCGCGGTGCGCACATCGCCCGCCAGCAGCGCCTCCAGTTCGGCGGCAATCGAAAGCACGAACGCATCGCCGCCGCGCGGACCGACGATCTGCAAGCCGAACGGCATGCCATGCCGATCGAGGCCCACCGGCAACGACACGGCGGGATGACCCGGCAGCGTCACGGCGTAGGCAAGCGCCAGCCAATGGAAGTATGTGCGGGTCTGCTTGCCGTCGATCTCGGCCGGGTAGAGCTCGCGCCATGAACGCGGGCTTATGGTGATCGACGGGGTCAGGATCACATCCCAGTCGCGAAAGAAGTCCTGCCAGCGGCGATACAACGCGGTTTGCAGCGACTGTGCCCGCGCGACATCGGCGGCTGTGTAGCGCAGGCCTTCCTCGACATTGGCGCGAACATTCGGCCCGACATCCTGCGGGCGGGTACGCACTTTCTCGACGTGGCTCGCCAGGAAGCCGAGGGAGCGCAGTACCTCGAATGCGTCGTCGGCACCGGAACAATCCGGGGTGGTGTTCTCGGCGCGGGCGAAGACGTGCCGGAACAGGCCGGTCTGCTCCGCAAACACTTCCGCGATGTGCCGTTCGGTCGGGGCGAAGCCGAAATCCGCGGTGATCGCGACGCGCAGGCGGGACAGATCGATGCGCTTCGGCACCGCGAAGTCCTCCGGCCGACGCACCATTTGGCCGTGCACCGTTGTGGCCAGCGGATCGCGGGGATCGTCGCTGACCATGGTCGACAGCAGCAGACACAGATCGGGCACGGTGCGGGCCATCGGCCCAGCAACCGACAGATTGTTCCAGCCCAGGCCACGCCTTTCGTTGGCGACCAAGCCAGGGGTGGGACGGAAGCCGGCGATGCCGGAGAACGCGGCGGGATTGCGCAAGGAGCCGCCGGTGTCGGAGCCGGAGCAAATCGGCACCATGCCGGTGGCCAGCGCCACGGCCGAACCACCGGACGAGCCGGCGGCCGAAAGCGTCGGATCGAACGGATTGCCGGTGGCGCCATAGACTGCGTTGCGCGTGTTGGCGCCGGCGCCGAATTCCGGCGTGTTGGTCTTGCCGAGGACGATGGCGCCCGCTGCGCGCACCGCGGCGACCAGGCGTTCATCGGTGGCGGGGATGTGGTCGCGGAAGATCGGGCTGCCGAACGTGGTGCGCAGACCCTCGGTTTCCTGCAGGTCCTTGATGCCGATCGGCAACCCGTGCAGCGGCGGCAGGTCGTCGCCGCGCGTCACGGCCGCATCGGCGGATTTCGCAGCGACGCGCGCGCGATCGAAGTCGCGTGCGACCATGGCGTTGACCGCGGGGTCCACCGCTTCGATGCGGGCGATGCAGCTTGCCAGCAGTTCGGTGGGGGCGAGTTTCTTCTGGCCGATGAGGCGGCGCGCTTCGATGGCGGTCAGGTCACAGGGTTCGGTCATTGCGTACTCCACCTTTGCCTGTCATTGCGAGGAGCGCAGCGACGAAGCAATCTCGCGCCTGGGGGTATTGTCTTCCGAGAGGCACTCACCGCAGGTAGCGTGCCAGTCGGAAGGAAGGAATTCAACACGAAGCGCACAAAGAGCACAAAGCACGCAAAGACATGTGTGATGGCGCTGCGTATGGGGGGCGTGCGCCAGCCTGACCGCTTGCGAACCGAAATGGCAACAAATACACTTTGGCCTTGGGGCGAGTAACATCGCACTGGATAGAGGCAAATGACCGAGTTCCTGATCGAGGAACTGCAAAGAGCCGTTCGCTCCAGCGACCGGAAGCCGTTGATCGTCTGTGGTGCCGGGGTCTCCACCCAGGCCACGAACGGCGCAGCACCCAGTTGGGCGGACCTCATCCACTCGGGCGTCAAGCGCGTCGAGGACCTCGATGCCAATGCCGGCGCGTGGGCTGTCGAAAGCCGGCAGAAGCTGACGACCGGACACACCGACGCCTGGATCGCGGTCGCCAATGAGGTGACCGAAAAGCTTGGCGGCGCGCACAATGCCGAGTTTGCCGTTTGGCTCGAAGGTGTGGTTGGCAAGCTGACACCAGAGAGACGCGATCTACTGGACGCGATCATGGCACTTGGCTGCCCAATCGCCACCACGAACTACGACGACGTCCTTACCCAGGCGACAGCTCTGCCAGCGATCAGTTGGTCCGATCACGCCGGAACGCTCCGCCTCTTGCGCGAGCCGACGCCACAGGGGATTCTGCATCTGCACGGACATTGGCGTTCACCCGAGCAGGTGGTGCTCGGCTCGAAGTCCTATGGCGAACATTCGGCGGACAGTCGGCGCAAATTGCTGCAGGACATCGCGACCCTTGACCGTCCGACCGTGTTCATCGGCTGCAGTCAGGATGGACTCACCGATCCTGACTTCTCGCGCCTCGACTCGTTCCTTTCGGAATGGCAAGACGTTGCCCCGCGCCGCTACTGGCTCATCCGTCAAGAGATAGACGGGGCAGGGAAATTAGCGCTGCCCCCTTCGCCGGATCATCCCAGACGGCTGTTTCCGGTGGTGTTCGGCAAGGCGTACGATGATCTCTTGCCGCTACTGCGTAACCTGCCGTTGCCAGTGCCGGCAGCGCAGGTTGCCGATCCCGACGACACAATCCACTGCATCGATCAGCACGAGCCCAAGCCTGAGCTCTTCGGCCGCGACAGCGAGATCGAGCTGATCGTGGGTACCTTGCTGGCGGGCAAGCCAGCGATCGTCGCGGGTGGTCCCGGCATGGGAAAGACCGCGGTGGCGACGGCCGCGCTCTACGACCCGCGCATCATTGCCTGGTTCCACAGGCGCCGAATCTTCGCCTCGCTCGAGACCGCAACGGAGCCGCGGGCGATCCTTGCCAAACTCGTCGAAGCGCTCGGTCTGCCGCCGACCGGTGACGAAGTATCCCTGTTGCGCATCCTCGAGACGAATGCCGCTGAACGGCCAATCGCCGCGATTCTGGACAATGCCGAGACCGTGTTCGAGCTCGATCGACAAGAATCAGAGCGCCTGCTGAACCTGGCGGCGCAGATCGAGGGTCTGTCCCTCGCCGTCACGATCCGCGGTGTGGCGCCCCATATCATCGGTGCGATTGCCATCGAGGACCTACCGAAGCTCACCCCGGTGGCCGCGCGCGACGCGTTCGTCGCGATTGCTGGCGCCTCGTTCGAGACCGACCCTGATCTGCCGTATCTGCTGGAGGCGCTGGATGGGCACGCGCTGTCAATCCAGCTCGTCGCCGCCCAGGCCAGTGGACTCCCGACGCTCAAAGGTCTGCGCGAACGCTGGGACGCAGCTCACGCGGACATACTGCATCGTCCCGGCGAACAGGAGAGCCGGCTCACCAGCGTCAAAGTGTCATTGGCCCTGTCGCTGGGCAGTCGCCGGATGCAGTCCACGCCGCTCGCGCGCAGGTTGGTCGGGCTGCTCGCCTTGCTCCCTGGCGGACTGGCAGAGGCCGACGTTCCGTCGCTGTTGGGTGAGCGTGGGGTGGTGACAAGAGCGAAGGCCAGTGAGGCCAGCGGCTGCCTGCATCAGTTGCGGCTTGTCGAGCGTCGTTCCGATCGTCGTCTGCGCATGCTGACGCCGCTCCGGGAGTGCGCGAGGCAAGATGTTCAGATGATGCCGGGTGACCGCCAACGCCTGATCGACCGTTACCTCATGATTGGTAGCAAGGCCGATAAAATCGGAAGAAGCGATTGGGGCCAGGTGCGCGAAGAGGTCGAAGCAGAGGTCGATAATCTCGATCCGGTCTGTTCCCTTGCCGTGGAGTCCGGAGCTTCGAGCAGCGCCATGGACAGAGCGCTAATTGGCCTTGCCGAATTTCATCGCTTTTCCGCCAGGGGGGCCGTGAACAGCCTCACCCTCGCGGTGGCGCGGCAAAATGGGCAAGCGGCACAGCGTGCTGTACTAATGCTCAAACTCGGACAGATAGCGCTCCAGCGCTCCGATCACGCGGCGGCGGCGGCCCGGTACGATGAGGCGCTGGTGCTGTATCGGCGCATCGGGGCTGTGCACGGCGAGGCGAATTGCATCCGCAGCCTCGGCGACATCGCGCGCCGGCGCTCCGATCACGCGGCGGCGGCGGCCCGGTTCGATGCGGCGCTGGTGCTGTATCGGCGCATCGGGAACGTGCACGGCGAGGCGAATTGCATCTTCAGCCTCGGCGACATCGCGCTCCGGCGCTCCGATCACGCGGCGGCGGCGGCCCGGTACGATGCGGCGCTGGTGCTGTATCGGCGCATCGGGGGTGTGCTCGGCGAGGCGAATTGCATCCACAGCCTCGGCGACATC
>JBGPND010000125.1:0-15222 GCA_041487355.1 Acetobacteraceae bacterium | reverse complement strand
GCCTCGTGTCGCTTGGCCATGCCTCCTCCGATCGGGCCACCCGCCAATTTGAGCGGCGGCTTTCCGGGTTGTAACGTCTGGCCGCTTCACGAGACCACCGCTCAGGTGACGGCTTGGCCGATGCCGATGTGGGGAGAAATATGCGATGCGGCCAAATCCGCTGCACGACGCGGTGCAATTCCTGACGCAGCCAGCCTGGTTCACGCCGGTGTTCTGGCTGCTGCTGCTGGCCAGCGTGGCCATCGCCGCCCTGGCGTGGCGGCGCGATCCGGCGCAGCGCACGCCGCGCAACCTCGGCATCTGGGGGCTGCGCGTGCTGATGGGCGCGATGTGGTGGCAGCAGACCCTGTGGAAGATCCCGCCCAATTTCGAAGGCCTGCGCTACTGGATGGAGCAGGAGGCGGAGCATGCCTCGATCGCGCTGCAGGGCGCGTTGGTGCGGGACATCGTCCTGCCCAATCTCGCCCTGTTCGGACCGCTGGTCTATCTGGTGGAACTGGTGATCGGCGTCTCCCTGCTGCTGGGCCTGTTCTCCCGCGCCGGCGCCCTGTTGGGCCTGCTGATGGGGCTCAATCTGTGGCTCGGCCTCTATTCGGCGCCCGGTGAGTGGCCCTGGACCTACGTGTTCCTGGTGATGATCCAGGCCTGGTTCGCCATCGATCCGCCGGGCCGCGTGCTGGGCGCCGACATGCTGTTGCGCCAGCGTGCCGGCGGCAGCGGGGCACGAATCGCCGCGCCTCTGTCCTGGGTCGCCTGAATGGCGGCGGCGGACGGCGATAGAGCGCATTTGTGCGCCGTGGCCGTGATGGCCAAGGCGCCGCAACCCGGCAAGGTGAAGACGCGCATGGTGCCGCCGCTGACGCCGGAGCAAGCGACCGCCCTGAATGCGGCCTTCCTGCGCGACGTCACCGAGAACATCAGGCTGGCCGGCGCCACGGTGCCGCTGGCGGGTTTCGTCGCCTACGCACCCGCGGGCGCTGCGGCGGCGTTCGATGGCCTGCTGGCGCCGGGGACCGGGCTGGTGCTGGCCGACGGATCCATCTCCATGCCCGACGGCATCGAGGGCATCGGCCGCAGCCTGCTGCACGCCACGATGTCGATGCTGGCACAGGGCTACCACGCCGTTTGCCTGGTGAATTCCGACAGCCCGACGCTGCCCACCGCGTTCCTGCGCGATACAGTGGCGGCACTGCTGCGGCCCGGGGAGCGGATGGTGCTGGGCGTGGCGGACGATGGCGGCTACTACCTGATCGGCCTCAAGTCGCCGCACGCCGCGCTGTTTCAGGGCATCACCTGGAGCACCGACCGGGTGAGTGAACAGACACTGGAGAGGGCTCACCGGATGGGGCTGGAGGTTGTCGAGTTGCCGCCGTGGTTTGACGTGGACGACGCAGGCGATCTGGCCCGGCTGGTCGATGAGCTGGCCGGCGCCGGGACCGCACCGGTGCCCTACGCCGCACCAGCCACCCGCGCCTGGGTCGAGCGCATCGGGATGGCGGCTTTGCGGCGATGATGCGACGCATTTCCCGAACCGCGATGCTGGCGGCGATCGGCGCCGCGCTCGTCGTTCTGGTCGCCGCGGGCCTGACGGTGCTGGCCTGGGACCGACTGAACCTGGATGACGACACGCGGGTTGTCGCGTTCATGGTGAGCATCTGTGTGGCGGGCCTGCTCTGGCTGCTCGCCGTCGCCGTGGTGCGTCGAGGCCGGCTGCCGCCTCGCACGATCTGGGTCGTGCTCGTCGCCACCGTGGCGATGCGGGCGATGATCCTCGCCGGCCCGCCGCTGCTGTCATCCGACGTATATCGCTATGTGTGGGACGGCCGAGTGCAACTGGCAGGCATCAATCCGTACCGCTATCTGCCGGTCGCACCGGAGCTCGAATTCCTGCGCGACGAGGCGGTGTATCCGCATATCAACCGTGCCGACTATGCGCACACGGTCTATCCGCCCGCCGCCCAGGCGATCTTCGCGCTGGCCGCCATGGTGACGCCCGGCGTGTTCGGCATGAAGCTGATGATGGCGGTGTTCGACGCGCTGGCCATCGCCGCGCTGGCCTGGCTGCTGCGGATGGCGGGACGGGAGCCAGCGGAACTGCTGATCTACGCGTGGCTGCCGCTGCCGGTCTGGGAGTTTGCCGGCAACGCCCATGTGGATGCCGCGGCCGCCGGCCTGCTGGCCCTGGCACTGCTCGCCGCCGTGCGCGGGCGGGCGGTCTGGACCGGCGTCGTCCTGGCTGCCGCGACACTGACGAAATTCCTTCCCGCGGTGGTGCTGCCCGCTTTCTGGCGACCACCGGACTGGCGGCTGCCGACCGCCTTCGCGGTGGCCCTGGCCGTGTTCTATCTGCCCTATGCGAGCATCGGCTGGCAGGCGCTGGGCTACCTCGGCGGTTATGCCTCCGAGGAAGGCTTCGAAAACGGCCGCGGCATCTTCCTGCTGCAACTGCTCGACAGCATCGTGACCCTGCCCGGCTGGGTCTCCAGGGTCTACATCGCGCTCGCGCTGGGCGCACTCGGACTGCTCGGGGCGCGCTTCGCCTTCGGTGGGAAATTGCCGACGGCGCCAGGCGCACGCCTGTCGCTCCAGGCACGCCAGGCGGTGATCCTTGGCGCCGCCGTGCTGGTCGCGGTGTCGCCGCACTACCCCTGGTATTTCGGCTGGCTCGCCCCGCTGGCCTGCCTCGCCCCGCTGCCCAGTGTGCTGTGGATGCTGGCCGCCGCGCCGCTGCTGGCGCACGGCGCCTTCGAGCATCTGACGGTCCCCGGCGCGGTGTATGGTCCCGCCGCGATCCTCGCCGTGCTCGATTTGCGCCGGAGCCGAACGCGTGATTCGCCGATGCCACCCCAAGCCGTACGGAGCGTACGATGACCGCGACAGCGCTCAAGGATCCGCGCCGCTACTTCGAGGCAGTGGACACGCGGGAGAAGCAGGCAACCGCGCCGCCTGTTTGCCTGTATCTGGAGGTGACCAACCGCTGCAACCTGCTCTGCGAGACCTGTCCGCGCACCTTCGAGACGCTCGAGCCGCCGGCCGACATGAGCTGGGAGCTGTTCACCTCGATCGTCGACCAGGTACCCGACGTCGCACGCGTGGTGCTGCATGGCGTCGGCGAGCCGATGCTGGTGAAGGCGCTGCCGCGCATGATCCGCTACCTGAAGGATCGTGGTGTCTACGTGCTGTTCAATACCAACGGCACGCTGCTCTCCGCCAAGAAGCACCGGGCGATGATCGACACCGGACTGGATGAGCTGCGTGTGTCGCTCGACGCGGCCGATGCCAAGACTTTCCTCGCCGTGCGCGGCAAGAACTTCTTCGACCGTATCGTGCGCAATGTGCAAAGCTTCACCGGATTGCAGCGCGAGACCGGTGCCATGTCGCCGCGTGTATCGCTGTGGCTCACCGGCCTGAAGGAGACGATCGATCAGCTTCCGGCCTTCGTCCGTCTGGCGGCGTCGATGGGCGTGCGCGAGGTCTATCTGCAGCGCCTGGTGTACGACGAAGCGGGCTACGGCCTGGCACGCGCCGAATCGTCGCTGTTCGAGCGGCTGCGCGCCGATGAGTCACGTGCGATCGAGGATGCGACCAATCTGGCGCGCGATCTTGGCATTGCGCTCGATGCGTCTGGCGCCACCGAGCCTGGCCTCAGCCTGAAGCGGCAGGACGAAACGCAGCCCTGGTCGGCGTGCCGGCGGCCCTGGTCGCTGATGTATTTCACCGCGCACGGGCGCGCGCTGCCGTGCTGCATGGCGCCATTCTCCGCGCGTGGCTACGACGGCTACACGCTGGGCGATGCGACGCAGCAGACACTACGAGAAATCTGGAACGGTGCCGCGTACCAGGAATTCCGTGGCGCTCTGCTGAGCGAAGTCCCGCCGCGCCCCTGCGCCAGTTGCGGCTTGCGCTGGAGCCTGTGAGCGGGCGGCCTGCGCTGCCGCACGGCGTGGCGGCGGTGATCCCGACCCTGAACGAGGCGGAGACGATCGCCGGCGCGATAGCATCCATCCCCCGCGACGTGGTGGACGAGATCATCGTCGCTGACAGCTCCAGCCGCGACGGCACCGCGGCGATTGCGCAAGCCGCCGGTGCGCGTGTGATAACGCTGACCGAACGCGGCTACGGTCGTGCCTGCGCCGCGGGCGCGGCGGCGGCGAGCTCCGCATCCGGCATCATCCTGTTCCTCGACGGCGACGGCGCCGACCGTGCCGATCTGGCCGGCATGCTGTTGGCACCGATCCGGGCCGGGACGCATGATTTCGTCATCGGTTCGCGCGTGCGCGGTGAACGCGAACCGGGATCGATGAGCTGGCATCAGGTGCTGGCAGGCCGGCTCGCCGGCTGGATCATGTCCATGCTGTATGGCGTCTGCTACTCCGACATGTGCGCCTTCCGCGCGATCAGGCGCGATGCGCTGGACCGGCTCGGCCTGCGCGAGGCGACCTATGGCTGGAACATCGAGATGCAGATGAAGGCGGCGCGCGCCGGCCTGCGCATCCTGGAACTGCCGATACCCTACCGCCGTCGTGCGGGGGGCAGCTCGAAGGTTGCCGGCTCGCTGCGCGGTAGTATCCGCGCCGCCTGGCGCATCACGCTGACCATTGCACGGGTTGCGATGGAAGCGCGCTGAGCGCCGAGGCCGGCGCGAAAAACAAGTGACGCCGGCGCATGGCTCGTTTACACTAAACGCAAGGCTCCACACCAAGGAGCCAACAGGGAGGCGATCATGGGCTCTTCGAACCGCAGCCGCGGCGGACCCACGCCCGGCGGTAACGACACGCAGATGACGCGCCGGGACGTGCTTGCTCTCGCCGCACTTGGTGCAATCGCCGGCGCCCCTGGCACGGCCCACGCGGCCGGCCCGGCGGGGCAGCTCGTCTATGGCGTGCATATCTCGCTGGCACCGACCTGGTTCGACCCCGCGGAGACGTCGGGGATCATCACGCCCTACATGGTGCTGTACGCGCTGCATGACGCCATGGTGAAGCCGATGCCTGGCCAGTCGCAGGCCCCGAGCCTCGCGCAATCCTGGTCGGTCGCGGAAGACGGGCTAAGCTACGACTTTGTCCTGCGCAAGGATGCCAGGTTCCACAATGGCGAGCCGGTGACCGCCGAGGACGTGAAGTTCTCGTTCGAGCGCTATCGCGGTGCCGCGCATGGTCTGTTGAAGGAGCGTGTGGCGGGGGTCGATACGCCCGATCCGCTTCACGTCCGCTTCAGGCTGAAGGAGCCGTGGCCCGACTTTCTCACATTCTACGCCGAGGCTACCGGCGCAGGCTGGATCGTGCCGAAGAAATACGTGGAACGCGTGGGCGACGACGGGTTCAAGAAGGCGCCGATCGGCGCTGGACCTTACAAGTTCGTCTCATTCACGCCGGGCGTGGAGCTGGTGCTGGAGGCGTTCGACCAGTACTGGCGCAAGCCGCCGAGCGTGAAGCGCATGGTGCTGCGGGTGATCCCCGACGAGGCGACGCGGCTGGCCGCGCTGAAGCGTGGCGAGGTGGACATCGCCTACTCGATCCGCGCCGAGCTTGCCGAGGAGCTGCAGCGCACGCCGGGCCTGACGCTCAAGCCGACCGTCATTCAGGCGCCGTTCTGGCTGTATTTCGCCGACCAGTGGGACCCTAAGTCGCCGTGGCATGACCAGCGTGTGCGCCAGGCCGCAAGCCTCGCCATCGACTACAAGACGATCAATCAGGCGCTGACACTCGGCCACTCGCTGATCACCGGCAGCATCATCCCGGAGAACTTCGAGTACTACTGGGCGCCGCCCGCGCCGGTGTACGATTCCGCGCAGGCGAAGCAGTTGCTGGCCGAGGCTGGGCAGCCGAATGGTTTCGATGCGGGATTCTATATCTGTGACATCTCGTACGGAAATCTTGGCGAGGCGGTGCTGAACAACCTGGGTGCGGTGGGCATCCGCGCCAGGCTGCGGCCGCTGGAGCGGGCGGCGTTCTACAAGGGCTATGGCGACAAGGCGTTCAAGAACATCGTCCAGGGCTCGAGCGGTGCCTTCGGCAATGCCGCGACGCGGCTCGAGGCATTCGCAGTCAAGGGTGGCACCTACGCCTATGGCAACTATCCCGATATCGATGCGCTCTACCCGACGCAGGCGGCGGAAGGCGACCACAAGAAGCGTGAGGCGATCCTGCGCAAGATGCAGCAGCTTGTGCACGAGAAGGCAATCTATGCACCGATCTGGCAACTGGCCTTCATCAATGGCGTGGGGCCGCACGTGGGCGAGTCGGGCTTCGGCCGCATCGCCGGTTTCGCTTACACGGCACCGTACGAGGAGATCACGCTGAAGAGTTCGTAGCAGCAACGGAGGACAGGTCGATGGAACGCGACGTGACGTCCGGCCCCGGTGGCACCGGGTTGATTGCAACGCGCCGGGAGCTCCTGGCGTTCACCGCGCTGGGCATGGCCGGCGCTGCCGGCCGGCCGGCCATGGCGGCCGGTCCGTCGGGCGAGCTTACTTATGGCGTGCATATCTCGCTCGCGCCGACCTGGTTCGATCCGGCCGAGACGCCGGCGCTGATCACGCCGTTCATGATCTACTATGCGCTGCACGACGCCTTGCTGAAGCCGATGCCCGACAATCTGATGGCGCCGAGCCTGGCGGAATCCTGGTCGGCGACCGAGGACGGATTGAGCTACAGCTTCGTGCTGCGCGACGGCGTGACATTCCACAACGGCGAGAAGGTGACGGCGGAGGACGTGAAGTTCTCCTTCGAACGCTATCGCGGCACGTCCAAGGCCCTGATGCACGAGCGCGTCGCCTCGGTGGAGATCGCCGATGCGAGGCATATCCAGTTCAAGCTGAAGAAGCCCTGGCCGGATTTCGTCACCTTCTATGCCGCGGCCACCGGTGCGGGCTGGATCGTGCCGAAGAAGTATGTCGAGAAGGTTGGCGACGACGGCTTCAAGAAAGCGCCGATCGGTGCCGGCCCGTACAAGTTCGTGTCGTTCACGCCGGGCGTGGAACTGGTGCTCGAGGCGCACGAGCAATATTGGCGCAAGCCTGCCAGCATCAAGCGGCTGGTGCTGAAGGTGATACCCGAGGAATCGACACGCCTGGCTGCCTTGAAGCGGGGCGAGGTCGACATCGCCTACTCCATACGCGGCGAGTTGGCCGAGGAGCTGCGACATACGCCGGGACTGACCCTGAAGCCGGCCGTCATCCAGGCGACATTCTGGCTGTATTTCCCGGAGCAGTGGGACCCCAAGTCGCCTTGGCACGACGAGCGCGTGCGGCTTGCCGCGCGTCTCGCGATCGACAACAAGACGATCAATCAGGCGCTCACCCTCGGCTATTCGCATATCACCGGCAGCCTGATTCCGGACAACTTCGAATTCTTCTGGCAGCCGCCCGCGTTGGTGTACGATCCCGCCAAGGCGAAGCAGTTGCTGGCCGAGGCCGGCTATCCCAACGGCTTCGACGCCGGCTATTACAATTGCGACAGCTCGTACTCGAACCTGGCGGAGGCAACGAACAACTACCTCGGCGCGGTTGGCATACGGGCGAAGCTGCGTCCGCTGGAGCGCGTCTCGTTCAACAAGGCATACGCCGACAAGACGCTGAAGAACCTGATCCAGGGTGGCAGCGGTTCGTTCGGCAATGCCGCGACGCGCCTCGAGACGTTCGCGGTGAAGGGCGGCTCATACAGCTATGGCAGCTATCCCGATCTCGATGCGCTGTTCGAGCAACAGGCGGTCGAGCTCGACCATGGCAGGCGTGCGGCGATCCTGGATAAGATGCAGCAAATCGTCTATGACCAGAAGATCTACACGCATCTGTGGCAGCTCGCCTTCATCAACGGTGTTGGACCGCGCGTTGGTGAATCGAGCTTCGGCCGGATCCCTGGATTTGCCTATACGGCGCCGTACGAAGACCTCACCTTGAAGAGCACGTAGCGGAAGCGGAGCATAACGCATGGCACGGCCTGGGATGGTCACGACACGACGGCGCGATGTGCTCGCGCTTGCCGCACTCGGCATGGTGGCGAGTGCGGTGCGGCCGGCAAAGTCTGCCGCGCCGTCAGGGCAACTCACCGTCGGCGTGCACATCACGCTGGCGCCGACCTGGCTCGACCCGGCGGAGACCGCGGGCATCATCACGCCGTTCATGGTGATGTACGCGCTGCACGACGCGGTGGTGAAGCCGATGCCGCAGGGCAATCCGTCGCCGTCGCTGGCGGAGTCCTGGTCGGCCGGCGAGGATGGGCTGAGCTACGAGTTCGTCCTGCGCAAGGGGGCGATGTTCCACAACGGCGATCCGGTCACCGCCGATGACGTCAAGTTCTCCTTCGAGCGCTACCGCGGCGCCGCGCACGCGCTGATCAAGGAGCGTGTCGCGGCGGTGGAGACTCCCGATCCGCAGCGCGTCGTGTTCAAGCTGAAGAATCCCTGGCCGGATTTCATCACCTTCTATGCCAGTGCCTCCGGTGCGGGCTGGATCGTGCCGAAGAAGTACGTGGAGAAGGTCGGCGACGACGGATTCAAGAAGGCACCGATCGGCGCGGGGCCGTACAAGTTCGTCTCATTCACGCCAGGCGTGGAACTGGTGCTGGAGGCGTTCGAGCAGTACTGGCGCAAGACGCCCAGTGTGAAGCGGATCGTGCTGCGGGTGATTCCCGACGAGTCGACACGGCTGGCCGCGCTCAAGCGGGGCGAGATCGACATCGCCTATTCCATCCGCGCCGAACTGGCCGAGGAATTGCAGCGCACGCCGGGACTGACGCTGCGGCCGACCGTCGGTTCGGCACCCTATTACCTGTATTTCCCCGAGCAATGGGACCCCAAGTCGCCGTGGTATGACCGGCGGGTGCGGCTCGCCAGCAAATATGCTCTCGACTACAACACCATCAACCAGGCGCTGACACTCGGCCATTCGCACATCACCGGCAGCGTCATTCCGGAGAACTTCGAATTCTACGTGGCGCCGCCGCCACCGGTGTACGATCCGGAGAAGGCGAAGCAGCTGCTGGCCGAGGCAGGCCATGCCGGCGGATTCGATGCCGGCTTCTACACCTGCGACGTAGCCTATGCGAACCTGGGCGAGGCCGCGCTCAACAATCTCGCGGCGGTCGGCATTCGCGCCAAACTGCGGCCGCTCGAGCGCGCGGCGTTCTTCAAGGGCTACGGCGACAAGAAATTCAAGAACATCATTCAGGGTGCCAGCGGTGCGTTCGGCAATGCCGCGACACGCCTTGAGGCGTTCGTGGTCAAGAGCGGCACCTATGCCTATGGCAGCTACCCGGAGATCGACGAGCTGTTCCCGCAGCAGGCGGTCGAGCTGGACCGAACGAAGCGCGCGGCAATCCTGGCGAAGATGCAGCAACTGCTCGATGAGCGCACGATGTATGTGTCGATCTGGCAGCTTGCGTTCATCAGCGGTGTCGGACCCCGCGTGGACCAGTCGGGGTTCGGGCTGATCAAGGGCTTCGTCTATACCGCGCCCTACGAGGACATCACGCTGAAGAGCGCATAGAGGGCGTCGTCATGAGGCAGTTCATTGCACGGCGGTTCGGCTATTCGCTGCTCTCGCTGCTGCTTCTGTCGCTGACCATCTTTCTGTTCGTCCGCGTCACCGGCGATCCGGCTTCATTGCTGGTGGAGCCCGGCGCCAGCGAGGAGGACGTCGCCGCCATTCATCAGCGGTTCGGCCTGGATCGGCCGCTCTGGGTGCAATACGGGCTGTTCATGGCGAGTCTCGCTCGCGGCGATTTCGGCCAGTCGTTCTACTATCAGACGCCGGTGCTCGAGCTTTACCTGGACCGGCTGCCGAACTCGCTGCTGCTGGCGTCGGTCGCCATGGCGTTTTCGCTGCTGGTCGGCATCCCGAGCGGCATCCTGGCCGCGGTGCGCGTGGGCCGCTTCTGGGACAGCGCCGGGAAGCTGTTCGCCCTGCTCGGCCTGTCGCTGCCTTCGTTCTTCGTCGGCCTGGTGATGATCCTGCTGTTCTCGGTCTACCTGGGCTGGCTGCCTTCATCCGGTTCGGGCACCCCGCTGCATCTGATCATGCCGGCCTTCGCGCTTGGCTGGTATTTCGCCGCGGCGCACATGCGCCTGACGCGATCGTCGATGCTGGAAGTGCTGGGCTCGGAGTACGTCAAGCTGGCGCGGCTCAAGGGCCTGCCGCAGTCGCTGGTGATCGGCAAGCACGCGTTCAAGAACGCGCTGATCCCGGTGCTCACGCTGGCCGGGATCAATCTCGTGCTGATGATCAATGTCGCCGTCGTGGTGGAGACAGTGTTCGCTTGGCCCGGCGTCGGGCGGCTGCTCTACGAGGGCATCAGCTTCCGCGATTTTCCGGTGGTGCAGGGCATCGTGATCATGGGTGGCACCATGATCGTGGTGGTGAACCTGGTGGTCGACGTCGTCTACGCCGTGATCGATCCGCGCATTCGACTGGAGAAGTGACGGCTATGAGCACATCGATAGAGACCATCAGCCTCCCGTCGCACCTGCCGCCACGCTCCGCGGCAATCCGGCTCGGCGACCTTCCGCTGATCCCAACTCTCATCCTCGTCAGCATCACCTTCATGGCGATCTTCGCCAACGTGCTGGCACCGCACGATCCCGAAATCGGCGCCCTGACCGCGCGATTCCATCCGCCTGTCTGGCAGCAAGGCGGTACCGCCGAACACCTGCTCGGCACCGACCAATTGGGCCGCGACGTGTTGTCGCGACTGATCTTCGGCGCCAGGGTATCGATGGTGGTGGGCTTCACCGCGGTGATCTTTGCCGGAGTCATCGGCACCGTGCTGGGCATCCTCGCGGGCTATCTCGGCGGCTGGGTGGACCAGGTCATCATGCGCATCACCGACGCCTGGCTCGCCTTGCCGGCGCTCACCTTCGCCATCTTCCTCGCCGCCATCGTCGGCCCGAGCATGTGGAACATCGTGATCATCCTCGGCCTGGTCTACTGGACGCGCTACGCCCGCGTCGTGCGCGGCGAGGTGCTGTCGTTGAAGGAACGCGAATTCGTCCGCCTCGCCATCGTCGCGGGCTGCTCGAAATGGACGATCATGCGTCGGCATATCCTGCCCAACGTGGTGAACTCGGCGATCGTGCTGGCGACGCTGATGCTCGGCGTGGTGATCGTGACCGAGGCGTCGCTGTCCTTCCTCGGCGTTGGCGTGCCGCCGCCCCAGCCTGCGTGGGGGTTGATGCTGTCGGACGGTAAGCAGGGCCTGATGGTGGGCTACTGGTGGCTCACCGTGCTGCCGGGCTGCTGTATCATGCTGATGGTGCTTTCCGCCAACCTTCTCGGGGACTGGCTCCGTGTCAAACTCGACCCACAGCTCCGCCAGCTTTGAGCCGCGCCGGCCTGTGGCCGCCGTGGCGAACCGCCCTCTGCTCGAGATCGACAATCTCTCGACGCACTACGTTTCCGCGCAGGGCACCCGCGTGGTCCGCGCGGTCGACGATGTGTCGCTGCGCATCGACGCCGGCGAGACGCTCGGCATCGTGGGCGAGTCAGGCTCCGGCAAGAGCACGTTGGCGCTGACCATCCTGCGCGTGCTGCCCACGGCGGCGTCGATAGTCAGCGGTTCGATGATGTTCGAGGGCGAGGACCTCGTGCGCAAGTCCGACGCTGAGATGCGGCACGTGCGGGGCAGGCGAATCGCCATGATCCTGCAGGATCCGATGGCCTCGCTGAACCCGCTGTTCACCATCGGCGATCAGGTGGCCGAGCCGATCCGGGTGCATGAAGGAGCCGGCCGCGCCACGGCCTGGCGCCGGGCAAAAGAACTGTTGAAGGCGGTGCGCATCCCTTCGCCAGAGACACGCGTGACGCAGTACCCGCATGAGATGTCAGGCGGTATGCGCCAGCGCATCGTCGGCGCCATCGGCATCTCCTGCGAGCCGCGCCTGCTGATCGCCGACGAGCCGACCACCAGCCTCGACCTGACAATCCAGGCGCAGTATCTGAGCCTGCTGCGCGAGTTGCAGCGCGAGCATGACCTGGCGCTGATCTTCATCACGCACAATCTCGGCATCGTCGCGCGGATGTGCGACCAGCTTGCGGTGATGTACGCTGGTCGCGTGGTGGAATCGGGACCGGTCTCGCGCATCTTCAATGCGCCGGCGCACCCATATACCGAGGCGCTGTTGAACTCGATCCCGCGCATGAGCGACAGCCGGAACCGGCTGACCGCGATCGACGGGCAGCCGCCGGACCTCTCCGCACTGCCGCGCGGCTGCGCCTTCGCGCCGCGCTGCCCGGCGGCGTTCGATCGCTGTCACAAGGAGGCACCGCCGGAATTCAACCTGGACGATGGCAGAACGGCGCGCTGCTGGCTGGCCAGTGCCAGCGTGCAGAGGGGCGCAGCGTGATGGCGGTGCTCGAGGCTGCCGGTCTCAGCAAGCATTTCCAGGCGAGACGCGGCGTGTTCGGCGGCAGTCGTGGCGTGGTGCGCGCGGTCGATGACATTTCGTTCTCGATCGAGAGCGGGCAGACACTCGGTGTCGTGGGCGAGTCCGGCTGCGGCAAGACCACGACGGCCAAATTGGTGCTGGGACTGGAGGAACCGACCGGCGGCAGCATCCGCTTCGAGGGGCAGGACCTGCAGGGGCTCGATGTGGCCGGCCGGCGGCACTACCGGAAATCGGTGCAGGCGGTGTTCCAGGATCCCTACGCCTCGCTCAGTCCGCGCATGCGCATCAGCGACATCATAGCCGAACCGCTGGTGACCAACGAAGACGTGTCGGCGGGCGAGGCGCGCAAACGCGTGCTGCAATTGCTCGATCTGGTCGGGCTGCCGGAGCGTTCGGCGGACCTGTTCCCGCATGAATTCTCCGGTGGGCAGCGTCAGCGCATTGCGATCGCGCGGGCGCTGTCGCTATCGCCGAAGCTGATCGTGCTGGACGAGCCGGTCTCCGCGCTCGACGTGTCGATCCGCGCGCAGATCCTGAACCTGCTGCGCGACCTGCAGGAACAGTTGGGACTGTCATATCTGTTCATCGCCCATGACCTCGCCGCCGTCGCGCATATGAGCCACACGATCGTGGTGATGTATCTTGGCAAGATCGTCGAGATGGGTGACGCGCGGACGCTTGCCCGCACACCGAAGCATCCTTACACCGAGGCGCTGTTTTCCGCGGCGCTGCCGAGCCATCCGGACGAACGGCGCGAGGAGATCATCCTGCCGGGCGAGGTGCCCAGCCCGCTGAACCCGCCATCCGGCTGCCGCTTCCACCCGCGCTGCCCGCACGCCATGTCGTTCTGCGGTCAGCAGGAGCCGGTGCTGGCGCAGGTGGATGGCCGCTTCGTGGCCTGCCACCTCTACGATCAGGCGAGGCACTAACGCTCGCTGACGATCGCCGGCATCCAGTTCATCGCGCGGCGATCCAGTCGCGCGTCGGTGGCTTCGCCGTTGTAGTCGGGTGCGGCCGGGGTTTGTGTGAAAGCGGCACGATCGTCCAGGCAATTCACGTTCACCACCGCGCGCAGGCCGGTGCTCGTCTCGCAGACCGCGCCGATGTAGACGCCGCAGCGGCGGCACAGCAGGTAGTCGGCAGTGCGCGAGCCAAATTGGTAGCGCTCGACCAGCGACCAGTCACCAGCGGTTATTTCCACCTGGCCGTCGCGGTCGGAGAGGGTCCGCGTGCTGTGGGCACGGCAAAATGCGCAGGAGCAGGAGCGCAACGGCATCTGCTCTGGCGGCCGCGAAAGCCGCAGCTTCACGCCGATGTTTTCACAATGACAGCCGCCCGAGTGGAGCATGCCGAGCCTCTCGCGATGCGGACCGCACGCTAGGCGTTTCGGGCGTCTGCGGCTAGCCTGCGAGCACCGAATGGGGCGGACGTGCGGGGCCATGCCGGATGATACGCAACTCACAGCGCTTTGCGCTGCTGCCGATGTCGATGACGACACCCCTGCGCGCGTGGCAACCCGTGGCACCGCGTTTGCCGTCTTCCGGGTGGGCGGTCGTCACTACGTCACGCAGGACGCATGCACGCACGGTCCCGGATCGCTCGCCGAGGGGTTTGTCGATGGCGAGGAGATCGAATGCCCGTTCCACCAGGGGCGCTTTCACATCCGCACCGGCCGCCCCAGTGCGCCACCCTGCACGGCTCCGCTGCGTGTCTGGGAGGTGCATGTGATTGACGGACAGGTGTGCGTTGACGTGAATGCCGGACGAACCGAAGGCGAGTGACTGCGCGAAGGAGACAGCGATGCTTCGCAAGGAACAGAACGAACTGCTGACCCGCACCGGTGCGGGAACCCCGATGGGCGAGATGTTCCGCCGTTACTGGTTGCCGGCTCTGCTTGCCGAGGAGCTGCCGGAGAACGACTGTTCCCCGGTGCGTGTGCAGCTTCTGTCGGAGAAGCTGATCGCCTTCCGTGACACCGAAGGCCGCTACGGGCTGATCGACGAGTTCTGCGCGCATCGCGGCGTCTCGCTATGGTTCGGCCGCAACGAGGAGTGCGGGCTGCGGTGCCCCTATCACGGCTGGAAATACGACGTGACCGGCCAGTGCGTGGAAATCCCGTCCGAGCCGGAGGAGAGCGGCTTCCGCGCGAAGATCAGGCTGCGCTCCTATCCGCTGGTCGAGCGTGGCGGCGTGCTGTGGACCTATATGGGGCCGCCGGAGCATCAGCCGGGTCTGCCGGAATTCGAGTTCGCGATGGTGCCGCCGGAGCAGACCTACACTTCGAAGCGGCTGCAATACTGCAACTGGCTGCAGGCGATGGAAGGCGGCATCGATTCCAGCCACGTGTCGTGGCTGCATCGCGATGCGCTGCGGTCCGATCCGCTGATGCAGGGCTCGCGCGGCAACCAGTACAACATGGGCGACGCGATGCCGGTGTTCGAAGTCGTTGACCAGCCGGCTGGCCTGTTCATCGGCGCGCGACGCAATGCGGAGGACGGAAAATACTATTGGCGGATCACGCCGTGGTGCATGCCGTCGTTCACCATGATCCCGCCGCGCGGCAATCATCCGGTGCACGGGCATTTCTGGATTCCGATCGACGATGCGAACTGCTGGGCGTGGAGCTTCGACTATCATCCGGCGCGGCCGCTGACCGAGGCCGAGCTGGAGGCGATGCGCGACGGCAAGGGAATTCATACGCGCACCATCCCGGGCACGTACATCCCGCTCGCGAACCGGGACAACGACTATCTGGTTGATCGCGCGGCCCAGAAGGCGGGCGCGACCTATAGCGGCGTCGCAGGCATTGCCATGCAGGATGCCTCGCTGCAGGAGAGCATG
>JBGPND010000124.1:0-15230 GCA_041487355.1 Acetobacteraceae bacterium | reverse complement strand
TGCAACAGCGGAGACCTGGGCGCTCATCGGCCACTATCCGTTCGCCGATCGAAAGAGCGTCGAGCCAGGACGCAGTTTTCGCTTGGGCCCCCTCGTGTGCCGAGCCTTCGCGGTTGAGCATTCCGTCCGTGCACCGGCGGTAGGGTACCGGTTCACGCTGGGAGACTCTGCCTGCTTCTATGTCCCCGATGTGGTGGCCATCGGGGACCGGCATACCGCGCTGGCCGGAGTGCAGCTTTACATCGGCGATGGGGCGCGAATAGCACGCCCCTTGCTACGTCAGCGCGACGGGATGCTGATCGGTCATACGTCGATACGCACGCAGCTCGACTGGTGCCAGGAGGATGGTGTCGAACAGGCGATCTTCACGCATTGCGGTAGCGAGATTGTCAGCGGGAATGCCCGATCCATTGCTGCACGGGTGCGGGGGCTCGCAGGTGAACGCGGCGTCGCGGCGCGAATCGCGTTTGATGGGATGCGCTTGGTGCTCGACGGCGAAGCATCGCCTTGACCCAGATCAATGACCACCCGCCACACGTCCCGCTACGCAACTCCTGCGACACCTGCAAGCTCCTGTGACGGAGGCGCAGCTATGCAGCCGATCGACGAGCTGATCGCAGACCTGTGGGGCCTGCATGAGAAGGCGCTCATCCCGCTCGACCCCATGCCTGGGGTATTGCCCGTCGGCGAACGAGGCTCATGGCCCGACCTCACGGACCGGTTCACCAAGGCGGGCTCGGGAAAAGTCATGGCGTGCTGGCTCGTCAAAGGTGAGCGTCTGCCCATCGCCCCACACGACTGGCGGCTGGTTCGCGACGAACGGGTGCAGGGCCGGGGCACCCTGGCCGGGCTGGCATTGGACGAATTCTGGGGCCGACTGGCATGGAAACTGCCCGCGGTAATCCGTGGCATGGTTTTGCAGGGCGGGGGCGAAGTGCCCGCCGTGCACGGCGAGACCACAGGCATCCGAGAGGTATCCTATGTTGTATGAGTTGGACGTGCTGGAGGCGCGACGCATCGCCGATCTCGCCGCAGAAGTGCGGAAGGTCCGCGATCGCCTGCTGGAAAAAGTGCCGGAAGCCGAACTCGGCGAGCCGCAGCCGGCACGCGGCGAGCACAATCCGGTCGGCGACATCGTCCTGGACGATGTCCTCGCGCGCGAGCCCGAGTTCATCGCGCTGCGCGATGCGATCGGCGCACTGCCACGTGACATACGCGACAAGGTGTGGGCGGTGGCGGAAATCGGCCGTGGGCGGTTTGCCATACGGGACGCAGATGCAGCGCAAGCCGAGGCATCTGCTATGTCGAATGAAGCCATCGCCGAGAGCTTGCTGGGCGAGCCGGATTTGCACGACGTTTTGCGCAAGGGCCTCTATCAGCTTGGCCTCGCGACATTGCCCAGTGATGCGCCATGATGCCGCTGCTGCGAATCAGAGCCGCCTCGCCTAGCTGTCTCGGGCGTATCATCCAGGGTGAAGCTGACATGTGATGATGACGGTCGCTCGAGCGACGGCTGCTCCACCTGTTCATCCGGAACCGAAGCGCGAAACGGGCGAACGCTCAATCAACAACTTCCGGCCGACCAATGGCTGGATCGCCGAACGGCTTCGCCAGGCAGCGAGCCTGCTGGCAGCGCAGGACGCCAATCCGTTTCGCATCAATGCCTACCGCCGTGCGGCGGACGCGATCGCGCACCTGGATCGGAATCTGCGTGGCGTGGCCGAATCCGGCGGGCATGCCGCGTTGGAGGCGATCCCGGGGTGGGACCCTCGATCGCCAGCGCGATTGCCGAGATGCTATCGACCGGTCGCTGGGGATTCCTCGAGCGGCTGAAAGGCGAGGCGGACCCAGAGGCACTGTTCTGCTCAGTCCCCGGTATCGGCCCCGTGCTCGCGCGACAGATTCACCAGGCCCTGCATCTCGAGTCGCTGGAGGATCTGGAAGTGGCGACGCATGACGGCCGGCTGGAACAGGTCCCCGGTTTCGGCGAAAGGCGCGCGGCCATGGTGCGCAGCGTGCTCGCCACGCTGCTTGCACGGATCAGGCCGCCCCTGTCACGCCCGGCAGATGAGCCGGACGTCGCGCTGCTGCTCGACGTCGATCGTGAATATCGTGACAAGGCAGCCAGGGACGTACTGCACCGGATTGCGCCGAAACGCTTCAATCCGTCCGGCGAGGCCTGGCTGCCTGTGCTGCACACCGTGCGCGGGCCGTGGCATTTCACCGCGTTGTTCTCCAACACCGCGCTCGCGCATCGGCTCGGCCGCACGGGGAACTGGGTAGTGGTCTATTTCCACCGGGATGCAAGGCCCGAAGGACGCCGGACGATTGTCACGGAGACCCATGGGGCGACGCGCGGCAGCCGCGTGGTGTGTGGCCGCGAGGCGGAATGCGGCGCGCTTGCCCGCGGCCCCAGCCAGGCAGGCGCGACCGACGATCCGGCGGTGCCGCCCTGACCGGAGACGGCGTGGTTGATCCGCATCAAGGCGACTGGCGCCCTTTCGCATTATCAACAACCTGCTGCCGATGTCGGTTCGCACGGACCGGATCATGAGTGAGCCACATCATGCGCCTTGGGGTGACGCCCGCACTTTGCTTGCTGATGCTTATCGTGGCGTGCTCCGGTCACGCACCCGAACTGCCAACGCCGCGAGCCGAAGCGCCGCTCGCCACCATTCCTGCCGACCAGTGGACGGAAGCGCGGATCGCAATTGAGGTGGAACGCCTCCGCGCCGCCCTCGCGGAAGAGGTGCCACAACACACCAGGTGTGGTGCAGCAAGTGATCTTGCCTGGATTGCGCCGGCACAGGCAGCGATTGCCGGTGCGGCGATGACGATCGACCGCCCCCAACTACTCGTCGTGGTCAATCGCAACCCCATGGGACAGCAGCTGTGCATCGTCCTGGCGCGCCGCAATGCGCGATGGCAGGTCATCGGCGGCAGCAAGGTCTCGACCGGCCAGGCCGGGCGGCCCGCTTCCCAGGGGTGCGTGCGCATCTCGGCCACGATGAGCCGGTTTCTCGACCGTCACGGCGTGCTGGACGCCAGCTACGAGCGTGCTGCCCGCGCTGACGATCGCATCCTCGCGGTGCTGCTGCCAGATCGGCAGCCGACACCTCTGGCATGCGATGCATTGGTGAACATCGACTCGTCTGAGCAGGGCTGATCGACTGGCCGGGCGCAGTCGAGCCCAACTGCTCCGTCGGGCAGGCCCGAGGCACAGTGCGTCTGGTCCGTTGATCCAGGTCAAGGCGGTCGCCGTTTATGGCGCCCAAGCTGGCTGACCAAGCGACCTTTGAGAGCGCATGCGGGCCAGGCCAACGATACATGAGGACGATGCGATGGACGCAGTAGAGGCGATCCGCCACCGACGCGCTGTCCGCGCCTTCACCGACACACCGGTCACCACGGCAACGCTGCGATCGCTGATCGAACTCGCGGTGGAGGCGCCAAGCGCGATCAATTGGCAGCCTTGGGTGTTCGTCGTGGCGCGGAAGCGCGAGACGCTGTGGCAGATTGCTGAAGCGGCCAAAACCTACCTGCTCAGTCGAATGGAACCGGGCTCTCCGTTTGTCCGCTTTCGCGACACGCTAGAGAACCCGGCGTTCGACATCTTGTATCATGCGCCGGCCTTGATCGTGATCTGTGCCACCGCGCCCGAACAACAGGCCGCAGATGACTGCGCCTTGGCGGCACAGAACCTGATGCTCGCGCCCCACACGCAAGACCTGGGCACGTGCTGCATCGGCCTGGCCCGGCCGTGGCTGAACCAGCCGGACGGCAGGGCTTTGCTGCGCATTCCGGCAAGCTGCACGCCGGTCCCGCCAATTGTGCTTGGCCAACCCGCGGAGGCGCCCTTCTCGCTAGGTCGCGGTCCGCCGGACATACGCTGGGTGGATGCGCCCGACTGAGCTTCTGGCTTTGCTGGACGGGAGGAGGATTGCAGGTGAACGAACGAGGCGCAGTGCTGTTTCCACACGGGGCCGATATCGGCGTCCGCGGCCTCGGCCCCACGCGGGAGGAGGCCTTCGCTGAGGCCGCCTCCGCGCTCACCTCGGCCGTCGTGGAGCCGGATACCGTGTCGCCGCGTGAACTGGTCGAGATCGACTGCGCCGCACCGGACGACCGGTTGCTGTTCTGCGACTGGCTCAATGCGCTGATCTACGAGATGGCCGTACGCCGCATGCTGTTCTGCCGCTTCGAGGTATCGCTACAGGGGCAACGGCTACATGGCAAGGCCTGGGGCGAGACGGTCGACCCCAACCGGCACGCGGCATCGGCGGAGCCGAAGGGCGCCACCATGAGCGGCCTGAAAGTCGAACAACGACAGGATGGCACCTGGGTCGCGGAGTGCATCGTCGACGTTTGATCAGGAGGCGGAAATGGATACCAGCCAACTGCAGCGCGTCTCGCCGAACGAATGGCGGCTCGATCCGAGCGGAGACATGCGCGTTCCGGCGGTGATCTTCGCCGACGATGCGCTGATCCGCGCCATGGACGACAAGGTGGCAGAGCAAATCCGCAATGTCGCGAGCCTTCCAGGCATCGTGCAGGCGGCCTACGCCATGCCCGATGCGCATTGGGGCTACGGGTTTCCGATTGGCGGTGTGGCGGCGTTCGATCCGGACGCAGGTGGCGTCGTCTGCGCCGGCGGCGTCGGTTTCGATATTTCCTGCGGCGTGCGCACGATGCTCGCCGACCTCACCCGCGCCGACATCGAGCCGGTGAAGCTGTCGCTCGCCGAGAGCCTGTTTCGGCAGATCCCCGCCGGCGTCGGCAGCACGGGAAAGCTGGAACTCGGTTCGGCGGAGATGGACGCGATGCTGGCCGGCGGCGCGCGCTGGGCGGTGGCGCGCGGCCACGGCGTCACGGACGACCTCGCGCGGGTCGAGGAGAACGGTGCCATGGCGGGCGCGCTGCCGGATGCCGTCTCGGAGCGCGCCAAGGCGCGTCAGCGACAGGAGATGGGCACGCTCGGTTCAGGCAACCACTATCTGGAGGTGCAGGAAGTCGTGGAGATCGCCGACACCGCGGCGGCGACGGCCTTCGGTCTGCGTCTGGGCGGCATCGTGGTGAGCATCCATTGCGGATCACGCGGCCTCGGGCATCAGATCGCGACCGACTATCAGCGTGAGATGGCCATCGCAATGCCGCGGCTCGGAATCTCGGTTCCGGATCTCGACCTGGCCTGTGCACCAATCCGCTCGGAACTGGGCGTACGCTATCTCGGTGCCATGCGCGCCGGAATCAACTGCGCGCTCGCCAACCGGCAGATTATCACCCACCTGACGCGCCGCGTGTTTGCCCATTTCTTTCCCGGCCAGATGCTGGACCTGCTGTTCGACGTGTCGCACAACACCTGCAAGGAGGAGCCTCACCGCATCGCCGGGCGCATGCAGACGCTGTTCGTCCATCGCAAGGGGGCGACGCGAGCGTTCGGGTTGGGACATGCCGAGCTGCCTCCCTCACTCCAGGCTGTGGGCCAGCCGGTGTTCATCGGCGGCAGTATGGGAACGCATTCGGCGATCATGGTCGGCGTGACAGGAGCGGAGGAACGCGCTTTCGCATCCGCCTGTCATGGCGCCGGGCGGCAGATGAGTCGGCATCAGGCTTTGCGGCAATGGCATGGACGGCGGGTGGTGGATGATCTGGCGGCCGTCGGCATCATCATCCGCAGCCCTTCCATGCGCGGCGTCGCGGAGGAGGCGCCAGGCGCTTACAAGGACATCGGCGCAGTCGTCGATGCGGCGCATGCAGCCGGCCTCGCGCACAAGGTGGCTATGCTCGCGCCGGTCATCTGCATCAAGGGCTGAGCCGGCGTGTTCGCCATCGGCACCGACTTCGCCGTACCCGCCACAGGCTGTGCCGGTCACGTGCTTGCCGCCCGGCTCTATGGGCCCATGGGCATGTGACCGATCCGGGGCCCGTATCCGTCCAGGGGAACTCAGCATGACCACGCCACATGCCACCAAGCCGGCCGACTGGAATGTCGTCGTGACTCTGCCAGAGCAGACCTTTCACGAGGCGTGGCGAGTTCTCAGCCGCTGGGGGCAGGTAAGACGGACCGGCTATCAAAACGTGCTGGCTCTGCGCGTCGCGGATCCCGATCGGTTCCTGGCCGACTTCTCTCAGGCGGTCGCCGAATCCCCGGGTCTGCTCAACTTCGTCTCGCATGTGGTGCCGGCGCAACGGAACTTCATATTCGACAGCGCCGAAGAATTCGAGCGTCAGGCGCGTGACATCGCTCTCGCCTGGCTGCCCGATCTGGCGGCGGCGAGCTTTCATGTCCGCCTACATCGCCGAGGCTTTAAAGGGGTGATCGCCACCCAGCCGGAGGAACGTTTTCTCGACGCGGTATTGCTGACGGCGCTCGCAGCCAACGGAACGCCGGGCCGGATCACGTTCGACGACCCGGACAAGGTTATCCAGATTGAAACCATCGACGGACGCGCCGGCATGTCGCTTTGGACGCGGGAAGACCTGCGCCGCCTCCCTTTCCTGGGCGTCGATTGAGCGCTCCCGAGGCCTTGCCTGACCCGAGTCGGTGAGGCGGCGGCCAGCCTTCTTATTTCTCGTTGTCATTTTGTCGCGCGTTCCGGCCGAGAGGTACTGCCATGCTGATAATCCGGATTGACCTCGGCACGTCCAACTCCGGAGCCGTGGTGCTGCGCAGCGGACGTCCATCACATCATCCCGAGCACCGCGGGCATTACGCTCGGCGGCAAGGTGTTTCCAGGCTATGTCGCCCTGAAGGCTGACGACCACAGCATCATCGGCAAGCCCGCAGGCAGGCGGCGGCGAATCCTAGGGCTGTGGGTAGCACGACGATCTGGATGGGGAGCGCATTCCATCCTGTTTGTCGCCGCGCAGGCTGTGCCTACCGATTACGCCGTCCGGATGTAATGGTGGTGCAGGCCGCCCAAGATCGGCACCGTGCAAATCTGTCCGGATGACAACGCAGTCAGTCCGAGCGGCGTATCTTTGCCGGGCCCAAGACTTGTGCGCGCCGAGCTGTAGTACTCGGCACAGCCAACCAGAATGCGGCGGAGATACGCCTCCCCAGTACCACGAGGTGGTCCAAGCACTCGCGGCGGACGGAGCGATCAGCCGCTCCACATGACCATTCTGTCAGGACGAGCGCGGCGCAACCGATCAGGCGCGAATACCCATGGCACGGAGCCGCCGTTTGACGGTGTGGCCATAGACGCCTTAGCCGTCGCGGATCAGGTAGTGCGGCGCCTGATCCCACGGGAATGCCTCGGTGATCTGCTGCGCGACCCGCTCAGCGGTCGGGTTCGGTGTGACACTGACCAGCAGCGCATACGCCTTTCCAGACGCGGGATGAGGAGGGCATATAGCTCCTTGAATCGGATCGTCGGCACTACGAGCAGATCGACTGCCGCGACCTGCGCCGCATGATTGCGCAGTAAGATCTTCCACCCCTGCGACGGAGCGCGCTGTCTTCGCTCCATGTATTTGGCGACAGACGAATGAGCGATAAGTCATGCAAAGCCCGAATACTTTGCCGTGGTCTCCGCCTCCTAAGTCATTGGTTAAAGGCCGAAGATAGGACCACATCGCCGCCGTGTTGTCCTATCCGCGCAAGAACGTGTGACCTTGCTGATTGATCTAGGTCAAAGCCTGCTTCCGACCGACTGCATACGGTTGTCTTCAGCGGGAGAGAACCGATGGAACGTATCTACCGTGTGAGCTTCTTCAAAACACTCACGGACAGCACCGGCCATCCGGTCGATGCATGCCAAGGGGCTGTCGAAGTTCGTGCGACCAGCCAAGGTCGTGCGATCGAATTGGCCAGGCTAAGGTTCGCAGAACTTAAGGACGTCAGCGTGTGGTCAATGCGTGCTGACTACGAGAAGGCGGAGCTTCTTTCCGCTCGAAAACGGGTTTCAAGTTCCGCATGGCGAAATAGCCAGCATGAACATTCGGCCGCGCACTATTGAGCTTTGACGAACGCAGTTGCAATTCTCATTCCGAAACAAGGCGGCCAGCGGTATTGCGGCTCTGAGGTATGGTGGGTTGCCGAAGCGGCTGGGCTTCACCCGTCCGACGGGCCGTGCCATGTAGCGCGATGAAGCCGCCTTCCGGTAGTGGAAGACCAAGCGCTGGCCGGCGCTCAAAAGAAGTGTGCCAGCGGCGGCGGAACCATTGTCATCACAGGCGAGTCCGGCATGTCGGAACGGCCGCTTCGGGTCTAAATTTGGGCGAGGCGGAAGAGCAGAGCGGCCAGCGACCACCGGAGTACAGTCAGGCCCCGTGCATCAGGACGACTCGTGTCTTTGGCGCGGCTGCCGAGGAAGGATGCCTTATCTGTCACAGCGATGGGCCCTTCACCGCCGAGGCCGCAGCAACGCCTCTACAGGGCTCACGCTTCGTGGGATCAATGTGCCATGAGGACCGGCAGATCGGCACCAGTCAGGACGCGACGCGTGAATCCGCCGAAGATCACCTCGCGCATGCGGCTATGGCCGTAACCGCCCATCACCAGCACATCCGCTTCCACCGCACCGGCAGCGGCCAGAAGAGTCTCGACAGGGGGACGACTCTCCGGCTTCAGGCGTTGAACGCTCGTGTTGGGGTTATGCCAGGAAAGCGCGTATCGGAGCCTTTCGGAGGATTGCTCATCGGTCACCGCGGCCTCGTCGACCGAGAGAATGATCACCCGGTTCGCCATCTCCACGAACGGCCGTGCGGCCGCGACAGCCCGGGCGGCCTCCGGTCTGTTCTTCCAGGCGATGGCGACGGTTCCTGAGAGGCGACTCGGCACTTTCGCCGGCGCGATCAGCACCGGACGGCCGGTCGCCATGAGAGATGCCTCGAGAACATCCACGGCGACCGCCTCGCCCTCGCGGGCGCGTCCAACCACCAGGAGGTCAGCCGCCCGGCCATGCTCGGCGAGCCACGCCGGCTCGCCACCGGTCTCTATCCTCCATTCTGCCGAGGGCAAGTTGGTGGAAGGCTCGCTGGATATAGGGAGCCGCTCCCGCTCGCAGAACTCGCGGAAAGCCAACTCGGCCTTCTTCTGCCGGTTGGCCACGTCGTGCTCCAGTGATTCGAAGATTTGGCCATAGCCGGCGCCGCCGCCCATGTCGGCGGTCGCCATGGCCATCAAAGTCTGTTGCACATCAACGCGCAGGTGAAGGAATTCGACATGGGCAGCCGCCAGGCGCGCGACCGTTAGCGCCGTGGCGAAGACCGGCGCATCAGTTTCGGCGCCGGTAGCGAGGACGAGGATGTATTTAAACATGGGTTCCTCCGCGCGACAGAGCCTGATGCCATGAAAAGAATTGACCTTCGTTGACCTAGATCGACTCTACCCGAGATCGAAGAACAGTAACGGAAACGGCATGTGAGCCCCTTTGTCATGCTGGCTTACAATGCAGGCAGCGTCTGGTGTCTTTGCCCGTCGCCGATTCACCTGGGAGCCACGCTAGCTTGCCCCCTCCACCGTGACTAAGGGTGCGTCCCAGCAGTCTGCTACGGCGCCGACTGATCTGCATCGGTGTTGACCTAGATCAATGCGCGTGGCCCTTGTCAGGACGAACTGTGCGCGAACCCTTTGGTGGGCACAATCGCGGTGATCCACCGCACGTATGAACCAGCCAGACTCGCCGTTCTGGGTCTGTCGCATAAGGCAGCGGCCAGAGCTCTGTGATGCCTGAGCGATCAAAACCCGAGCCCCCAGGAAGTCATGAGCGACGCACGTTCACATTCGGCAGACTCCAGATTCCACCCACTGCGAGACAACATCCTGGTGCGGTTGCGCCTGGCCGGGCAGATCACAACAGGGGGAGTCATGATCCCCGATACTGTCCGGAAGCCTCTCGATCGCGGCAGGGTCGTCGCAGTCGGCCCAGGCCGACGAACGCCGTGCGGCACGTTGATTCCGCCCTCCGCTGCTCCGGGTGACGAGGTCGCGCTGATGCACGATAACGGCATAGACGTGACACTCGGCGGTGAACAGCTTGTCGTCGTCAATAAGCGTGACGTCCTGGGTGTCTTCGCGCCGCCAACGCGCGAAGGTCAGCCCGTATCCCGCGTAGACGCATTCGCCGAGCCCGCCTTCGAACCGGCGCGTGAGCTGGCCGGAGCGGTTCGAGAAGAGTCACTTGAGACCGATGTCGCGCCGGACATCCTCGATCGCGAGGCGCCGACGGCTGAGGATCTGCACTAGGCGCGCTAAGCACATTTCGCGATCATCAGCTACGAACCTCATGGTAGTTGAACGAGTTTGCGGCACGGCCGACTAACATGCGGAACGATGGCTCCGGTTACTCCGGAATCGAAAACGGTCAGCTCGATCATGCGCTCATTCGAGCAAAGTCATATCAAACAAGCAGCGCGGTCGCCGGCAATCACAGCCCCAAACAGGCGTTTCGTTAGGAGGCCTGGTGCCTTTGAACTGACCACATACGTTCCATAGCAGTTGGGGCCAATGCTTGACGTGGATCAAAGCGGTCGGACCGCAGGGCGAACCAAGCTTAACCACCTGTCCGAATTCCAGGGACCACCTCAGTCATTCCTTACAGTGACTTCCAGAAATATCTGGACGCAGGCAAGGTGACGAGGGTCACCGTCTCTGGAGACGTGATCACGGGTGAGCTGTCCGAGAAGCTGCCGGGCGGCGGCGCGGCATTCCGGACCAACCGCGTGACCTCCGATCTGGCCGGCGAACTTGCCCGGCACGGCGTCGCCTTCACAGGCGTGCCTTCTGGCAGTGCAATCGGCTCGCTGCTGTCCTGGATCGTGCCTCCGCTCATCTTTGTGGGCGTCTGGCTGCTCACCTCCCGTGGGATGATGGGCGGGGGTCTGGGAGGCGGCCTGCTCTCCGCTGGCCGTAGCAGGGCAAAGCTGATTGCCGAGACTGACGTGAACGTGACCTTTGACGATGTCACTGGCGTCGACGAGGCCAAAGAGGAGCTGCGTAAGATCGTGGATTTCCTGAAACGCCCACAGGAGTTCACGCGGCTTGGCGCGCACATTCCGCGCGGCATCCTGCTGGTCGGTCCGCCGAACACCGGCAAGACGCTCTTGGCGCGGGCGGTCGCGGGCCAGGCGGGAGAGCCGTTCTACTCGACCAACGGCGCCGAGTTCGTCGAGCTGTTTGTCGGCGTCGGTGCCGCCCGCGTGCGTCACCTGTTCGAGCAGGCGCGCCGCTCCGCACCCTGCATCATTCTTATCGACGAACTGGACGCACTCGGCCGCGCCCGCGGCATCAGCCCGATCGCTGGCCAGGACGAGAAAGAGCAGACGCTCAACCAATTGCTGGCTGAGATGGATGGGTTCGACCGATCGGTCGCGATTGTCATCCTCGCCGCCACCAATCGGCCGGAGATTCTCGATCCGGCCTTGTTGCGGGCGGGGCGCTTCGACCGCCAGGTGCTGGTGGACCGATCGGGCAAGAAGGGCCGGGTGGATATCCTGCGCGTCCATCTGAAGAAGTTGACAGTCCACCACGACGTGAAGCTAAAGGACATTGCAGCGCTTACCCCTGGATTTACCGGCGCCGACCTGGCGAACGAGGCCGCAGTGCTCGCCACAAGGCGCGGCGCCGACGCTGTCGGCATGGAAGACTTCTCGAGCGCAGTGGAGCGGATTGTTGGCGGCTTGGAAAAACGATCCCGCATCCTGATTCCAAAGGAGCGACGGGTGGTCGCCTATCACGAGATGGGCCATGCGCTCGTGGCGCTGGCCAGCCCTGGCACTGACCCGGTGCAGAAGGTCTCCACCATCCCGCGAGGGATTGCCGGCCTCGGCTATACGCTGCAGCACACGACAGAAGACCGTTT
Organism: Acetobacteraceae bacterium; assembly: GCA_041487355.1. GTDB lineage: Bacteria > Pseudomonadota > Alphaproteobacteria > Acetobacterales > Acetobacteraceae > JAMXLO01. The sequence goes on along the minus strand of JBGPND010000124.1, from coordinate 3,423 downwards.
CCTTATGGGCAAGCACGAGCTGGAAGACAAGATGACGGTACTGCGTGGCGGCCGCGCTGCCGAGATACTGTTGGGCGGCGATGTCTTCACCGGTGCGGCCGATGATCTCGCAAAGGCGACGGACATCGCGCGCGGCATAGTACTCCGCTTCGGCATGGACGAACGAGCGGGGCCGGTGGCGTGGACACTGAGCAGGGCCAGTTTCTGCAGCAACCGGGCGTGTCTCGGCGGGCGCGCGGGTTCAGCGAAATCACTGCGCGGGAGATCGACCAAGCGGTGCGCACTTACCTGGATGAAGCACTCACTCGGGCGATCGATATCCTTCGCGCCAACCGGGAGGCGCTCGACCTTGGTGCCGCGGCATTGCTGGCACGCGAGACGCTGTCCGCCGAAGAGATCCCTCGGCCGACGGTCGTGCGTGCGGTCAAGCCGTTAGCAGCGTAGCGAATATCAGTCAGGCGAATGCGGTCCGTGACACAGCCACGGCTCAAGTCCGCTTATAGAGGCCGACCAGTTCGGCCGTAGCAATCGCATGGGACCGGGCGGCGGCATCGACGTCACGACAATGCGGACGTAGTCCGAGGCCGAGTTCGGAGAGGTTCAGCGCATAGAGCCGGAAGTGGTAGTGATGCGGGACATCGCCACGGGGTGGGCACGGCCCGCCATATCCAGCGCGGTGGAAATCATTGATTGCCTGCAGCGGGAACTTGCATGCGGGCGGCCAGTCTTCGGCCAGCGCACGGGTTGTTGGTGAAATGTCATAGATCGCCCAGTGATGCCACACCCCTCCTGGTGCGTCCGGGTCGGAGCAGACCAGCGCGAAACTGCGGATCCCGAGAGGCGGATCGGTCCAGGCGAGCGGCGGTGAGACGTCCGCGCCGTCGCAGGTGTAGCGGACTGGTATGCGGCCCTGAGGTGCGAAGGCTGAGCTGATTAGGCGCATGCTCATGGCCCGATGTTCCCGATGGCAAAGCTGCCATCCGCGCGCATGACGACCTTTGTGCCCAATTTGGCGCTTTCCCGTGCAAGCGCCTGATACAGCCAAGCCGCATCCTCGGTCGATGGACGGTTGAGGCTGAAGTGCCGGATATGCATCGGCACCATCTCAAGCGACAGCAGGCGACCGCTGGTTCCGTCGAGTTGCGGCAGATACATCACGGCCAGATCGCCGCGGAATTCCTCGTAACCCGAGATCCCTTCGTAATCGTTGATGAAATCGCCGCAGCCGTACAGAACCAGCTTCTGACGGTAAACTTCGATACCCTTCGCATGGTGCGATGAATGACCATGCACGATGTCGAACCCGCCATCCACAAGCGCATGGGTAAAGGCCCGTTGTGCATGCGGAACGTCATAACCCCAGTTGCCGCCCCAGTGCACCGAGGCGATCAGCAGATCGCGCGGCTGCCGCGCAGCTCGCGCGGCTTCGCCAAGGTCCACCGCGGTTTCGACCGACAAATCGGGCAGCAGGTTCACACCGGCCCGGTCGGGGCCGGCGCCCCAGTCGCGCGGAACGCCGCTCGTGGTCGAGGCGAAGCCGTAGACCAGCACGCGTGCGCCACCGGCGAGCGGCAACACCGCGGGCGCGGCAGCCTCGACGGCATGGTGGCCTGCCCCCGCCGTACGAATGCCGGCACGCCGCAGCGTAGCAAGGGTCTCGAGCAGGCCGGTATGTCCCCAATCGAGCGCGTGGTTGTTCGCCAGGACGCAGCAATCGATCTGTGCCGTAGTCAGACAGCCGATATTGCCCGGGTGCATCCGGTAGTTGATGCCCTTCGGCCAATGCTGGCTACTCGTGGTGATGGCGGTCTCGAGATTGATGATCCTCGCGGCCGGCCGCACGGCGTGCAGCACTGCGAGCGCGTCGCCCCAGACATAGGGTGGCGCGACCTGCCGCGGAATGCGGCGGTCGTTTGCCTCCTCGGCCAGACGCAGATAGGTCATGGCGGAATCGACGTGCGTCTCATAGAGACGCGGCTGGCTCGGATGCGGCAGGATCTGGTCGATGCCCCGACCGAGCATCACGTCGCCGCACAGGAAGAGGCGGAGTTCCGTCACGGCCGTAAGGCGCTCAGGAGCTGGCCCATCCGGGACTGCCCCGTCGCACGCACAAGACGGATCAACCTATCGTTGTTCAGTAATGGACCAAGCACATTATAGTGGCACTGGCTGGCGGCCTGCATGTCATCCGCTCCCCTGTACCAGTCGGCGAGCCGCAACTATAGAAAACCTTCCAGTCCCCCGCCTTGATCTGAATCAACCTCTATCGGCACGCCAACAGATGACCCGTGACGCTGAGTCTTCCCCCCGGATCCACCCAGGTAGAGGAATAGCTGTTTGCGTAGCCGGCACCGCGTCGAGATCGGCTTGTGTTAGAACGAGTTCCATTGGTGTCCATTTCCTTGTCTTGTCGGCGCGCGACACGCCTATAGTCAGCATCGCTCCTCGGGCTATGTCTGCTCCGCCGGAGCCAATTTTTGTGCCGCTAAGGTTCCGCGTGCCGACCGACAGGGGGTATGGGGGACAGCTTTGGTCGCCAATGCAAGCGGAAACGGTCCGCACCGTTACCGTATCGATCTCCAGCAATGAAACGATCCGCCGAATCTCCCGTCACGATCGCGGCTTGCCTCGTCCGGCAGCCCCGCGCTATACAGAACACAACATGAACGCCCAGGAGCGACGGTGAACGTGAGGCGCAACCGGCCGCCCCCCCCGACTCCCAATGCGGGCACCCAACCGCCAGCGCAGATGCGAGCGGCCTCGGCCGCTCACGCAGCCGCAGCCCGGTATATCGCGGCGGCAATACTCAATCCCGCGCGACAGCAAACACCGCAGCCGCCCGGGAGACGCAACAGATGCCGCCACCGTGGAGGGAAAACCCCACGCAACGTGGGCGAGCCCTCGCCACCCTGCCCCCACAACGCCACCAACGCCCCCGTACCGCTGCCGGCGCAGCATCCGCCCGCCCGCCATCCGGCCCGCTGGTCCAGTGCGGGAACGCTACAGAAATCGCGACCGTGGCGATAGAACCCCATGCCAAGCGGAGATGGGGGGCAGAATCCGGGTAATTAGCACCGCTTGCGGAACGGGAATGCCCGCCCCGGCTCCGAGCTGCGGGTGAGCACGCCCTCGCCGCCCTGCCCCGCTACGCCGCCAGCGCGCCCCGTACCGCCGCCAGCGCCGCATCCGCCCGCGCGCCATCCGGCCCGCCGGCCTGTGCCATGTCGGGCCGGCCGCCGCCGCCCTTGCCACCCACCGCCGCCGACGCAGCCCGCACCAGCTCCACCGCATCGAACCGCTTGGTCAGATCAGGCGACACCCCGACCACGATGCTCGCCTTGCCCTCCGCCGTGGATACAAGCGCCACCACGCCACTACCGATCTGCTTGCCGATGGCATCCGCCAGGCCCTTCAGGTCGCGCG
>JBGPND010000123.1:0-15298 GCA_041487355.1 Acetobacteraceae bacterium | reverse complement strand
GGGCCACCGGCCCGACGCCGTCCACCTGCAGCGACGGGGCCAGCAGCTCGGCCGTGCCGGCGGTGAAGAAGTCGCCGGGCCGGAGCACAGTAGCCAGCAGCGAGGCAAGGTTGGCGGTGATCGTTGACATCAGCGCAGCGCTAATATGGTAGCGGGTCACGTCAGGGATACGTTGCCGCGGGCGCCGCCACAAGTAGCCACAAGTAGGGCGGAAAAACGCAGCGCATTCCGCCGCCTCGACTTCGCGGAGCGGCGGAATGCGCTGCGCTTTTCCGCCCTACGGGACAACGGGACGTCGACGCCAGTTATTCGGCGGTCGCTTCCTCTTCCTGCTGCTGCACGGGCCCGCTGTCCTGGCCCTTCGCGGCCACGTCGCGGTCCACCAGCTCGATCAGCGCCATGGACGCGGCATCGCCATAGCGCACGCCTGCCCGCAGCACGCGGCAATAGCCGCCGGCCCGCGCGCGATAGCGTTCGGCCAGCGCGCCGAACAGTTTCGACACGATCACGTCGTCGCGGAGCTGCGCATACGCCAGGCGGCGCGCATGCAGCCCGCCGCGCTTGCCCAGCGTGATCAGCTTCTCGGCCACTGGGCGCAGCTCCTTGGCCTTCGGCAGCGTCGTGGTGATCTGCTCGTGCTTGATCAGCGCCACGGCCATGTTGCGGAACATGGCCTGGCGATGACTGGACGTGACGCCGAGCTTCCGGCCGGCTACCCCGTGACGCATTTCCCGTTACCCCTTCAGAACGGCTCTTCCAGCCGCTTGGCCAGGTCCTCGATATTCTCCGGCGGCCAGCCCACCACGCTCATGCCGAGCGAGAGACCCATGGAGGTCAGCACCTCCTTGATCTCGTTCAGCGACTTGCGGCCGAAGTTCGGCGTGCGCAGCATCTCCTGCTCGGACTTCTGCACCAGGTCGCCGATATAGACGATGTTGTCGTTCTTCAGGCAGTTCGCCGACCGTACCGAAAGCTCCAGCTCGTCCACCTTGCGCAGCAGGTTGCGGTTGAACGGCAGGTTGTCTTCCGGCTCCTCGGCACGGATCAACTGCGGCTCCTCGAAGTTGATGAAGAGCTGCAACTGGTCCTGCAGGATGCGCGCCGCCAGCGCCACCGAATCCTCGGGCGTCACCGCGCCGTTGGTCTCCACCGTCAGCAGCAGCTTGTCGTAGTCGGTGACCTGGCCGACGCGGGTGGGCTCTACCCGATACGACACGCGGCGCACCGGCGAGTAGATCGAATCGACCGGGATCAGCCCGATCGGCGCGTCCTCCGGCCGGTTCACCGACGAAGGCTGGTAGCCCTTGCCCAGGTTCACCGTGAACTCCATGCCGAGCTTCACGCCGTCGTCCAGCGTGCAGATCACCAGCTCGGGGTTCATGATGTCGATGTCGTGCCCGGCCTGGATCTGCCCGGCGCGCACCTCGCCCGGGCCGGTCGCCGTCAGCATCATGCGCTTCGGACCCTCGCCATGCATGCGCAGCGCAAGCTGCTTGATGTTCAGCACGATGTCGGTGACGTCCTCGCGCACCCCGGGAATGCTGCTGAACTCATGCAGCACGCCATCGATCTGCACCGCGGTCACCGCGGCACCCTGCAAGGACGACAGCAGGATGCGACGGATCGCATTGCCCAAGGTCATGCCGAAGCCGCGCTCCAGCGGCTCCGCCACTATGGTGGCGACCCGCGACGGGTCGGCGCCCGGCTCGACTTCCAGCTTCTCCGGCTTGATCAGGGACTGCCAGTTGCGCTGGATGACTGCACTTTGCCTCATTTATCCAACCTTTCGGACCACGGCTGAGCCGAGGTCCCTCAACGACCCACAGAGATCGGCACGTTTCCTCCCGCCAGTGCGGGTTCCGCTTCAGACGCGCCGGCGCTTGCGTGGCCGGCAGCCGTTGTGCGGGATTGGCGTCGTGTCGCGGATGGCGGAGATCGAGAACCCCACCGCCTGCAACGCGCGCAACGCGCTCTCGCGGCCCGAGCCCGGCCCGCTCACCTCGATCTCCAGCATCTCCATGCCGTGCTCGCGCGCCTTCTTGCCGGCATCCTCGGCGGCGACCTGGGCGGCGTAGGGCGTCGACTTGCGGCTGCCCTTGAAGCCCTGGCTGCCGGAGGACGACCAGGCGATGGCATTGCCCTGTGCGTCGGTGATGGTGATCACCGTGTTGTTGAACGTCGCGGCGACATGGGCAACGCCGGACGTGATGTTCTTGCGCTCCTTTCTGCGGGGGCGCGCACTGGTGGCGGGCTTCGCCATGATTCTGGGTCCTGTTCCAATTTGCGCCGCCCCCATCGGGCAGCGGCGAATTCTCGTTCTGGCTGGGCAGCGAAGGCCGCGGAGGGCCTACTTGGTGACCTTCTTCTTGCCGGCGATCGCCACCGCCTTGCCCTTGCGCGTGCGCGCATTGGTGTGGGTGCGCTGGCCGCGCACCGGCAGGCCGCGCCGATGCCGCAGCCCGCGATAGCAGCCGAGATCCATCAGCCGCTTGATGTTCATCGCGACCTCGCGCCGGAGGTCGCCCTCGACGCGGTATTCGCGATCTATCAGCTCGCGGATGCGCAGCACCTCGTCGTCCGAGAGCTGGTTGACCCGGCGCTCGTCGGGAATGGTGAGCCTGCCGCAGATCTCGGCGGCCTTGGAGGGCCCTATTCCGTAAATGTAGCGCAGTCCGATGGTCACGCGCTTGTTGGTCGGGATGTTCACGCCGGCAATACGTGCCACGCCGCTCGCTCCTGCCGCCCCGGCCATAGGGGCTGTTTGCTTCGAAAAGCGGGAATGTCCGCTGGGGCGCATCCCGTATGGGATTGCACCGGAGCGGCGGAATATAGTCCGGGCGGTGGGGGAGTCAACGCGGTTCGATCAACTTCGTGTGAGCCACACGAAACGGGTTCGATGGCTCATGCGGGCCGACGAAGACGATGACCCATTGTCGTCATCCCGATCCATTGTCGTCATCCCCGCGAAAGCGGGGACCCAGAGCGGCAATCGTGATGCCGGTTTCACTGGGTCCCCGCTTTCGCGGGGATGACGACTAAAGGTTATCGCGTGGTGTCGCCCACCACACGGTCGATCTGCCGTGCCACCGCATCGATGTCCGCCATGCCATCGACCGTGCGCAGTATCCCCTGGGCGGCGTAGTGGGGCAGGATCGGCGCGGTCTGGCGGTGGTAGGCGTCAAGCCGCGCCGCCACCGTCCCGCGATTGTCGTCGGCCCGGCGGACGAATTCGCCCGATCCGCAGACATCGCACTTGTCCGGCACCTGGGTTGGCTTGAACGTGTCATGGTAGCCGGCGCCGCAGTTCGCGCAGGTGAAGCGCCCGGCAATGCGGTCCACCAGAGCGGCGTCGTTCACCTTCAGCTCGATCACCGAGTCCAGCTTCATGCCCTTCTCGGCCAGCAGGCGGTCAAGCGCCTCGGCCTGCGGCACGGTGCGCGGGAAGCCGTCCAGGATGAACCCCTTGGCCGCGTCGGGCTCGTCCACCCGGCTGCCAAGCATGCGGATGATGATGTCGTCGGAGACGAGTTTTCCCGACTCCATCACCGCCTTGGCCTCGCGACCGATCGGCGTGCCGGCCGCCACCTCTGCCCGCAGCATGTCGCCGGTGGAAATCTGGGCGATGCCGTAGCGCTCCTGCAGGCGTTTGGCCTGGGTACCCTTCCCTGCCCCGGGTGGGCCCAACAGGATCAGGTTCACCGCCGCCCTCGGACGCGAGCCTTGCGGATCAGGCCCTCGTACTGGTGCGCCAGCAGATGCGACTGGATCTGGGTGACCGTGTCCATGGTGACCGAGACGACGATCAGGATCGAGGTGCCACCGAAGTAGAACGGCAGGCCATAGTCGCTGATCAGGATTTCCGGCAACAGGCAGACCGCGACAAGGTAGAGCCCGCCCACCGTGGTCAGCCGGGTCAGCACGTGGTCGAAGTAGTCCGCGGTGGCGCTGCCGGGGCGGATGCCCGGAATGAAGCCGCCGTACTTCTTCAGGTTGTCAGCCGTCTCCTGCGGGTTGAACACGACGGCGGTGTAGAAGTACGAGAAGAAGATGATCATCGCCGCGTAGATCAGCATGTAGAGTGGCGTGCCGTGCGACAGTTCGCTGGAGATCCATTGCAGCCAGCCAGGTCCCGCGCCCGCCGAGAATCCGGCGATCGTGGCAGGGATCAGCAGGATGGAGCTGGCGAAGATCGGCGGAATCACGCCCGAGGTGTTGATCTTCAGCGGCATGTGCGTCGAATCGCCGCCGAACATCCGCGTGCCGACCTGACGCTTCGGGTATTGCACCACGATGCGTCGCTGTGCGCGCTCGATGAACACGATGAAGGCGATCACCAGAACGGCCAGCACCATAAAGCCGACGATGAAGAACGGCGACAGCGCACCGGTGCGGCCGAGATCGAGCAGCGAGGTGAGCGCGGAGGGCAGGTTGGCGACGATGCCGGCCATGATGATCAGGGATGTGCCGTTGCCGACGCCGCGGGCAGTGATCTGCTCGCCGATCCACATCAGGAACATCGTGCCGCCGACCAGCGTGATCACGCAGGAGAAGCGGAAGAACCAGCCGGGGTCGATCACCGCCGCGCCGAAGCTGCCACGCATGCTTTCGAGGCCCATGGCGATGCCGTACGACTGGAACATGGCGATGAACACGGTGAGGTAGCGCGTGTACTGGTTGAGCTTCTTGCGCCCCGCCTCGCCCTCCTTCTTCAGCGCTTCGAGCGTGGGGACGGCCGCGGTCATCAGCTGAATGATGATGCTGGCGCTGATGTAGGGCATGATGTTCAGCGCGAACACCGTCATGCGCCGCAGCGCGCCGCCGGTGAACATGTCGAACATGCCGAGGATGCCGCCACCGTGCTGCTGCAGCATCTCGGTCATCACCGAGGCGTCGACGCCGGGGACCGGGATATAGGTGCCGATGCGGTAAATGATCAGCGCGCCGAGGGTGAACCAAATGCGCTTCTTGAGCTCGGTCGCCTTCGAGAGAACGCCGAGATTCAGATTTGCCGCGAGCTGTTCGGCAGCAGAAGCCATGATTCGTCCCTCGTCAGTCGCGCCTTATTTTCGGCCCGAGGTGATAGCGGCGCAAGTTGCATTCCTCATCATGGCTTCCTCACGTCATGGCCGGGCTTGACCCAGCCATCTACGCACTGGCGGCACGGGGGCAGATGGCCGGGTCAAGCCCGACCATGACGATTAGGCTTCGGCTGTTGGCTCGGCCTTCGCCACGGTTGTGGTGACCGATCCACCCGCCTTCTGCACCGCCTCGATCGCCGCCGCGGACGCGCCGGACACGGTGATGGTGATCGCCCGGCTGATCTCGCCGTTGGCCAGCAGCCGCACGCCGGCGAGCTTGCCGCGTACGAGGCCGGCCGCGCGCAGCGTGTCCTCGCTGATCGGCTGCCCGGCATCCAGCTTGCCGGCGGAAATCGCCGCCTCCAGCGTGCCGAGGTTCACCGGCGCGTATTCCTTGCGGAACAGGTTGAAGAAGCCGCGCTTCGGCAGGCGCCGGTAGATCGGCATCTGGCCGCCCTCGAAACCATTCAGCGACACGCCGGCGCGCGCCTTCTGGCCCTTCACGCCCTTGCCGGAGGTCTTGCCCTTGCCCGAGCCGATCCCGCGCCCGAGTCGCTTGGACTTCGGGCGTGCGCCAGGATTATCGCGCAGTTCGTTCAGCTTCATCTCAGGAAAGCTCCTCCACCGTCACCAGGTGGGCCACCTTGCGGATCATGCCGCGCACCGAGGGCGTATCCTCCAGCTCCCGCGTGCGCCGCATCTTGTTCAGTCCAAGCCCGATCATCGTCTCCTTCTGGCCGGGCTTGCGGCCGGCGGGAGAGCTGGTCTGCGTCACGCGCACCTTAGGCACTGGCGGTCTCCTCCTGCGCCTGCCCCGGACCCTGATCCGGGGGCGGCGCGGCCTCGCGACGCGCGAACAGCTCGGACACCTTCTTGCCACGCCGCGCCGCGACCGCACGCGGCGATGCACAGCGCTGCAACGCGGCGAAGGTCGCCTTCACCATGTTGTGCGGGTTGCGGCTGCCCAGCGACTTCGCCACCACGTCGCCCATCCCAAGCGTCTCGAACACGGCGCGCAGCGGGCCGCCGGCGATGATGCCGGTGCCGGCCACCGCGGTCCGCAGCACCACCTTGCCGGCGCCATAGCGGCCTTGGATGTCGTGATGCAGCGTGCGGCCTTCCTTCATCGGCACGCGGATCATGGCGCGCTTGGCACGTTCGGTCGCCTTGCGGATCGCCTCGGGCACTTCGCGTGCCTTGCCCGCGCCGTAGCCGACACGCCCCTTCTGATCGCCGACCACCACCAGCGCGGCGAAGGCGAAGCGACGTCCGCCCTTCACCACCTTCGCCACGCGGTTGATCGTCACCAGCTTGTCGATGATGCCGTCATCGGAGTCGCGATCCCGGTCGCGATCCCGACCGCCCCGACCGCCTTCTCTCGCTTCACGTGCCATTCAGTTCATTCCTCGATGTCCGCTGGCGGTAGTCGGTCGCCAGACGCAGGACCCCACGTCATGACGACGGGGCGTCAAAATGCCAGCCCGCCCTCACGGGCGGCGTCGGCCAGCGCCTTGACGCGGCCGTGATAGATATAGGCGCCGCGGTCGAACACCACTTCCTTCACACCCGCGGCGATCGCGCGTTCCGCCACCAGCTTGCCCACCGCGGCAGCCGCCGCCTTGTCGGCGCCGGTGCGCAGGCCCTCGCGCAGCGTCTTGTCGAGCGACGACGCGGCGGCCAGCGTGCGGCCCTGGGTATCGTCGATCACCTGCGCATAGATGTGCTTGCCGGAACGGAACACGGAAAGCCGCGCCCGCCCGACCGACTTCTGGCGCAACTGGAAGCGCAGGCGATCGCGCCGCCGCTCCCGCAGGTCCTGCAAGGTGCTCATCGGATGATTCTCGCTCGCGTTCCGCTGCCGCTCACTTCTTCTTGCCTTCCTTGCGGCGGACCTGCTCGGTCGTGTAGCGCACGCCCTTGCCCTTGTAGGGCTCGGGTGGACGGAACGCGCGGATCTCCGCCGCCACCTGGCCGACCAGCCGCTTGTCGACACCCTCGACCTTGACCGAAGTCGGCCGATCACAGGTGATCTTGATGCCCTCCGGCACCGGATAGACCACTGGGTGCGAGAAGCCCAGGCTCAGCTCCAGGTTCTTGCCCTGCACCGCGGCGCGGAAACCGGTGCCGGTGATCTCCATCGACTTCGCGTAGCCGCTGGACACACCCTTCACCATGTTGGCGATCAGCGCGCGTGTGGTGCCCCACATGATGCGCCCCTGCCGCTCCTCGCCGCGCGGTTTCACCGTGACCTTGCTGCCTTCGACCGCAGCCTCGACATGATCGGTGAGCTCGAGCTTGAGCTCGCCGAGCTGCCCCTTGGCGGTGAGCAGGCGACCGGCGATCGCCACCTGCACGCCTTGCGGAATCTCGACCGGATATTTGCCGACGCGCGACATCCCACTTCTCCGTCAGAACACGCGGCAGAGGACTTCGCCGCCGACATTGGCAGCGCGCGCCTCGGCATCGCTCATCACGCCGCGCGGCGTGGACAGGATGGAGATGCCGAGTCCCGCATAGACCCGCTGCAGCTCCTTGATCTTCGAATAGACCCGCCGTCCCGGCTTGGAGATGCGGGTGATCTCCTTGATTACCGGCTCGCCCTCATTGTACTTCAGCTCGATGCGAAGCTGCGCCACACCGGGCCGCAGCTCTTCCGCCGCGAAGCCACGGATGAAGCCCTCGCGCTTCAGCACATCCAGCACGTTCGCCCGCAATTTCGAGGCCGGTGCGATGCACATCGAATGGCGCGCGCGCTGCGCATTGCGGATGCGTGTCAGCATATCGCCCAGGGGATCGGAAGCTGCCATCTGTCCGTTCCCTTCCCTACCAGCTCGCCTTGACCATGCCGGGAATCTGCCCCTCGTTGGCGAGGGAGCGCAGCTTGATGCGGCACAGCTTGAACTTGCGGTAATTGCCACGCGAGCGGCCGGTGAGCGCGCAACGCAGACGCACGCGCACCGCCGCTCCGTTGCGCGGCAAATGCGCGAGCTTCAACGAGGCGTTGAAGCGGTCTTCGACCGGCAGCGTACGGTCCATCAGCACCGCCTTCAGCGCGGCACGCTTGGACTTGTCACGCTTCGCCAGGTATTCGCGCCTGGCATTCCGGTTGACCTGAGAGGTCTTGGCCATCCTGTCTTGTTCCTCCGGAACCCGTCGACCCCGGATCAAGTCCGGGGCTGAAGGTTTTCCAATGATCCTCAGTTGGCGAACGGCAGTTCGAACGCCTTCAGCAAAGCCTTCGCTTCCGCGTCCGTCTTCGCCGTGGTGACGAACTGGATATCCATGCCGCGCACCGATTCGACCCGGTCGTAGTTGATCTCCGGGAATACGATCTGTTCCTTCATGCCCATCGCGAAGTTGCCGCGCCCGTCGAAGCCCTTGCCGGTGATGCCGCGGAAGTCACGCACGCGCGGCAGAGCGACGGTGATCAGCCGGTCCATGAACTCGTACATCCGCGCCTTGCGCAGCGTCACCTTGCAGCCGATCGGCAATCCCTTGCGGATCTTGAAACCCGCGATCGCCTTCTTCGCCAGCGTCTTCACCGGCCTCTGCCCGGCAATCGCGGTGAGTTCCGCAACCGCTGCATCGAGCTTCTTCTGATCCGTGGTCGCCTCGCCGACGCCCATGTTGATGACGATCTTCTCCAGCTTCGGCACCTGCATGGGGTTCGTATAACCGAACTCCTGCTGCATCTTGCTGCGCACCTCTTCGAGGTAGCGCTTCTGCAGCCGCGGCATTTCCTCGGGCGACGCAGCGGGGGCCTCGGTGCCGGCAGCCGCTTCGGCCGCCTTCGCCCGCTCCGCCTTCGCCTCGGCCCTGTTGCTCTTCAGCGGCGGCCCGGCGCCCCGGCTGCCGCCCTTCGGAGCACCCTTCGGCGCGCCCTTGGGTTGGTTCTTCGATCCGCTCATCGCCAGGCCCTCAGCTCTCGATCACTTCGCCCGTCGCCTTCGCGACGCGCACCTTCCGCCCACCGTCCAGGATGCGGAACCCGACCTTGGTCGGCTTCTCGCTTCGCGGGTCGATCAGCATCAGGTTGGACAGATGGATTGCCGCCTCTTGCTCGCGGATGCCGCCTGGCTCCGCCATGCCGCGCGGCTTCACGTGGCGCGTGGCGAGCGCCACGCCCTGCACCACCGCACGGTCCGCCTTCGGCAGCATGCGCAGCACCTCGCCGCGGCGCCCCTTGCTGGCGCCCGAGATCACCACGACCGTGTCGCCCTTGCGGATGCGCGCGGCCATCACAGCACCTCCGGCGCGAGGGACATGATCTTGGTGAACTTCCGTGCACGCAGTTCGCGCACCACCGGACCGAAAATGCGTGTGCCGATCGGTTCGAGCTGCTTGTTGACCAGCACCGCGGCGTTGCGGTCGAAGCGGATCGCGCTGCCATCGCCGCGACGAATGGGAAACGCCGTGCGCACGATCACCGCCTGATGGACGTCGCCCTTCTTCACCTTGCCGCGCGGGATCGCCTCCTTGATCGACACCACGATGATGTCGCCGACCGAGGCGGTCTTGCGCTTCGAGCCACCGAGCACCTTGATGCACTGCACGCGGCGCGCGCCGGAGTTGTCGGCAACTTCCAGGTTGGTCTCGACAGAGATCATGCCGCTGCTCCCTCGGACTGCTGCGCGCCAAGCGCCTGGCCCCCAACGGGCAGTCCCCCGACGGGCAGTCCCCCGACGGGCAGTCCGTTGCGCTCGATCACCAGCCAGGTCTTGCGCTTGCTGATCGGGCGGCACTCTTCGATGCGCACTGTGTCGCCGACCTTGCACAGATTGGCTTCGTCATGCGCCGCGTATTTCTTCGAGCGGCGGATGAACTTCTTGTAGAGCGGATGCATCACGCGACGATCGACCAGGACCGTGACGGTCTTGTCCATCTTGTCGCTCGTCACCCGCCCGCTCAGGACGCGCTTTGGCATGTCGCGCCGTTCTCCTTACGACTTCGCTGCGGAGCGAGTCTTCTCCGCCCGGTTCTTCTCACTCAGGATGGTCTTCACCCGCGCGATCTCGCGCCGCACCTGACGCACCCGCCCGACGCCTTCCTGCTGGCCGGTGGCACGCTGGAAGCGCAGGTTGAACTGCTCCTTGCGCAGATCGAGCAGTTGAACGGACAATTCGTCCGGCGTCTTCGCACGCACGTCGGCTGCCTTGTTCGCCATCATGCGTCTCCGATCCGCGCGACGAACTTGGACTTGATCGGCAGCTTGGCCGCGCCCAGAGTCAGCGCCTCGCGCGCCAGATCGGCCGGCACGCCGTCGATCTCGAACATGATCCGCCCGGGCGCCACACGGCACACCCAGAACTCCGGCGAGCCTTTGCCGGAACCCATGCGCACCTCGGCGGGCTTGATGCTCACCGGCACGTCCGGGAAGATGCGGATCCACACGCGCCCGGTGCGCTTCATCGCGCGCGTGATGGCGCGTCGTGCCGCCTCGATCTGCCGCGCGGTCAGCCGCTCCGGCTCCATCGCCTTCAGCCCATAGGTGCCGAAATTCAGCGCGAAGCCGCCCTTGGCCATACCATGGATACGGCCCTTGTGCGCCTTGCGGTATTTCGTGCGCTTCGGTTGCAGCATCGCTCGATTACCGTTTCATGTTATCGTTGAGGTGCCTGCTCGGCGGCACGGCGATCCTGCGCCGTCGGGTCGTTCGCCAGGATCTCGCCCTTGAACACCCACACCTTCACGCCGCACGTGCCGTAGGTGGTCTTCGCGGTCGCCGCGCCGAAATCGATGTCGGCGCGCAGCGTGTGCAGCGGCACGCGGCCTTCGCGATACCATTCCACGCGGGCGATTTCCGCACCGCCGAGCCGGCCGCCGCAATTGATCCGGATGCCCTGCGCGCCAAGCCGCATCGCCGACTGCACCGCGCGCTTCATCGCGCGACGGAAGGCGACGCGCCGCTCGAGCTGCTGGGCGATATTCTCCGCCACAAGTTGGGCGTCGATCTCCGGCTTGCGAATCTCGACGATGTTCAGCGCGACTTCGGCATTCGCCATCTTGCCGAGGTCCCGCTTCAGGACCTCGATGTCCTGGCCCTTCTTGCCGATCACCACGCCAGGCCGCGCCGCGTAGATCGTCACGCGCGGCTTCTTGGCCGGCCGCTCAATCACCACGCGCGATACACCCGCACCACGCAGCTTGCTGTGCAGATATCCGCGCAGCTTCAGGTCCTCGTGCAGCAGCTTGGCATAGTCGGCGCCGGCGAACCAGCGGCTGTCCCAGGTGCGGTTGATGCCGAGCCGCAGCCCGATCGGATTGACCTTGTGACCCATCTATGCGGCCTCCTGCCCGGTTGCTTCCTGGGCGCGTTCGGCGACGACGATCTTCAGGTGACTGAACCACTTCTCGATGCGAGACGAGCGGCCACGACCACGAGCATGAAAGCGACGCATCACCACCGAGCGCCCGACCTCGGCGCGCGACACCACCAGCCGGTCGACATCGAGCTGATGGTTGTTCTCGGCATTGGCGATCGCGCTTTCCAGCGCCTTCTTCACCTGCTGCGCGATGCGGCGCTTGGAAAACGTCAGCGTCGCGACCGCCTGCGCGGCCGGCTGGTTGCGGATCAGTCCCGCCACCAGGTTGAGCTTGCGCGGGCTGACGCGAAGATTGGACACGATGGCCTGCGCCTCGGTATCGCCGAGCATGCGGGGATGACTGTGCTTGCTCATCTCAGGTCCGCCTCGCCTTCTTGTCGCCGGAGTGGCCGGTGAATGTCCGCGTCGGCGAGAATTCGCCGAACTTGTGGCCAACCATGTTCTCGTTCACCTGCACCGGCAGGAACTTGTGGCCGTTGTAGACGCCGAAGGTCAGGCCGACGAACTGCGGCAGGATGGTCGAGCGGCGCGACCATATCCTGATGATCTCGTTGCGACCCGAGGCGCGCGACGCTTCTGCCTTGTTGAGCAGATAACCGTCGACGAACGGACCCTTCCAGACGGAACGCGCCATCTTACTTGCCCTTGTTGCGACGACGGATGATCATGCCGTCCGTGCGCTTGTTGGAGCGGGTCTTGTAGCCCTTGGCCGGCTGACCCCAGGGCGAGACCGGATGCCGCCCGCCCGAGCTGCGACCCTCGCCGCCGCCCAGCGGATGGTCCACCGGATTCATCGCCACGCCGCGATTGTGCGGCCGCTTGCCCAGCCAGCGTGTGCGGCCGGCCTTGCCGATCTTCTGGTTCATGTTGTCGGGATTCGACACCGCGCCGATGGACGCCATGCATTCGGCACGCACCATGCGCAGTTCGCCCGACATCAGCTTGACCTGCGCCCAACCGGCGTCCTTGCCGACCAGCTGCGCATAGGTGCCGGCGGCGCGCGCGATCTTGCCGCCCGCCGCCACCTTCATCTCGATGTTGTGCACGATCGTGCCGACCGGAATTGTCGCGAGCGGCATCGCGTTGCCCGGCTTGATGTCGGCGCGCTGGCCGGACACCACGCTGTCACCCACGCGCAGCCGCTGCGGCGCCAGGATGTAGGACAGCTCGCCGTCCCGATACTTCACCAGCGCGATGAACGCGCTGCGGTTGGGATCGTATTCCAGCCGCTCCACCGTCGCCGGCACATCGAACTTGCGCCGCTTGAAGTCGACAAAGCGATACGACTGCTTGTGCCCGCCGCCGATGAAGCGGCTGGTGATGCGGCCGTGGTTGTTGCGTCCACCGGTGCCGATCTTGCCCTCGGTGAGCGCCTTGACCGGCTTGCCCTTCCACAGCTCGGAGCGGTTGATCAGCACCGTGCCGCGCAGGCTCGCCGTGATTGGGTTGTATTGCTTGAGTGCCATGTCTCGCGCGCCCTATGCGAGGCCCGTGGTGAAATCGATCGACTGGCCGGCAGCCAGCCTGACGAACGCCTTCTTCACGTCCGAACGCCTGCCGGGCCGCCCCTTGACCCGCTTGGTCTTGCCCTTCTGCACCAGCGTGTTGACCGCCAGCACCGTGACGCCGAACAGGCCTTCGACCGCCGCCTTGATCTCCGGCTTGGTCGCGTCCGGTGCGACACGGAACACCACCTGGCCCTTCTCCGAGAGCGCGGTGGCCTTCTCGGTGATCAGCGGGCTGCGGATGATCTGATACATCGCCTCACGCGAGAGTTGCGGCTTGCGCGTCGGGGTCTCGCTCATGCCTCGGCTCCATTGGCCTGTGCCAGCTTCGGGCCCAGCCGCTGCTTCAGTCCCTCGACGCCGGCGGTGGTGATCGCCA
Source organism: Acetobacteraceae bacterium (assembly GCA_041487355.1). GTDB lineage: Bacteria > Pseudomonadota > Alphaproteobacteria > Acetobacterales > Acetobacteraceae > JAMXLO01. The sequence continues at coordinate 2,013 of JBGPND010000123.1, read as the reverse complement.
GCACGTCGTGGTTCAGGATGTCGTAGACGTTCGCACCGATCGTCGGCAGCACGTCGATGCCGGGAATGTTGCGGCTCGCGCGCAGGAAGCCGGCATCCACCGCATGATCGACAATCAGCGCCGAACGCCAGCCGAGCGCCTTCAGCTTCCTCGCCAGCTCGCCGGTCTTTGCGGCACCGTTCGCCGCATCGATCACCACCAGCTTGCCTTCCGCCTGCTTCTGCGACAGCGCGGAGATCAGCCCCAGCCGGCGCACCTTCTTGTTCAGGCTGTACTCATGCGAATGCGGGATCGGCCCATGCACGACACCGCCGCCGCGGAACTGCGGCGCGCGCAGACTGCCCTGGCGCGCGTTGCCGGTGCCCTTCTGGCGATATGGCTTCCTCGTCGTGCCCTGCACGTCGTTCAGGCCCTTGGTGCTGTGCGTGCCGGCACGGCGCTTGGCCAACTGCCAGTGCACCACGCGCGCCATGATGTCGGCACGCGGCTTCGCAGCGAAGATCTCATCCGGCAGTTCGGCGCTGCCGGCGCTGGTCTGGTCGAGAGTGGTGATTTCGATCTGCATCGTTCAGCCCGCCGCCTGCACTTCGACCAACGCCGCCGGATACGGCGCATCCGTCGGCCGCGCACGCTTCACCGCATCGCGTACCAGCACGAAGCCGCCCTTCGATCCGGGGATCGCGCCCTTGATCATCAGCAGGCCCTTCTCGGCGTCCACCGCGGCGACCACCAGATTCAGCGTGGTGACCCGCTCGACCCCGAGATGGCCCGCCATCTTCTTGTTCTTGAATGTCCTGCCCGGATCCTGCCGGTTGCCGGTGGAGCCCAGGCTGCGATGGCTGATGGAGACGCCGTGGCTGGCTTCCAGGCCGGAGAAGTTCCAGCGCTTCATCCCGCCGGCGAAACCCTTGCCCTGCGTGATGCCGCAGACATCGACGCGTTGGCCAACCGCGAAATGCGCCGCCGACAATGTTGCGCCCGGCTCCAGTAGCGCATCCTCGGCCACACGGAATTCCGCGAGCTTCGCCTTTGGCTCCACCTTCGCCTTGGCGAAATGCCCGCGATTGGGCTGCGAGACGTTCTTCACCTTGGCCTTGCCCCAGCCGAGCTGGACAGCGGTGTAGCCGTCCTTCTCCTGCGTGCGCTGGGCGACCACCTGCACGCCATCAAGGTGCAGCACGGTCACCGGCACATGCGTGCCGTCGTCCTGAAATATCCGGGTCATGCCCAGTTTCTTGGCCAGCAATCCGGTGCGCATCTTTCGTCTCCCCGGTCCCCAGCCTCAGATCTTGATCTCGACATCGACACCGGCGGCGAGGTCGAGCTTCATCAGCGCGTCCACCGTCTGCGGCGTCGGCTCCACGATATCCAGCAGGCGCCGATGCGTGCGGATCTCGAACTGCTCGCGGCTCTTCTTGTCGACATGCGGCGAGCGGTTGACGGTGAAGCGTTCGATATGCGTCGGCAGCGGGATCGGCCCGCGAACCCGGGCACCCGTGCGCTTGGCCGTGTTCACGATCTCCTTCGTGCTGTTGTCCAGCACGCGGTGATCGTAGGCCTTTAGCCGGATGCGGATATTCTGGTTGTCCATCGTTCGGTCTTCCGGGTCCCCTGCAAATACCACCGGCGCCCCACCTTGCGGTAGGGCGCCGGTGCCGCTCTCATTCGCTAGGCCGTGATGCTGGCTACGACGCCGGCGCCCACGGTGCGGCCGCCCTCGCGAATTGCGAAGCGCAGGCCCTCATCCATGGCGATCGGCGCGATCAGCTCCACGTCCATCGATACGTTGTCGCCCGGCATCACCATCTCGGTGCCTTCCGGCAACTGCACGACGCCAGTGACGTCGGTGGTGCGGAAGTAGAACTGCGGACGGTAGTTGGTGAAGAACGGCGTATGACGGCCGCCTTCCTCCTTGGTCAGCACGTAGGCCTCGCACTGAAAATGGGTGTGCGGCGTGATCGACCCCGGCGCCGCCAATACCTGGCCGCGCTCCACCTCCTCGCGCTTGGTGCC
>JBGPND010000122.1:0-15341 GCA_041487355.1 Acetobacteraceae bacterium | reverse complement strand
CGAATGCGTCTGCCTGCACGCCTTCGAGACGGGTTCCGAAGCCAGGGCGGGGTTGGCGCGGTGGATTGGCTACTACAATGCCCAGCGCCCACACACCGGCCTGGGCGGGCGGACCCCGAACGAGGCCTATGCCGCGATCGGCGCAGGAGAGGAGATGCGATTGGCGGCTTGAGCGAAATCAGAACCAAGCTTAACGCAGCCGCCAAACTGTCCAAAGAGGGGGGACCACCTCAGTCCTCCAACGCATCGCCGATCATCCGGTCAGGTATGTGCACGAGCTGCTGCCGTGGAACTTGACCGGCATCCGTACTCGGCTGGATCAGCGCAACGCCGCCTGAGCCACGGGGCTCACCGGACGCTTACGTTCGGCATAAGTGGTTGCGTGCCCACGATTTGAACCTGCGGCCTTCAGATGATGAGCCCGACGAGCCCCTTGCCCCGGGGCGCAGTCCGGCGAGTCGCGGTGTATGGCTCGTCAGTGTGAATTGACACAAATGCACTATCGTGTCGGACGCCCCTGCCCTTCCTGTACGCGTATCGAACAATGTGTCTGTCGACGCAGCCAGAATCCGAAGGCTGCTTGAGGATGTCCGAGAGATGGAGCTGACTATGCAGAGCGACTTCGCTCGGGCCGTTTCTCTGTCCGGCTGAGATTGGTAAGAGCGGTTTGCGTCCGCACAGTCCTCAGCGTTCCCCCATGCTTCGATGCCCAAGCTCAGACTGTGTATCAGTACCTGATCAGGATCTTACTCTCCAACAAAACTGGGACCCAGGTTCGCGGCCGGAGGCAACACATCCAGACTGGCTGCCTTAGCCAGAGATGACAGGGCCGCCGAGCACCGCGCGCTGTAGCCCAGCGAGGCAGCTATTGGACTATGTTCGGGAAGGACGAATATCATGAATGCCGATAGGGGGATCCATGGCACGTAACAAGATCAGAATCGGCTGTGGAGCCGGCTTTGCCGACGACCGCATTCCGCCCGGCGTGGAGATCGTCGAGCACGGCGAACTCGATTATCTCGCCATGGAATGCCTGGCCGAACGCACCATTGCCCGCGAAACCCTCGATCGCGCCAAGGACCCGGCCAAGGGTTACACACCAGTGCTGCTGGAGCGCATGGAAGCGATCATGCCGCCGGCGTTGCAACGCGGTATCAGGATCGTCACCAACATGGGGGCGGCCAACCCGATGGGGGCGGCGCGCATCCTGCGCAAACATGCGCCCGATTGGGGCTGCCCGGACTACGCATGCGCCGTGGTGCAGGGCGATGAAGTCACCGACATCATGCGTGCGCATCCCGAGCTGCCATTGATGGAGGATGGCGCGCCGCTGGAATCGCTGTTGCCGCGCATGGCTTCCGCCAATGCCTATCTCGGCGCGGACGTGGTGGCGCAGGGTTTCGCCACCGGCGCCGATCTGGTCATCACCGGCCGCGTTGCCGATCCCGCCCTGTTCCTCGGCCCGATGCTGCACGCATTCGGCTGGTCGTATGACGACTACCCGAAACTCGCCAACGGTACGCTCGCCGGCCACCTGCTCGAATGCTCCGGCCAGCTCACCGGCGGTTGCTTCGCCGATCCAGGCAAGAAGGAGGTCGAGGACCTCGCCGGCCTAGGCTATCCGCTGGCCGATGTGTGGTCGGATGGGCGCGTCGAGGTTTCGAAAACCCCCGGTTCCGGTGGGCGGCTCGACATCGCCACGTGCACCGAACAACTCCTCTACGAAATGCACGACCCCACCGCCTACATCACGCCCGACTGCGTGCTGGATGCCTCCGCTGTGACATTCCGCCAGGTCGAAAAGGACCGCGTCGCCTTAAGCGGCGCGCGGGGGAAACCGCGCACGCCCACCTACAAGGTCGTCGTGGGTTATTTCGACGGCTATATGGGGTCCGGCGAGATGGGCTTTGCCGGCATCAATGCGCTGGCCCGCGCCAAGCTGGGGATTGAGGTGGTGAAGGAACGCCTGCACCGCCGCGGCCTCACCTACGAGGAAATGCGCGTCGATCTGATCGGCATGAACTCCCTGCACGGGAACGATGCCAGCCTGTGCCCGGAACCCTACGAGGTGCGCCTGCGCATCGCCGCGCGGACGCCGGACAAGAAAGCCGCGGAGGCAGTGGGCGCGGAAGTGCGCAGCCTGCACATGCAAGGCCCGACCGGTGCCGGCGGCGGCATCAATTTCGGCGCCAGGCAGATCCTGGCGGTGAAATCCGTGCTGATCCCGCGCGACTGGGTGAAGCCGGAAATCGTCATGGAGCGCGCCCCATGAGCATCCGCGTCTATGACCTCGGCCATGCCCGCGCCGGGGACAAGGGCAACACCTCCAACATCTCCGTCACCGCCTATAATGACGAGGGCTGGCAGGTGCTGCAGCGCGAACTCACGCCCGAACGGGTGCTGGCGCATTTCGGCCATCTCACCCCTGGCCCGGTGCGCCGCTATGAACTGCCGCAACTGCGGGCGTTGAACTTTGTCATCGAAAACGCGCTGGGGGGTGGTGTCACCCGATCGCTGGCCATCGACCCGCATGGCAAGAGCCTGAGCGCGCTGATGCTCACGATCACCCTGCCCGGCCACAACGAAGGCGCGCCCGCTTCGTAATCCTCGCTTACTACTCCGCCTCGTACCTCGACTAAAATCGGTCACCCAGCAGGCGGTGAGCCTGCGGACCCGTGGCTTGGCCTATTCGGCCATCTGGTACCATTGCTTGCCCGCCGCGTCGGCATCGTCCTGGGAGAAGACAGTGCCGACACAGGCGGAGCAATGCGACGTTGGATCTTGCCGGCGTACTTCATGGCGCGGCCACCCGCGATCACCCATTACGGGACTGCAATGGCCAACCCGTATCCCGCTGACCCAAATCAGCGATGACTCACACATATCGGGTATCAAGCCGGGTATCGGTGGGGTGAATCCGGTTTTGTAGGCTCACGAAATCAATAGCTTGACGAACGTAGTCGACAGTCACCCCTCCGCCAGATGTACATCCTATCATGTTGTAATCGCTGGATTTATGGACCGGACACCGCACGTCACCCACAAATTCACCCGCAAACACCGCAGGCGTTGACCGCGAGTGGCACGGCAGGCAAGCGTGGCAGCGCCATCAAGCGTCGCGGTCCGGGGCGAAGGGCACCAGACTTTTTTGGACGGCTGAGATAGTCCCAGATCGACCATCCCCGGTCTGGGTTGAACATGATTTCCGGAGTTCCCGGCATTTCAAGCGTCGCCGCGCGGGGGCAGGACGCCGTTGCACGCCCCCTTTGAGCCTAAGGCGCACCCCCGTTTACGGCTTCACGCCGCCTGACGAACCTCGCTCGCGAGCTGCTTGCCCAAGTGCCATAGCGCGTTTTCGAGTGAGCCGATCTTCGTCTCGTGGTCGAGATCGAGCATCCGCCGGACCTCGTTCTCCTGCTTGCCAAGCTTGCGCGCCAGGGTGACGTTGTTCAGACCCTGTTCGCGCATCGCCTGGTAGAGGGCCAGCTTCGCCGACTGGAGCATCGGCACGACAACAAAAAATTGTCCATCGGGAGATGGCGTCGGAAGTAGCCGCCTCAGTTTCGCGAGGCCACCAAACGCGGCCAGCAACGCATCAGTGGCCAGAGCGTGAGCTTCAGCTTCGGTTTCGCCCTCGGTCAGAGCCTCGGGCACGTCAGGAAAACGAACCTGCCACGCGCCATCTTCGGACTGACGGACGGTGTAGGGATAAACAAACCGCATGGCACAACTCCTACCTTGCCCCGACAACGTCAGGGCAGGTCATCCATCTTCAGGCCCAATTGCTTCAGCATGTCGTGCAGAAGCCCTGGGCCGATCTCCTTCTTGAGGTCCTTGATCGTCGTCAGCTTGTCGCCGAACAGCAACTGACCATGGCTACCTTTGCCCCGACGCGCCTCGTATTCGAAGCAAAGTTGTCGGGCCTTGGCCAGCCGCCTCAGTGCCCTAACGAGTTCCGCCCCGGTCGCGTCCCTATACCGCACACGAATGTGCGATTTGCAAGGGCGCTCTCGGAGGGGTGACTTCAGACCAAGCGTGACTTGTATCGGAGATGAACGGACGTTAACAATCCGTATTATCGAAAGGATCAAGGATTCAGCAAGGAGTCTTCAGAGTCTCGTGGACCACATAGAACCGGGAGGGAGGTAGTCTGGACGGACACCCTCCGCCAGGTGCTGCGATGGAACGCCTCCCCGCCATCCACGGACAGGCTGATCCGGGTCACACGCTTCGCGGCGCTTCACTGCACCAGCGGCGTCTCCGCCCCGTCCAGGGCAAAGCCCTTGATCATCGCACGCCCGGCAAGCACGCGGAGATACTGGCTGACCGCACGCTGCCAGGAGTGCGTGGCGAGATGCCGCGCCACCATCTCCGCCACCGCTTCATACGGCAGATCGGCGCCCGCGACACGATGATCGAGACGGAGCACGTGCGCGCCGTAGCGGCTCATGACCGGCACCGGGCAGATCTGCCCTTCCTCCAGCGCCATGATGAAGCTTTCGATCTCCGGCACGAGGTCGCCACGGCTCTGCTGGCCGAGCAGCCCGCCATTGGCGCCGGACGGACAGGCTGATGTGTCGCGCGCCAGCATGGCGAAGCGTTGCGGCGCATCCTTGAGGACGGCCAGCGTGTGCTCCGCCGCATCCTTCGCCTTCGTCCGGGCGGCGGCGTCCTCCGGCGCGGCGGGGAACAGGATGTGCGCCGCTTCGTAAACGTCGGGACTGCGGAAGCGGGCGCGATTGGCGGTGAAGTAGCGACGGCAGACCGCCTCGTCCGGTTCCGGCGTGCGAACTTCGTGCGCGAGCAAGGCGCGGATCAGCGCTTCCTCCGGGCCTTCGTCGGCCTCCGGTTCGCCGCCAGTGATGCCGAGGCGCTCCGCCTCCTGCAGCAGCAGCACGCGGATCGCCAGCGCCGTGGTGGCCTGCCGCCAGGCTTCCTGTTGGTTGTCCGCGGGGTGGAACTGCATCTCGGCGGCGATCGCCTGCTCGGTGATCGCCATGCCGTTGACCACGATGTCCTGCATCATTTGCCTCGCACCGCATCGGCGCCGCCGCGGCGGCGCACCACCTGATAGGGACGACTGATATAACCCACCGGCGCCGACCAGATGTGCACCAGGCGGGAGAACGGGAAGATCAGGAAGATCGTCAGCCCAAGCAGGATATGCGTCTTGAAGATCGGATCGACGTCGGCGATCAGCGACGCGGCATCGGTCTGCAGCGTCACCAGATGCTGCGCCCAACGGGCAAGTTTCAGCATCTCGCCGCCATCCAGGTGGTGGGCAGAGACGAAGATCGACGACAGGCCGAGGATGAGCTGCGCGTACAGCAGCAGCAGGATGGCGATGTCCATCACGCTCGATGTCGCGCGGATGCGCGGATCGGTGAGGCGGCGGTAGATCAGCAGCGTCAGGCCGATGAAACACACCAAGCCGAACACGCCGCCGGCGCCCATCGCCAGCAACTGCTTGTTCTCCACCGACAGGCCGAGGCCGGTGTAAACTGCGTGCGGCGTCAGCAGGCCGACCAAATGGCCGGCCAGAATCGCCAGCACGCCGACGTGAAAGCAGTTGCTGCCCACCACCAACAGCCTGCGCCGCAGCAACTGCGAGGAGCCGGAGCGCCAGGTGTATTGCTCGCGGTCGAAGCGTATCAGGCTGCCGAGCAGGAACACGGTGATCGCCACGTAGGGGTAAAGGCCGAACAGCAGTTGGTTCATTGTCGCGCGCATCGTGCTAGCTCCCGCTTGCGGCGGTGGCTTCGAGGCCGGCGGCGGTGAAGCGCACCACCTCGTCCTCCCACTGGCGATCCAGCGTGGCCAGATCGTCCGCTGCCGGATCGAGCTTGCCACGCACCTCCTGCACTGCTGCGGCCTCCGCCGGCCGCGCGGCCAGTGCTTCGATGGCACGCAGCACGGCGGCGTAGGGGCTGTCGCGTGCTTCCAGCTTGTCCGCCAGCGCGACGATCACATGCACCGCCTCGGCCAGGAGCGAGTGCGCCGCCTTGTCCGGCTGCAGCGAGAGGAACTCGAGATAGAGCGGCAGATAGTCGGGCAACTCGTTCACCGCGACGTGCAGCCCGTGCAGCTTGTACAGCGCGGCGAGCCGCACCATCGCCTCGCCGCGCTCGCGCGATTCGCCGTGCACGTGCTCGTAGAGATGCAACGACAGCGAGCGGTTACGGTCGAACAGCGCGACGTAGCGCTCCTGCGCGTCGAGCAGGTCGGTCGCGCCCAGCCGGGCGATGAAGCTGTCGAGCGCGCGGCGAGCAGCAGGTCGCAATGCGCGCTCGGCATCGAGCACCGCAGTGAACTCGTCCAGCGCGTCCAGCAACTCCGACTCCGGATAACACAGCAGGGCGGACAGCACGCGGAAGGTCTGCATCGTCATGCCTCCGCTTTCGCTTTCATGCCGTGCCGGTGCTTCTGCTTGCCGAACAGGCTGGTGGCGGACGTACCGCCGGAGCAGCCGTTGCCGAAGGAGAAGCCGCAGGAGCCGCGCAGGTCGTAGGCGTTCTCGGCGTATTCGCGATGCGTGGTGGGGATGACGAAGCGATCTTCGTATGCCGCGAGGGCGAGTATGCGGTACATGTCCTCCACCGTGGCACGGTCGAGATTGACCTGCTCCAGCACCGCGGTCGCTTCCACGCCGTCGACGTGGCGGGCACGCATGTAGGCGCGCATCGCCAGCAGGCGTTCGAGCGCGAACCTGATCGGATATTCCTCGCCCGCCGTCAGCAGGTTCGCCAGATAACGCAGCGGGATGCGCAGCTTGGACACGTCCGGGATGGCGCCGTTGACGCCGAACTCACCGGCTTCCGCCTTGGCCTGGATCGGCGACAGCGGCGGCACATACCACACCATCGGCAGGGTGCGGAACTCGGGATGCAGCGGAAACGCGATCTTCCAGTCGATCGCCATCTTGTAGACCGGCGAATTGCGCGCCGCCTCCAGCCAGAGGTCCGGCACGCCGTCGGCGCGCGCCTGGGCGATCACGGCGGGATCATGCGGATCGAGGAAGATGTCGAGCTGGGCGCGGTACAGATCGCACTCGTCCTGCTTCGACGCTGCCTCCTCGATTCGGTCGGCGTCGTACAGCATCACGCCGAGATAGCGGATACGGCCGACGCAGGTCTCCGAACAAACCGTCGGCTGGCCGACCTCGATGCGCGGATAGCAGAAGGTGCATTTCTCCGCCTTGCCGCTCTCCCAGTTGTAGTAGATCTTCTTGTACGGGCAGGCGGCAACGCACATCCGCCATCCGCGGCACTTGTCCTGATCGATCAGGACGATGCCGTCCTCTTCGCGCTTGTAGATTGAGCCGGACGGACAGGCCGCGACACAGGACGGGTTGAGGCAGTGTTCGCACAGCCGCGGCAGATACATCATGAAGGTGTTCTCGAACTGGCCGTAGATTTCCTTCTCCACGGCATCGAAGTTCGTGTCCTTGCTGCGCTTGGCGAACTCGCCGCCGAGGATCTCCTCCCAGTTCGGACCCCATTCGATCTTTTCCATCCGCTGGCCGGTGATCAGCGAGCGTGGCCGCGCAGTCGGCGCCGCCTGGCTCTCCGGCGCGGTTTGCAGATGCGCGTAGTCGAAGGTGAACGGCTCGTAGTAGTCGTCGATCTGCGGCAGGTCGGGATTGGCGAAGATCTTGGCCAGGACACGGAACTTGCCACCCATGCGCGGCTCCAGCCTGCCGTTGCGGCGGCGTACCCAGCCGCCGTTCCACTTCTTCTGGTTCTCCCAGTTCTTCGGATAGCCGATGCCGGGCTTGGTCTCGACGTTGTTGAACCAGGCGTATTCGACGCCGTCGCGGCTGGTCCACACGTTCTTGCAGGTGACCGAACAGGTGTGGCAGCCGATGCACTTGTCGAGGTTCAGCACCATGGCGATCTGCGCGCGGACTTTCATTGCAGACTATCCTTTGGATTCTCGTCATGGCCGGGCTTGACCCGGCCATCCACCCCGCACCGGCGGTGCGCGGATGGCCGGGCTTGACCCGGCCATGACGATGAGAGAGTCATTCCGCGGCCACCACATCCGCGCGCGGTGCTTCCAGCCAGTCGACCTTGGCCATCTTGCGCACCACCACGAACTCGTCGCGGTTGGCGCCGACGGTGCCGTAGTAGTTGAAGCCGTATGACAGTTGCGCGTAGCCGCCGATCATGTGCGTCGGCTTCGGGCAGGTGCGCGTCACCGAGTTGTGGATGCCGCCGCGCTTGCCGGTCACCTCGCTGCCCGGCACGTTCACGGTCTTCTCCTGCGCGTGGTACATCATGCACATGCCCGCCGGCACGCGCTGGCTCACCACAGCTCGCGCGGTCAGCGCACCATTGGCGTTGAACGCCTCGATCCAGTCGTTGTCCTCGATGCCAGCCTCGCGCGCGTCGGTCTCGCTGAGCCATACAATCGGGCCGCCGCGCGATAAGGTCAGCATCAGCAGATTGTCGGTGTAGGTGGAGTGGATGCCCCATTTCTGGTGCGGCGTGATGAAATTCAGCACCACCGACTTGCGCTCATCCGCCAGGCCCTGCACCGCCGCGATGGTGCGCGTGTCGATCGGCGGGCGATACACGCACAGCGCCTCGCCGAACGCCCGCATCCATTGGTGGTCCTGGTAGAACTGCTGGCGTCCCGTCAGTGTGCGCCAAGGGATCAGCTCATGCACATTCGTATAGCCTGCATTGTAGCTGACCTGCTCGCTCTCCAGACCGCTCCAGGTCGGCGAGGAGATGATTTTCCGAGGCTGCGCCTGCAGATCGCGGAAGCGCAGCTTGTCGTCGGCGCGTGCCGTGGCCAGGTGCGTGTGTTCGCGCCCGGTCTGCTTCTCCAGCGCCGCCCAGGCCTTCACCGCGACCTCGCCATTGGTTTCCGGCGCCAGCGACAGGATCACCTCGGCGGCATCGATGTCGGAGACGATGCGCGGGCGGCCGGCAACGTTCACGCCGTTGAGCTTGCCGAGCAACTCAACCTCGTGCTCGGTCTTCCAGCCGATGCCCTTGCCGCCGTTGCCGAGGCGATCCATCAGCGGGCCGAGCGAGATGAATTTCTCGTAGGTCGCCGGGTAGTCGCGTTCGACCACCGTGACGTTCGGCATGGTCCTGCCGGGGATCAGCGGGCACTCCCCGTGCTTCCAGTCGGCGACGCCGAACGGCTGCGCCAACTCGCCCGGCGTGTCGTGCATGATCGGCGTCAGCACCACGTCACGCTGCGTGCCCAGCGTGCCTTGCGCGACCTCGGAGAATTTTTTGGCGATCGCCTTATAGATTTCCCAGTCCGATCGCGATTCCCAGACCGGATCGACCGCCGCCGACAGCGGATGGATGAACGGGTGCATGTCGGAGGTATTGAGATCGTGCTTCTCGTACCAGGTGGCAGTCGGCAGCACGATGTCGGAATAGAGGCAGGTGGTGGACATGCGGAAATCCAGCGTCACCAGCAGATCGAGTTTTCCCTCCGGCGCCGTGTCGTGCCAGCGCACCTCCTCGGGTTTCGTTCCACCTTCGGCACCGAGGTCCTTGCCCAGCACGCCGTGATCGGTGCCGAGCAGGTACTTCAGGAAATACTCGTGGCCCTTGCCCGAGGCTCCCAACAGATTGGAGCGCCAGACGAACAGGTTGCGCGGGAAGTTTTCCGGCGCATCCGGGTCCTCGGCGGCGAAGTGGAGCTCGCCGGCTTGCAGTGCGCTGGCGACATAGTCTGGCACCGGCTTGCCCGCGGCCTCCGCCGCTTCGGCGATGCCCAGCGGATTGGTCGCAAGCTGTGGTGCGGAGGGCAGCCAGCCCAGTCGCTCCGCCTTCACGTTACAGTCGATCAGCGTGCGCGGCAGAGCGTCCGCGTCGACCAGCGGCGAGACGATCTCATGCACGCCGAGCTTCTCGTAGCGCCACTGCGAGGTGTGGCTGTAGAAGAAACTGGTGGAATTCATCTGCCGCGGCGGACGGTTCCAGTCGAGCGCGAAGGCGAGCGGCGTCCAGCCGGTCTGCGGCCGCAGCTTCTCCTGCCCGACGTAGTGCGCCCAGCCGCCGCCCGACTGGCCGATGCAGCCGCACATCATCAGCAGGTTGATGATGCCGCGGTAGATCATGTCCATGTGGTACCAATGATTCAGCCCGGCACCCAGGATCACCATCGATTTGCCGTGGGTCTTCTCGGCGTTCTCCGCGAACTGGCGCGCCACGGAGATGATGTGGTCGCGATCGACGCCGGTAATGTGCTCGGCCCAGGCCGGCGTGTATGGCACATCGTCGTCATAGCTCGAGGCGACCTCTCCGCCGAAGCCGCAGTCGACGCCGTAATTGGCGGCCATGAGGTCGAACACGGTGGCCACCGCCACCTCGCCTGCCTGCGTGCGCACCAGACGCACCGGCACATGGCGCTGCAGCACCTCGTCGTGCGCGGTGGGATGGAAGGCCGCTGGCGCCTTGCCGCCGAAATACGGGAATGCGACCGGCACGACCGCATCGCGCCGTTCGGCGAGGCTCAGCGCAAGGCGCATATCGTGGCCGTCACGCGCATCGTGCTGTTCGAGATTCCACTTGCCCGCGTCACCCCAGCGGAAGCCGATCGAGCCGTTGGGCACCACCAGCGCGTCGTCGATCTCGTCGAAGCCGAGCGTCTTCCATTCCGGATGGTTCGCCTGCGCGCCCGCACCTTCCAGGTCGGCCGCGCGCAGATAGCGCCCCGGCACATAGTGCTCGCCGCGCTTCTCCAGCGTCACCAGCATCGGCATGTCGGTCAGGCGGCGGCAGTAGTCGGTGAAGTATTCGACTTGCCGCCGTGTGTGGAACTCCTTCAGCACGACGTGGCCCATCGCCATCGCCAGCGCCGCGTCGGTGCCCTGCTTGGGATGCAGCCAGAGATCGGCGAACTTCGCCGCCTCGGAATAGTCCGGCGTGATCACCACCGACTTGGCACCCTTGTAGCGCACCTCGGTGTAGAAATGCGCGTCCGGCGTGCGGGTCTGCGGAACGTTGGAGCCCCACAGGATCAGGAACGTCGAGTTGTACCAGTCCGCACTCTCCGGCACGTCGGTCTGCTCGCCCCAGGTCTGCGGCGAGGCCGGCGGCAGATCGCAGTACCAGTCGTAGAAACTCATGCAGACACCGCCGATCAAGGAGAGATAGCGGCTGCCGGCAGCATACGACACCATGGACATCGCCGGGATCGGCGAAAAGCCGATGATGCGGTCCGGCCCGTGCCGCTTGATCGTGTAGACGTTGGCGGCGGCGATGATCTCCTCCGCCTCGTCCCACTTGGCACGGACGAAGCCACCGAGGCCACGGATGCGCTTGTAGCTCTGCGCCTTCTCCGGGTTCTCGACGATGGACGCCCACGCCGCGACCGGGTCCAGCGTTTGCCGCGCCGCGCGATACAGTTCCAGCAGGCGGCGGCGGATCAACGGATATTTCAGCCGGTTGGCGCTGTAGAGATACCAGGAGTAACTGGCCCCGCGCGAACAGCCGCGCGGCTCATGGTTCGGCAGGTCCGGGCGCGTGCGCGGATAATCGGTCTGCTGCGTCTCCCAGGTGACGATGCCGCCCTTGACGTAGATCTTCCAACTGCACGAGCCGGTGCAGTTCACGCCATGGGTGGAACGCACGATCTTGTCGTGCTGCCAGCGGCTCCGGTACGCCTCCTCCCACTTGCGGTCCTCGTTGGTGACCACACCGTGGTCGCCGGAGAATGTGTCGACGTTCTTGCGGAAGAACGTCAGCCGGTCGAGGAAATGGCTCATCGTGCTACTCTTTCGGTTCAGGCTGCGATGGCGTTGTTACGCGTGCGCACGAAGCCGATGGAGACAAAGATGGCCGCCACCGCCAGCACGACGTAGACGAAGAAGCCGCCGGCATAGCCCTGCGCGCCAAGCGCGCCGGCGAACAGGCCGAGGATCGGCGGGATCACGAAGCCGCCCAGCGCGCCCAAACCACCCACCAGGCCCGAGGCGCCGCCGACCGCGTGCGGCACGTATTTCGGCAGCATCTTGAACACCGCGGCGTTGGCCAAACCCATGCCGAGGCCGATCAGCAGCTCCCCGGCGAGGTTGACCGGGAACGAGGTCACCGCGGTGAGCAGTGCGGCACCGGCCAGGACGACGAAGAAGGAGACCAGGGCCAGGCGCTCGCCGCCGAATTTCTCCGAGAGTTGTCCACCCCAGACCCGCACTGCCGCCGCCAGCAGCGAAAAGCCGACGCCACCCAGGATGCCCGCCGTCTTGGGGGTGACGTCATGCAGGTTCACCCAGTAGACCGGGAACCAGGCGGTCAGCGCCAGGAACCCGCCGAACGAGACGAAATACAGGAACACCAGTCCCCAGGTGCGCGGATCGTCGGCCGCCGAGATCAGCGCGCCCCAGACGGACTCGCGCGGGAATAGTTCCTGGCCGCACGCGGCTGCGATCCGCTTGGCTGGTTCGGCCGCCACGCCGCGCGCGCGCAACTGGAAATAGAACGCATCGCGCGCCAGCCACGCATAGATGCCGGTGCCGATCACCAGGAAGACGAACCAAGCCAGATAGGAACCGGCCAAGCCCAATGCGCCGATGGCAAACGGCAGGATCAGGGTGAACAGCCCTGGCGCCATGTTGCCGACGCCGCCAAAGATGCCGAGTGCGATACCCTGCCGGTTCTTAGGTTGCCAGTAGGACACCTGCGGCACGCCCACGGAGAAGGTAGCAACGCCGCAACCACTCATGAAGCCGAACAGCAGGACCAGCGGATAGAGCGCCGGCGTCACCGGCGAAACGGTGAGCAGAATGTAGGAAAGCCCCCACATTCCCACGATGGAAACTCCGAACAGAGTCAGCATCGGCAGCCGCCCACCGGACTTGTCCACCCAGGCGCCGAACGGAATGCGCAGCAACGAGCCGGTCAGTTGCGGCGCCGCGACCAGCAGCCCGACCAGGAACGGCGAGAGCTGCATCGACGACTGGAAGGCATGCGCCGCCGGGCCATAGAGGGCGACGGCGGCGAAGCCGATGAAGAAGCCCCAGGTGCCCATGATGAGGCCCTGGCGCGGATTGCCGCGCAGGCCTGAACGCATGGCCGCCTCGGCCGGCGATAGCTGTCCGACTAGCTCTGATACTGGCTGGTCCATGGCTGAAAGCCCCTTCTCGCTGCTGGCCCAAGCACCGCTAAGGTGTACGGCACGGGCATGGTTGATCGCAGACCGGCGCGCAGGCGGCCTTGATCCAGGTCAATCGAGGTGGACTCTTCTTGGTTAAATCGGGGAAAAATCGGCGACTGGCCAAGGGGCAATAATTGCACCCGCGCGCGGGCTGGGGCGGCAGCGATCAGGCCGAGCAGTTATTGGCGCGGGCTGCTCAGATACCGGCGACCGCGAAGCATGCCGTGAAGGCAACGGTACTCGCCGTCAGTGCCCTGATCCGTTCGCGGTCCTGAGCCTCTGCGATGTCAGCCACGCTGGCCTCCCCGTTGCGCACCGGGCGCGGACTAAGGCGTACCGCGCATGCAGCATTGATCACAGGTCACAGGATGGAACCCAACCCGCCTTGATCCAAATCAACCGAGGGCGTCTGCCTTAAAATGCGGTTGAGCAGCCGGATGTCGCAACACGAGTGCAACCATTGCCGGGTAGCGTCCCCGCGGACGACTTCAGTGCTGGAGCAACACGATGCGGGGCCTTCCCGTGCTGGTTCGACTGGCGCAGCAGAGCGCGGACTAACGGCGAGGCGATCTGGGGCAGATTGCCCGCGCCTCGGCAGATGCGTCGGCGGCGCTCGATGGCCACGACGCCGCGGCAGCCAACGAAGCCAGCCGCGCGCTGGCCGACCCGGATGCACTGGCTGCATTGGTGACCTGGGCGCCGCACTCGGCGCGCGGCAGGGGAGAGCTCCAGCATCGGGTCGCGGAACTCGATCGCAGCGAGCTGGCGGCGTGCGAGGCACTCCGCGAAGCGGTTGCGCGCACCAAGCGGCTGGAACTCGCCCTGGATTCTATCCGGGCGGCAAACCGGCGGAATGCGCTCCGGCGCGCCGATCAACAGGCCGATGAGCGCGAACTCGTCCGCTACGCTGCCGCGAGGCTGCCCGACTGACGACGATGGGAGCTCATGAGAGGAGCGCCAGACCTGCCGCGCCGGTTCTGTTTCATGCGCTGAAATTGTAGCCGGCTCGATCGTATAGCTATCATTATCCACAGGTCAGTTGATAAGTCACATGATGAGCGATGCGTAAGTATCTAGCATCTTGCAATTTCGCTATGAATTGACAGCCGACGCAGGCATTCGCCGAAGCGGGAAGGGAACTAATCCTCTGGTCGGTTGGGCATCCACGCTTGGGGTGCAACGGCCAGATTTTTCAACATACTGCGCAAAAATTCCTTCCATGCGTGCATTCGCATGTTATGAACACACTTATTAGTTGTATTCATGCCTTCAACAAGACTTTTTGGGGAACTCAATGCGCCAATTTCAATCGCTGGACTCGCTGGTCAAGCGACGGCTCAAGCAATGGCCTCAGCGGCCGCCAGGCGTGAAGCCTGCGGAGACAGGGCGAGACGCATGGCTTCGTGGCCGCCCCTCAGAAGATCTCGGGACGTGCCACCCCTTCCTCAAGCTACCCGGCAGTACGCGCTGGCGCACCCTGCCGGATGGCTTGTGGCTGAACTTCGGCGGGACCTCGGTAGAATCCTATGTGGATATCTTCGCGATCGAGGCCTGCGGCTCATTGCAGAACCTGCTCGACAAGCGCTCCCGCTTCGCGCCCAGCACGCATTCGCTGCTAGCCGTCTGTCCGGTGCCCTGGCTGCTCGCCCCGGTCATGCCGGGCGATCCGACGCCGCGCTGGAAGGCAACCGGCGTGCTCGACCGAGAACCGGTGGTTCCGTTCGGCCTGCCGGTGCGTGACATGCATGTGCTCTACGGGCTGAAGCCCCATCACTATGCCGGCTTCGTGCGTCACCAGCTGCCGCATGCGCACGAATATTTCGTGCCGATGGAAGCGCTGACCGCCAAGGACAGCGACAAGAACCCCGACCTGCGGGCGCTTCTGGCGCAGGCCTCGGCAACCGCGAATTTCCTCAGCTCGCCATGACGGCGCGCGCCAGGTCCGGCCGATCGGTGATCAGCCCGTCGACGCGCCAGCCGATCAGCCGGCGCATGTCGGCTGGCCGATTGACGGTCCACGGTATGACCAGCAGGCCCAGATCATGCGCCTTGGCGAGGCTCTCCTCGGTCACGTCGACATGTTCGGGAGCCCAGATCGGACCACCCTCCCCCGCCACGGCACGCGGGACTGAACCGCCATAATCGGACGGGTCTGGCCCGTCCCACCAGACCCGGGCCTGTGGCAGGATCGCCGCCCTGGTCAGCCACGCGAGACT
>JBGPND010000121.1:0-15428 GCA_041487355.1 Acetobacteraceae bacterium | reverse complement strand
GGCCCTTGACCCCGACACAGCCACCAAGCAAGCCGCAAAGATGCCAAGTAAGGACACAACCTTGCAGATCATCCGACCGCAGAGAAAGGCCGATCGATGACCCAATAAACCATTGACACCGGAAACCTCATATGAGCCCGGCCATGACGTTGGGGCACGGATTCCGACTACCGCGCCCGCATTGTCACCGGCAAACTCGCCAGCCCTCGCAGCGTGTTGTTGTAACGGCGGCGGATGGGGCCAGTGATCTCGATCGCGGCCACCTTGCGCGCGACCGAGGTCAGCACGCACTCGCCCTCCAGCCGCGCCAGCACCTGGCCGACGCATTGGTGGATGCCGTAGCCGAAGCCGACATGGCCGGCGACGCGGCGTTCGATGTCGTATTCGTCCGGCCGCTCCCACTTGCGCGGGTCGCGGTTGGCGGCGCCGAGGAACATCAGCACCTTTTCGCCTTCACCGATTGGCAGGCCGCCGATTTCCACCTCGCGCGTGGTGGTGCGGAAGAAGGTCTGCACCGGACTTTCGAAACGCACGGCTTCCTCGAAGGCGGCACGCGCCAGAGCAGGGTTTGCGCGCAGCTTGCGGAACTGATCGGGAAAGCGCGCCAGGCAATACACCGCGGCGCCGATACCGCTCACCGTTGTGTCGACGCCGGCGGTGAGGATGGAGCGCACCACGATGGGCGCTTCGTCCGCGGTCAGCAGACCGGCATCCGCCGCTGCGTGAACCGCGGCGCCGAAGCCATCCGGCGCGAGCGCATCGCGTTGCGACTGTGCCTGCACCCAGGCAAGCACCGGTTCGGCGTCACGCACCGCTTCCTCGAAGAACGTGTTGCGTGGGCCGAACGAGTTGAACACCATGTTGCCGTAGGGCAGCAGATAGCGCCGGTTCTCCCGCGGCATGCCCACCGCATCGGGAAACACCTCGAGTGGATAGGCCTCTGCAATTTCGGAAACCGCATCGAAGCTGCCGCGTTCCAGCAGTTGGTCGATCAGCCTGTCCGCCGCCTCGGCGAAGCGCGCACGCAGGCCGCGCATCGCGGCGGGTGACAGCACGCCATCCAGCACCTTGCGCGTGCGGTCGTGCAGCGGCGGGTCGGTCTCCAGCACCAGGCTCGGCAGGCGCCAGGGCTTCTCCTTCTTGAAGTCGGTCAGGCCGGCGCCGCGCGCAGAGGAGAAGGTGCGCCAGTCGTTCAGGATGGCGAACACCTCCTGGTAGCGCGCCACCGCCCAGACGTTGTAGCACGTGAGGCGCACGACCGGACCGGCTTCGCGCAATGCCTCCTGTGCGGGGTGCGGATCCGCGAAATACGCGGCCGAGAACGGGTCGAGGTCGGATGTCGGATAACTGGCTGTCACCTCGTCCATGATGTCACCGCTCAAGATGTGGCTGTCACGAAAGGCTCGTTGAGGCGTTTATCTTCGTCTCCATCATCATTCCGGCGCAAGAGCGTGTGAATGAGTCCATCCCTGCCCCAGCGGTGACATGACCCCTGGGTCCCCGCTTGCGCGGGGATGACAAACTATTGAATCGATCCGCCCTTTTCGTCATCCCCGCACAAGCGGGGACCCAGGATATTGCGGAAATGGCGATGGAGCTGTTTCTTTCACAAGCTCCCTCGCAAGCATGACGAGTCAGCCAGCAAGCGCCACCACCCTCCCCTCGCGCAGGGTTACCGTGCGGTCCATGCGCGCGGCGAGGTCCGGGTTGTGGGTGGCGATCAGCGCGGCGACGTTCTCGCGGCGCACCATCGCCAGCAGCTCCTCGAACACCACCGACGCAGTCGCCACGTCGAGGTTGCCGGTCGGTTCGTCGGCCAGCAGCACCTTCGGCGCGTTGGCCAGCGCGCGCGCGATCGCCACGCGCTGCTGCTCGCCGCCCGACAGCTTGCCTGGCGGGTGTCCGGCGCGCGGCTCCAGGCCGAACGAGGCAAGCAGCGCCATTGCACGATCCGCGGCGGTCTTGCGCGGCTTGCCGGCGATCATCTGCGGCAGCATGACGTTCTCCAGCGCGGAGAACTCGCCAAGCAGATGATGGAACTGATAGACGAAGCCGATCGTGTCGCGCCGGATCGCGGTGCGCGCGGCGTCGGCCAGAGCGCCCGCGTCGCGTCCCTCGACGAAAACCGAGCCGCCATCAGGCATTTCCAGCAGGCCGGCGAGATGCAGCAGCGTCGACTTGCCGGCTCCCGATGGCGCGACCAAGGCGACGATCTCGCCGGCGTGCAGCGTCAGGTCGGCACCGCGCAGCACGGGAAGCTCACCGGCCTCGGTGCGATAGGTCCGGCGCACGTCGCGCAGGACGAGCGGCTCATTCATGCCGCAGCGCCTCCACCGGATCGGTACGCGCGGCGCGCCAGCTTGGATACAGCGTCGCAAGCAGCGACAAGGCAAGCGCCATCACGACCACCTGCATCACCTCGTGCCAGTCCAGCCGGGCCGGCAGATGCGTCAGGTAGTACACCTCGGGATTGAACACCGAGGTTCCGGTGATCGCCTCGACCCAGTGCTGGATCGTCTCGATGTTCCAGCAGAACATCACGCCCAGCACGAGGCCGAGCACGGTACCGGTGATGCCGACCGAGGCGCCGCACATCAGGAAGATGCGCATCACCGCGCCACGCCCCGCGCCGAGCGTGCGCAGCACGGCGATGTCGCGCGTCTTATCCTTCACCATCATGATCAGGGACGAGATCACATTGAACGCGGCGACCAGGATGATCAGCGTCAGGATCAGGAACATGACGTTCTGTTCCACCTGTACGGCGGCGAAGAAGCTGTTGTTGCTCTGCTGCCAGTCGACGATCTGCACGGGCACGTCCTTCAGCGCGTCGAAGATCGCGCGGTGCACGGCGAAGACGCGCTCGGGGTCGCTCAGCATCACCTCGAGTTGGGTGGCGGCATCCGGCTTCTGGAAGTACACTTGCGCTGCGTCGAGCGGCAGGAACACATAGGCGCTGTCGTATTCGTTCTCGCCCACCTGGAAGATCGCGACGACCTTGTAGGCGCGCACGCGCGGCACCGTGCCGAACGCGGTCGCCGCGCCCTGCGGCGAGATGAGTGTCAGCTCCGATCCGATGCCAAGGACGAAGCGCCGCGCTAGTCCCACGCCGACCGCGATCGCATCGTCGCCCTGGAACTGGTCCAGCGAGCCGGCGAGCACATGATCGCTCACCGCGTGCAGCGATTTCAGATCCGCCTGACGGATGCCACGTATGAAGCCGCCAGACGACTGTCCCTGACCGCCGCTCAGCAGAACCTGGCCATCGACCACCGGAATGACTGAGACGACGTCAGGGATTTTGCGTATGCGGCCGGCGATGTCGTCGTAGTTGGCGAGCTGGCCGCCAGCACCATACACACCCAGATGGCCGTTGAAGCCGAGGATGCGCGAGAGAAGGTCCACCTTGAAGCCGCCCATCACGCTCATCACGATGATCAGCGTGGCGACGCCGAGAGCGATGCCGACGAGGGAGAAGATTGCGATGACGGAGACGAAGCGCTCGCCGCGCCGTGCGCGCAGATAACGGCCGGCGACCGCGCGTTCAAAGGGTCCGAACATTCTTGTCCCTGTGGTCACCCCCGCGAAAGCGGGGGCCCAGCCTCTGGACCCCCGCTTTCGCGGGGGTGACGGTCGAGGTCGCGGGGGTGACGAATGACACTCAGCGCTTCATCCGGCGACAGTTCGCTGCGCTCTCCCGTTGCGCGCCGCTTCAGCTCGACCTTGCCTGCCGCGGCGCCGCGCGGGCCAACGATGATCTGCCACGGATGACCCATCAGGTCGGCGTCGGCGAACTTCGCCCCCGCCCGCTCCTCGCGATCGTCGTACAGCGCGGCTGCGCCAAGCTTCTCGTACAGCGCCTCGCACAGCGCATCGCACGCCGCATCGCCGCGCCGCAGATTGAGGATCGCCGCCTCGAACGGTGCGATGGCATCTGGCCAAATGATCCCCGCCTCGTCGTGGCTCGCCTCGATCACCGCGCCGACCAGACGCGATACGCCGACGCCATAGCTGCCCATCTCCGGATGAACGTGCCTGCCATCCGGCCCGGCCACAGTGGTGTTCATTGCCCTGGTGTACTTGGTGCCGAAATGGAAGATGTGGCCGACCTCGATGCCACGCCCTTCACGCCGGCGAGCCGGATCCACCTGCTGCCATTTCACCGGATCGTGCTTCTCGTCGGTGGCGGCATACATCGACGTCATCTGCTTGAAGAAAGCCTCCAGGTCTTGCGCATGGTAGTCGAACCGCGCGTTGAGCCAGTCGATGTTCTCGAAATCGGCGTCGTAATACACTTGGCTCTCGCCGGTCGGCGCGAGGATGATGAACTCGTGGCTCAGGTCGCCGCCGATCGGGCCACTCTCCGCCTCCATCGGAATCGCCTTCAACCCCATGCGCTGGAAGGTGCGCATATAGGCCAGCATCATCGTGCGGTAGCTCACCACCGCGCCGGCATAGTCCAGATCGAAGGAATACGCATCCTTCATCAGGAACTCGCGCCCGCGCATCACGCCGAAGCGCGGGCGCACCTCATCACGGAACTTCCATTGGATGTGATAGAGGATCTGCGGCAGCTCGCGGTATGAATGCACCGACTGGCGGAACAGGTCGGTGATCATCTCCTCGTTGGTCGGCCCGTACAGCATGTCGCGTTCGTGCCGGTCACGGATACGCAGCATCTCCTTGCCGTAATCCTCATACCGCCCGCTCTCGCGCCACAGCTCCGCCGGCTGGATCGTGGGCATCAATACTTCCTGCGCGCCCGCCGCGTTCTGCTCCTCGCGCACGATGCGCTCGATGTTCTTCAGCACACGGAAGCCGAGCGGCAGCCAGGCATAGATGCCGGCCGAGGTCTGCCGCACCAGCCCGGCACGCAGCATCAGCCGGTGCGAGGCGATCTGCGCCTCGGCGGGGGTCTCCTTCATGGTCGGAATGAAGCTGCGGGAGAGGCGCATCGCGAGCGGTCCGTGAGGTTGCGGGCCGGGGACCCTAACCGGCGGCGACCGATCCCGCCAGACCTGCCCCCGGACTTGACCCGGGGGGCCGCCAAACGCGCGCCTCCGCAAAATTTTTGTGCGCCGCACAAGGTAGGACGCGCAATAAAATCTCTATCACCGGTTCGATTCTGAACAAAACGGCGTGACTCTTCCCTACCAAGTGGTTAACAAGAAGATGGCTCGAGCGCCCAGGGTGCCGGGCCAAGTTTGGGGAGGAAACGCCGTCACACGGCAGGTCGGAGGACGCAGGTGCCTCCCCCTGACCGTGGTGATGGCCTGGAGCGCAACCCAGCGCTCGCACCACAGCGGCGAATTCTGGCGGTTTTGCGGCTTCAGTCGTTCGGGGCGGCGAACCAGCCGTGACGGAAACTCACATAATCGCTGGTGATCAGCAGCCAGGCGCCGAACCAGACCACGCAAGCGACCAGCGTCGTGACGATCACCTTCATCAGGATGCGCGGGCGCTCCGGTGCTCCACGCCAGCCGGTCCGTTCGTCCGCGTCTACGACAGGGCGCGTGCCGATCGGCAACACGGCGAACAGCACGGTCCACCAGATCAGAACG
This sequence comes from Acetobacteraceae bacterium, assembly GCA_041487355.1. Classification (GTDB taxonomy): domain Bacteria; phylum Pseudomonadota; class Alphaproteobacteria; order Acetobacterales; family Acetobacteraceae; genus JAMXLO01. Next base: position 9,867 of record JBGPND010000121.1, on the reverse strand, counting down.
TAGACGACGAGGCCGGTGAACCAGTTCATTGGCCCCCCTCATCATGACCGCGCTTGTCCCGGCCATGACGATAAGGCGACACGATCACTGAATCCGCAGCAAATGCACATCCACCAGCGGACGCTTCTGCAAGCGCCTGCCAAGCGCACGACGCAATGCCGCGCGCGCAGCATCGGTGAGCGCCGCATCGTCGCGGCGAAGCGGTGCCGGCAGGTCCGCGACGGCGTCGGCGAATTCGCCGCTGATCCGATCGAGTTCCGGATCGTCACTGTCGAACAGACCGGGTGCGCTGACACGCGGATCGCCGCGTAGCCTGCCGTTTGCATCGACCGCCAAGCTCGCCAGCACGACACCGTTGAACAGCATCCGCCGGCGTGCCGACATGACACCGCCACCGAGCGGCGTGAGCCGGTTGCCATCCAGCACCAGCCGACCGACGGGTGCGCTGTCCACCACCTCCGCCTGCCCCGGTGCCAGGCTGAGGATGTCGCCGTCCTCCAGCAGGATCGGCTTGGCGCCGGCCTCCTGCGCGAGCGCGGCGTGGGCGGAGAGATGCCGCCATTCGCCATGCGTCGGCACCGCATAGCGCGGCCTCACCAGCCGATAGAGCCGCCGCAGTTCGTCGCGCGCGGGATGGCCGGAGACATGCACCAGGTGGTCGACGTCGGTCATCAAGTCCACGCCGCGACGCACGAGATTGTCCTGCACGGTGCCGATCGCACGCTCGTTGCCGGGAATCACACGCGAGGAGAACACCACGGTGTCACCCTCGCCGAGCGCGACGCGCGGATGCGTGTCGAGCGCGATGCGCGCCAACGCACTGCGCGGCTCGCCCTGGCTGCCAGTGACCAGGATCAGCAGGTTGTCGTCCGGGACGTCGTCGACATTGTCTTCGGTCAGGAAGGGCGGCAGATCGCGCAGATAGCCGCACTCCCGCGCGGCAGCGTCGAGGTTGCGCAGCGAGCGGCCCACCAGCGCCACGCTGCGGCCGGCGTCGCGCGCCGCCACCGCGACCGATTCGACACGCGCCACGTTTGACGCGAAGCAGGTCACCGCCACTCGGCCGCGCAGTCCACGGATCAGCACCGAGAGACTCTGCCGCACCTCGGCCTCGCTACCGGAGTGGCCCTCCACCATCGCATTGGTGGAATCGCAGATCATCGCCAGCACGCCATTGTTGCCGAGCGCTTCGAAGGCCGCCTCGTCCGTCGGCGGACCGATCAGCGGATTCGGATCGAGTTTCCAATCCCCGGTGTGCAGCAGAACACCGTGCCGCGTTTCGATCACCAGCGCCTGCGCCTCCGGTATGGAATGCGCGACGCGGATGAAGCGGAGCGAAAAAGGTGCGAGATCGATCGACCCGCCGGGCGGGATGACATGCAGCTTAACCTGGTTGAGCAACTGCATTTCGGCCAGCTTGCGGCGCAGCACCGTGGCAGCGAACGGCGTGGCATAGACCGGACAGCGCAATTGCGGCCACAGCCACGCCACCGCGCCGACGTGGTCCTCATGCGCATGGGTGATGACCAGTCCGAGCAGCCGGTCGCGGCGGTCGGCGATGAAGGCCGGGTCCGGCATCATCACGTCGACCTCGGGATACTGAGCGCCACCGAAGCCGATGCCGCAGTCCACCGCCAGCCACTTGCCGTCGCAGCGGTAGAGATTCAGGTTCATGCCGATCTCGCCCGTCCCGCCCAGGGGCAGGAAGGCCAGATCACCGTCCACCATGTCCATCTTGTGCTGTTGCTACCTCATAGGGCTGCGAAGGTTAGAATGACAATTGCAGGGCTTGCTTCGCGCCAGGGCGAAGCGGGTGAGCGTTGATATAGGGCAAGCGCGTCAGGCGGCGCGCGGTTCGCGCAACGCTCGAAGCGCCGCCTCGGGCTCCCGGTCGATCAACTTCAGCAGGGTCTGCGCCGCCGGCTCCATGACGAAGCGGTTCTGCTCCCAGTTGCGCAGGGTGGCAACCGGGATGCGGAGCAGGGCAGCGAACTCGGTCTGGGTCATGCCGAGCTTCTTGCGCACGTCCTGCGGCAGCACCGGTCGCTCGAAGCGAGGCTCTTCGTCCGGGTCATCGCCGTCCTCGATCATGTGGCGGCCGATGTCCTCCTCGGTGGTCGCGTCCATGCGGCGCCGGAATTCCGCCTCCTCCTCCGGCGTCCGCTTAGCTGCGCGAGCCATGATCTCGTCGAGCGTCATGCGCGTGAGTGCCATTGGGCTCGCTCCTTCCTGTTCGCTCTGCGGGCCGATCGGCAGCTACTCCTGTTCGATCAGGCGTGTCTTCTCTGGGCGCAATGTGGGTGCGGGATTGCGCTCCGCCAACATGCGCAAGCCATCCAGAGTAAGGTCGGGCTCGATCTGCTCGATCACCATGGTGCCCTCGGCGAACAGCGACGCGAGGCCGCCGGTGGCGACAACCTTCATCGGCCCGCCGTATTCCGCCTTGATGCGTGCCACCAGCCCCTCAACCAGGGCGACATAGCCCCAGTAGACGCCGGACTGCATGGCCGGCACCGTCTGGCGGCCGATCACCGCCTGTGGCCTGGCGATACCGATGCGCGGCAGTTGCGCGGCAGCCTGATGCAGCGCCTCCAGCGAGAGGTTGACGCCGGGGCAGATGACGCCGCCGAGATAGGCGCCATCCTTGTCGACCACGTCGAAGGTCGTGGCGGTGCCGAAATCGACCACGATCAGCGGACCGCCGAAATGCTGGTGGCCGGCGAGCGCATTCAGCAACCGGTCGGCGCCGACCTCAGCGGGATTTTCGACGCGGATTTCGAAGCCCCAGTCGAGGGTGGAGCGGGCAATCAGCGGCTCGATGCTGAACCAGTCGCGACAGAGTCGGCGGAGGTGATAGAGGGCGGCGGGCACCACGGTGCCGAGCACGGCGGCGGAGATGTCCTCGCGCTTCAGGCCGACATGGCCGAGCAGGGTCATCAGCCAGACGCCGTATTCGTCGGAGGTGCGCTGCGCGTCGGTGCGGATGCGCCACGAGCCGCGCCAGGCGGCGCCATCACGCACCGCGAAGACGACGTTGGTGTTGCCGCAGTCTATGACCAGCAGCATGGTAAGCCTGTGGCGTTGAAAGAAGAAATATTCACCGCAGAGGCGCAGAGCACGCAGAGAAAGTCAGATGATACGCTACGCGCGAAGTGCATAATTTCCGCCTCTGCGTGCTCTGCGCCTCTGCGGTGAATTTTCCTTTCTTCAACCGAACAACGCCTTCGCCGCTGCCTGCGCCGCGCCGACGAAGGGTGCGGGGAAGATGAAGAAGAACGTGGTGAACAACCCGGTCGCCGCGGCGCCAAAGGAGAGCGCGGCCGGGCGAGCATCGAAGGGTGCCTCCGGCGCATCGAAATACATCACCTTGACGATGCGCAGGTAGTAGTAGGCGCCCACCACGCTGGTCAGCACGCCGATGATGGCGAGCGCCCACATGCCGCCCTGCACCGCAGCCAGGAACACGTAGAGCTTGCCGAAGAAGCCAGACAACGGCGGGATGCCGGCCATGCTGAACATGAACACGGCCATCGCCAACGCGAGCCCGGGATCGGTTCGCGCGAGGCCGTTCAGGTCGGTGATCTCCTCAAGCGCTCGGCCGCGGCGGCGCATGGCGATGATGCAGGCGAAAGTGCCGGCGCTCATGAACACATAGACGATGAGATAGACCAGCACGCCGCGGACACCTTCCGGCGTGCCGACGGCGAGGCCGATCAGCGCGTAACCCATGTGGCCGATCGAGGAATACGCCATCAGCCGCTTGATGTTGTGCTGGCCGATCGCCGCCAGCGCGCCGAGGATCATCGAGGCGATGGACACCAGGACGATGAGCTGCTGCCAGGCGATCAACTGATGGCCGAACGGGGTGGTCATGGTGCGCAGCAGGAGTGCCATCGCCGCGACCTTGGGCGCGGTGGAGAAGAACACCGTGACCGGCGTCGGCGCGCCTTCGTAGACGTCGGGCGTCCACATATGGAACGGCACGGCAGAAATCTTGAACGCCAGTCCGACCAGGATGAAGACGATGCCGACGATCAGGCCGGGTGAGGCGGTCGCCGGCTGCGACAGTGTCTTCGCGAGCGCGGCAAAGTCCATGGTGCCGGAGAAGCCATAGACCAGCGAAATGCCGTAGAGCAGCAGGCCGGAGGCGAGTGCGCCGAGCACGAAATACTTCAGGCCGGCCTCGGACGAACGCAGATCGTCGCGGGCGAAGGCGGCGAGGACGTAGAGCGCCAGCGACTGCAGCTCGACCCCGAGATAGAGGGTCATCAGGTTCGATGCCGATGCCATCACCATCATGCCGGTGACCGACAGCGCCATCAGCACGGGAAATTCGAAGCGCGCGATGTGGTGCTTGCGGTTGTAGTCGAGCGACAGGATCAGCGAGAGCGCCGCGCCTGCCAGAACCAGGATCTTCACGAAGCTGGAAAATGCATCGGCGACGAACTGGCCGTGGTAGCCGACGCCGCGGGCGCTGGTGAGAACCAGCAATGCCGCGAGCAGGAAGCCGCCGAGCGCGAACATGCTGGAGAGGAAGAATGTGTCGTCGCGCCGCAGCACACCGAAGATCAGGATCGCCATGGCGACCAGGGAGAGCGCGATTTCCGGCAGTGCGATTGCCCAGTTCATCACGGCACCATCCCCGCCAGCTTGACGGCGGGCGTAAGCGCGGCGGTGTGGTGCTGCACCATCGCCGCGACACTGGCGTCCCAGAAGCCGGTGAAGCTCGACGGATAGACGCCCATCCACAGCGTCAGCAGGATCAGCGGCGCGAACACCGCGATCTCGCGGGGTGAAAGGTCAAGGATGGCGCGCAGATCTTCCTTGGTCAGTCGGCCGAAGATCACCCGGCGATAGAGATACAGCATGTACGCAGCACCAAGGATCATGCCGGTCGCGCCGAGCAGCGCCAGCCAGAAATTCACCTGCAGTGAACCGACAATCACCAGGAACTCACCGACGAAGCCCGAGGTGCCGGGCAGGCCGACCGAGGCCATGGTGAAGAACATGAAGGTGAGCGCGTAGAGCGGCATGCGGTCGGCGAGGCCGCCGTAGCGGGCGATGTCGCGCGTGTGGATACGATCGTAGATCACGCCGACCACGAGGAACAGCGCGGAGGAGACGATGCCGTGCGACAGCATCTGGAACAGCGCGCCCTGGATGCCCTGCACGTTGAAGGTGAAGATGCCGATCGTCACCACGCCCATGTGCGCGACGGAGGAGTAGGCGATCAACTTCTTCATGTCCTCCTGGGCGAGCGCGACCAGCGATGTGTAGATCACGGCGACGACCGAGAGAGTGAAGATCAGCGGCGCGAAGTAGACCGAGGCCTGGGGCAGCATCGGCACGGAGAAGCGCAGGAAGCCGTAGCCGCCCATCTTCAGCAAAACGCCCGCCAGGATGACCGAACCGGCGGTGGGCGCTTCGACGTGTGCGTCGGGTAGCCATGTGTGCACGGGCCACATCGGCACCTTCACCGCGAACGAGGCGAAGAAGGCAAGGAACAGCCAGTTCTGCATGCCCGGCGGCATCGGCGTCTTCAGCAGCACGGCGATGTCGGTGGTGCCGGCCTGGAACCACATCGCGAGCAGCGCGAGCAGCATCAGCACCGAGCCGGCGAGCGTGAACAGGAAGAACTTGAATGCCGAATAGACGCGCCGCGGGCCGCCCCAGACACCGATGATGAGGAACATCGGGATCAGCACGCCCTCGAAGAAGATGTAGAACACCACGAAGTCGAGCGCGCAGAACATCCCCACCATCATCGTCTCGAGGATGAGGAAAGTGAGCATGTATTCGCGCACGGAGCGCGTGATCGAATCCCAGCTCGCCAGGATACAGATCGGCGTCAGCAATGTGGAGAGCAGGACAAACAGCACAGAGATGCCGTCGACGCCCATCTTGTAGCCGACGCCGTATTCCGGCAGCCACGGGATCTCTTCCACGAACTGGAAACCCGCTTCGCCTGTGTCGAACTTCACCCACAGGACGACAGAGAGAACCAGCACGATCAGGCTGGTCCACAGCGCGGTCCAGCGTGCGTTGGAGGCGACGGTTTCCTCGTCGCCGCGCACCGACATGATGATCAGCCCGCCAACCAGCGGCAGCCAGGTGATCAGCGACAGTATGGGAAAACCCGCTGCGTTCATCTGGCTCACCGGGACAGCAGGAAGATGCCGACCAGCAGCACGACGCCGATCAGCATGACAAAGGCATAGACAGCGAGCGAGCCGGTCTGGATTTTCACCGCCTGGCGCGAGCCGTCCACCGTGAGTTCCGCCAGGCCGTTGGGCACGCCGTCGATCAGCGTGGCGTCGCCGGTCTGCCAGAGAACACGGGCCAGCCGGAACATCGGCTGCACGAAGATCGCGTCATACAGTTCGTCGAAATACCACTTGTTCAGCAGGAACAGGTAGACGCCGCGGAAAGTCGTCGCCAGCCGCATCGGCAGCAGCGGGAAGGCCATGTACATCGCATAGGCGGTGGCGATGCCGAGCAGGCCCACGACGGTGGGTGCCGCTTCGACCCACAGCGGAACCTCTTCGAGATGGGCGAGCGTGTGGTTCGCGGGCGCGTTGAAGATGCTGGCGTTCCAGAATTCCTGCCATAGCTCGCCGATGAACCAGGAATGCAGCGCGTAGCCGGCGCCCAGCGCGCCGGCCGCCAATATGAGCAGCGGCACCATCATCACCGCCGGGCTCTCGTGCACATGCTCCATCACATGGTGGTCGGCGCGCGGCTTGCCATAGAATGTCATGATCAGCAGGCGCCAGGAATAGAAGGCGGTGAGAAAGGCCGCCAGCACGGTGCAGATGAAGCCGTAGACGCCGATACCGGTCCCTGCGGCATAGGCTGCCGAGATGATTGCGTCCTTGGACCAGTAGCCGGCGAACGGTGGGACGCCAGCGAGTGCCAGGTTGCCGATCCACATCACCGCGCAGGTCCACGGGATCAGCTTCCTCAGCCCGCCCATCTTGCGCATGTCCTGCTCGTCTGACATCGCATGGATCACCGAGCCGGCGCCGAGGAACAGCAGCGCCTTGAAGAAGGCATGCGTGATCAGGTGGAAGATCGACGCCTGATACACGCCAACGCCGGCGGCGACGAACATGTAGCCGAGCTGCGAACAGGTGGAATAGGCGATCACGCGCTTAATGTCGTTCTGCGCGCAGCCGACGGTGGCGGCGAACAGCGCGGTGGTCGCACCGACGAAGGTGACCAGGCCGAGCGCGAACGGGGCGAATTCGAACAGCGGCGACATGCGCGCCACCAGGAACACGCCGGCCGTCACCATCGTGGCCGCGTGGATCAGCGCCGAGACGGGTGTGGGACCTTCCATCGCGTCGGGCAGCCAGACATGCAAGCCGATCTGCGCCGACTTGCCCATCGCGCCGATGAACAGCAGCACGCCGATGACCTCGAAGGCGGAGAACGTGCCGCCGAGCACCGAATACGTGTCGGCCTGGTGCTGCGCGATGGCGGGGAAGATCGTGCTGAATTCGATCGAGCCGAACTTCAGGAACACCAATGCGACGCCGACGGCGAAGCCGAGATCGCCGATGCGGTTGACGATGAAAGCCTTGATCGCGGCGGCGTTGGCGGACGGGCGGTCGTACCAGTAGCCGATCAGCAGGTACGAGCAGAGGCCGACGCCTTCCCAGCCGAAGAATAGTTGCAGCAGGTTGTCTGCCGTCACCAGCATCAGCATGGAGAAGGTGAACAGCGAGAGGTAGGCGAAGAATCGGTAGCGCGGGAAGGAATCGTGCGCCATGTAGCCAATCGAATAGACGTGGATCAGCATGGCGACGAACGTCACCATCGCGACCATCACGGCGGCCAGCGGGTCGTAGCGCAGCGCCCAGTCGACGTGGAAGTGGCCTGCCTCAACCCAGGTGCCGAGCGAGACAACGCCCGGATCGGTCTCGCCCGAGACGAGCTGGAAGCAGGCGATCGGTCCGAGCGCCGCGGCAACCAGCATGCACAGCACGGAGACGGCCATGGCGGCGCGGTCGCCGATCGACCGGCCGAGCAGGCCGGACACCAGCGAACCGAGCAGAGGCGCGAAGACCGCGACGGCGTAGATCATGTGGTCGTGCTCTCCCCCTCGTCATGGCCGGGCGTGTCCCGGCCATCCGTCGCGGTACTTGTGCTGGTGGGGATGGCCGGGTTGATCCTCGGGTCAAGCCCGAGGACGGCCATGACGGCTAGTGTTGGCATCTCAGCCCTTCATCAGGTTCACGTCCTCGACCTGGATCGAGCCGCGGTTGCGGAAATAGATCACGACGATGGCGAGCCCGATCGCTGCCTCGGCGGCGGCGACGGTCAGCACGAACATGGCGAAGACCTGGCCGACCAGGTCGCCAAGTGCGGCGGAGAACGCCACCAGGTTCAGGTTGACCGCGAGCAGGATCAGCTCGATCGACATCAGGATGACGATGACGTTCTTGCGGTTGAGGAAGATGCCGAAGATGCCGAGCACCAGCAGGATGGCGGACACGACGAGGTAATGGCCGAGGCCGACTTCAATGCCCATGATGGCCTCCGCCTGCCCCCGGGCTCGTGACCCGGGGGGCGTGCGCATCCTCGGTCTCGGTCGGTTCCGCGACTTTCGGGACGAATATCCCGACGTCCTTGATTCCCGCCCCCACCGACATCGTCACCAGCTCCAGCGTGTCCGCCACGGTGCGCTCGGTCTGGGCGCGGATGCTCTGGTGGCGCGAGGTCTTGCGGTCGCGCAAGGTCAGCACGATGGCGCCGATCATCGCCACCAGCAGCAGCAGACCCGCCGCCTGGAACAGGAAGACGTAGTCGGTATACAGCAGCCGTCCGAGTGCCGCGGTGTTGCTGATCTGCGCTGGCGCCGGCGAGAGCCGCAGCGTCGTGGCATCGGGTGCGAACTTCCAGCCGCCGAGTACCAGGACGAGTTCGATGAACAGCACCGCACCGACCGTGACGCCGACCGGCAGATAGCGCTGGAAGCCGCCGCGCAGTTCGGCGAAGTCGATGTCCAGCATCATCACCACGAACAGGAACAGCACGGCGACGGCGCCGACATAGACGATGACCAGGATCATCGCGAGAAACTCGGCGCCCGCGATCAGGAACAGCGCCGCGGCGTTGAAGAAGGACAGGATCAGGAACAGCACCGAGTGCACCGGATTGCGCGCGCTGACCACCATCGCGGCGGAGGCGAGCAGGATCACGGCGAAGATGTAGAAGGCGATGGTGGCGATCATCGATAGGGTGCGTCCAGTTCGAGGCGGCGCGCGATCTCGGATTCCCAGCGGTCGCCGTTCGCCAGCAGCTTCTCCTTGTTGTAGAGCAGCTCCTCGCGCGTTTCGGTGGCGAACTCGAAGTTCGGGCCTTCGACGATGGCATCGACCGGGCAGGCCTCCTCGCAGAGGCCGCAATAGATGCACTTCGTCATGTCGATGTCGTAGCGCGTGGTGCGGCGGGAGCCGTCTTCGCGCGGTTCGGCCTCGATGGTGATCGCCTGGGCGGGGCAGATCGCCTCGCACAGCTTGCAGGCGATGCAGCGTTCCTCGCCGTTGGGGTAGCGGCGCAATGCGTGTTCGCCTTTGAAGCGCGGGCTGATCGGGCCTTTCTCGTAGGGGTAGTTGATCGTCACCTTGGCCTTGAAGAAGTAGCGCAGGGTCAGGCCGAGCCCGGCGACGAGTTCGCCCAGCAGCATGCTGCGTGCGGTGCGGTCCAGGAACGCCATCAGCAAGGCTCCATCGTGCCATCGTCATGGCCGTCCCCGGACTTGATCCGGGGAGGGACCAGGCCGTGCTGTCGGGCGAGGAAGCATTCAGCAGGCCCCCGCAATCCCGCCGGGATGCCCCGGGCAGGGCCAGACAGATATGGCGG
>JBGPND010000120.1:0-15505 GCA_041487355.1 Acetobacteraceae bacterium | reverse complement strand
GTCGTGATGGGTTTCGCTGCGCTCAACCCCTCCTACGGTCTCCGGCGTAGCGGCGTAGGATGGGTTGAGCGCAGCGAAACCCATCATTCCGGCGGGATTCCAGTTATGCTGAAACTGCTCTAGTGCAGCAGCAGGTAGGCGCCAGGGTGCCGATACGATGGGGGCTTGATCAGGCCGACGGAGGCGACCCGGACGGAGTGCAATCGCCCATCCAGTTCACGATGCCAGAAGTCGAGGAATTCGCGCAGCACCGGGAAGCACGGGGCGATGTCGACGTCCTGCCAGATATAGGTCTGCAGGATCTCGGGATGGTCGGGCAGGTGATACAGAATCTCGGCCGTGGTCAGCCGATAGTCCTTCAGTTGCCGCGCAAGGCTCATCATCGTCTCCGTCTTGGTGTCTGCCGGGCCTTTCTTGCTCTTGTCCTCACCGCCGTGCCCGCCACGCCGGCGAAGCGCCCAGGATGACTACAGAATGACATGCCACATGGCCGTTTAGGCAAGCTTAAATCGCAGTTATTTCAATAACTTGGCACTCATCTCCGGGAAGTGCTGCCGAAGGCTTGACTTCGCGCCCGCGTGGGCCTAGATCGCTGGCACTCCCAGAGGGGGAGTGCTAACAGCCTTGCCTGTGGTGCCCATGAAGGGACCGCGGCTGGCGTTGGCAAATCCATGCATCCCATTGGCTGAGATCACTCAAGGAGCGATCGAATGAAGTTCCGTCCCCTGCACGACCGGGTCGTGGTCCGTCGGCTAGAAGCCGAAGAGAAGACCGCGGGCGGCATCATCATCCCCGACACGGCAAAGGAGAAGCCGATGGAGGGCGAAGTGATCGCCGTTGGCCCCGGGGCCCGCGACGAAGCCGGCAAGCTCGTGCCACTCGACGTCAAGGCCGGCGACCGCATCCTGTTCGGCAAGTGGTCCGGCACCGAGGTGAAGCTCGATAGCGAGGAGCTCCTGATCATGAAGGAGTCCGACATCATGGGCATCATCGAGGGCCAGCCCGCCGTGAAGCGCAAGGCTGCCTGATCGGCGCTTGCCCGAGCCCGACAATCACCAGACTGCAATACGAGGGAAACTGACATATGGCTGCCAAAGACGTACGGTTCGGCGGTGACGCGCGCCAGCGGATGCTGCGCGGCGTGGACATCCTGGCCGACGCAGTGAAGGTCACGCTGGGCCCGAAGGGCCGCAACGTGGTGCTCGACAAGAGCTTCGGCGCGCCGCGGATCACCAAGGACGGCGTCACCGTCGCCAAGGAGATCGAGCTCGCCGACAAGTTCGAGAACATGGGCGCGCAGATGGTGCGCGAGGTCGCCTCCAAGACCAATGATATCGCTGGCGACGGCACCACGACCGCCACTGTGCTGGCGCAGGCGATCGTCCGCGAGGGTGCCAAGGCGGTGGCCGCGGGCATGAACCCGATGGACCTCAAGCGCGGCATCGACAAGGCGGTGAATGCCGTCGTGGAAGAGCTGAAAAAGAAGTCCAAGAAGATCACCACGCCGGCCGAGACCGCGCAGGTCGGCGCGATCGCCGCCAACGGCGAGGTCGAGATCGGCAAGATGATCTCCGAGGCGATGCAGAAGGTCGGCAACGAGGGCGTCATCACGGTCGAGGAGGCCAAGGGCATCCAGACCGAGCTCGACGTGGTCGAGGGCATGCAGTTCGACCGCGGCTATGTCTCGCCCTACTTCATCACCAATGCCGAGAAGATGATCGCCGACCTGGATCAGCCCTATATCCTGATCCATGAGAAGAAGCTGTCGGGCCTGCAGCCGATGCTGCCTCTGCTGGAGAGCATCGTGCAGTCCGGCCGGCCGTTGCTGATCGTCGCCGAAGACGTGGAAGGCGAGGCGCTTGCGACCCTGGTGGTGAACAAGCTGCGCGGCGGGCTGAAGGTCGCGGCGGTGAAGGCGCCTGGCTTCGGCGATCGCCGCAAGGCGATGCTGGAGGACATCGCGATCCTCACCGGCGGCCAGGTCATCAGCGAGGATCTCGGCATCAAGCTGGAGAACGTCACGCTGAACATGCTCGGCAAGGCGAAGAAGGTACTCATCGAGAAGGAGAACACCACCATCGTCGAAGGCGCCGGCAAGAAGGCCGACATCGTCGGGCGCTGCAACCAGATCCGTGCGCAGGTCGAGGAGACCACCTCGGACTACGACCGCGAGAAGCTGCAGGAGCGGCTGGCGAAGCTGGCCGGTGGCGTCGCCGTGATCCGCGTCGGCGGCTCGACCGAGATCGAGGTGAAGGAGCGCAAGGACCGCGTCGATGACGCGCTGCACGCGACCCGTGCGGCGGTCGAGGAAGGCATCGTGCCGGGCGGTGGCGTTCCGCTGGCGCGCGCGTCGCTGATCCTGTCCAAGCTGAAGGCGGACAACGACGACCAGCGTTTCGGCATCGAGATCGTGCGCAAGGCGGTGCAGACCCCGCTGCGGCAGATCGCCGAGAACGCCGGCGAGGATGGCGCGGTGATTGCCGGCAAGATCCTCGACAGGGACGAGTACAACTGGGGCTTTGACGCGCAGACCGGCGAGTTCAAGGACCTGGTGAAGGCCGGCATCATCGACCCGACCAAGGTCGTGCGGACGGCACTGCAGGATGCGGCTTCGGTCGCCGGCCTGCTGGTGACCACCGAGGCGATGGTCGCCGAGCGGCCGGAGAAGAAGGGCCCGTCGATGCCTCCGGGTGGCGGCGGCATGGGCGGCATGGGCGACATGGACTTCTGATCGAAGTCCAGCGCTGCGAACAGAGAGGGGCGGACCGCAGGGTCCGCCCCTTTTCGCTTTGCTGAGACACCCCGGCGCCCCCACCCCAACCCTCCCCCGCTTCGCGGGAGAGGGGGCGTTCAACTCCCTCTCCCGCGAAGCGGGGGAGGGTTGGGGTGGGGGCGCTGTAGCCTTACTCCGCCGCCGCCTTTCTTGCCGCCAGCTTGTCGATCTCCGCCTGCACCGCGGCGCTCGCCTGGCCGACGAACTCCACGTGATGGTCCCGTGCATAGGCGTAGCTGTCGCGGCGCAGCTCGCGCGAACGCTGGAAGTGCGGGTGCACGTAGCGCGCCATCAGCTCGTAGTGGCGCTTCGTCGCCTCCCAGTCCGCCCAGTTGTGTGCCAGCTCCATGATCGCGCCGAAACCGCCAGAGCCCTTCAGCAGATTCTCGATATACACGATCGCGTCGTCCGGCGTGCCGATGCAGGCCGCGCCGCTCTCCACCAGGAACGTGTAGGGATCCGAGATATCGCCCGGAACAATCGGGAAGGTCGCCACGTCGCTGAAGTAGTCGCGGAACGCATTCAGCCCGAACCTCACGTTCTCCCGCGCCTTCTCCCTCGTCTCGGCGACATGCATCAGCGTCACCAGGCGCCACTTCCGCCGATCAGGCACGTGGCCATTGGCGCGCGCCTGCTCCTCATAGAGGCTCCAGTTCAGCGTGTGCTTATCCATCGCTTCGGGGCTGGTGCCGCCGATCGACAGCATGCCGATGCCGTGCCGCCCCGAAGCCAGCGCGCCTGCCGGCGAGCGCGCCGCCGCCACCGCCATTTCCATGATCGGCTGCGTGTAGCAGGGAAGCTGCAGCCGCGCGTCGACCAGATCGAACCAGTCGGTCTTCCGCGTGACGCTCTCGCCCCGCAGCAATTGCATGATCACGTCGAGCGACTCGTTCATCATGCGCCGCTGGTTCGCCGCCTTGATGCCGATCTTCAGCGCATCATGCACCAGAGCGCCGGGCCCCACGCCAAACATCGCACGCCCGCGCGTCATGTGGTCGAGCTGCACCATGCGATCGGCGAGCATGAACGGGTTGTGGTAGGGCAGCGAGGCCACGCCGGTGCCAAGCCTGATATGCCGCGTCCGTTCTGCGGCAGCGGCGATGAACACTTCCGGCGAGCCGATGATTTCGAAGCCGCCCGAGTGGTGCTCGCCGATCCAGGCCTCGTGGTAGTTCAGCCTGTCGAGGTGCTGCAGCAGCTCCATGTCGCGCTCGAGCGCGAGCGTCGGGTTCTCCGTCAGATTGTGGAACGGCGCCAGGAAGATGCCGCTCCTGAGGTAGGTCTGGCTCATGGCTAGCCTCTTGGAGTTGTCGGGTAATAGGATACGCCGGCAACCACCATCCGGCCAGCATCCCAGGAGGAACCCCATGACCATCCGCTTCGACGATCGCGTCGCCATCGTGACCGGTGCCGGTGCCGGGCTCGGCCGCTCGCACGCCATGCTGCTGGCGAGCCGCGGCGCGAAGGTGGTGGTGAACGATCCGGGCGGCGCGGTGGACGGAAGCGGCGGCGAGCACTCGGTCGCCGACAAGGTGGTGGCGGAGATCAAGGCTGCCGGCGGCCAGGCCGTGGCGAACTACAATTCCGTCGCCGACATGAAGAGCGCGCAGAACATCATCGACACGGCGGTGAACAGCTTCGGCCGCCTCGACATCCTGGTGAACAACGCCGGCATCCTGCGCGACAAGGCGTTCAACAACATGAGCCTGGAGGACTTCGAGTTCGCCGTGCAGGTGCATTTCATGGGCACCGTCTATTGCACCAAGGCCGCCTGGCCGATCATGCGCAACCAGCAATACGGCCGCATCGTCGTCACCACCTCGGGCTCCGGCACGGTCGGCAATTTCGGCCAGAGCAACTATGGTGCCGCGAAGATGGCGGTGGTCGGGCTGATCAACGTGCTGCGCCTGGAAGGCGCGAAATACAATATCCTGTGCAACGCGATCTCGCCCTCGGCCAACACACGCATGACCGAGACGCTGCTACCGCCGCATCTGGCGAAATACATGCGCCCAGAGTTCGTGTCGCCTGCCGTCGCCTGGCTGTGCAGCGAGGAATGCAACGCCACGGGCGAGATCATCGCCGCGACCGCCGGCAACTATGCCCGCGTGCAGTATTTCTTCTCCGAGGGTGTGCAGTTCGATCCCGAGGAGCCGGTGACGATCGAGATGGTGCAAGGTGCGATCGACAAGATCCGCGATCTGTCGAATGCGAAGCCGTACACCGGGATGATGGGCAACGTCGAGAAGAACCTGCGCGCGATGGGCCGCATCAAGTAGCACCTGTCATTGCCCGCGCCCCCTGTCATTGCGAGCGAAGCGAAGCAATCTCCCGCCAGTACCGCACCGCCACGAGATTGCCGCGTCGCTTCGCTCCTCGCAATGACACTGGGGGTCGTCACACCGCCAGACGGTAGCTGTCGCCGTCGCGCACGATACGTCCGGCGGTCGCGCCGGCGAAATGGGTGCCGATCACCAGCACGGGCGTTCCCGCCAACTGCTCGAACATTCGTTCGCGCGTGCGCTGCCCCTGTTCCGGATCGGAATCCGCGGTGGACGCCCACTCGGGGTGCGCGATCTGGCAGGGATGGTGCATGAAGTCGCCGGTGATCAGCGCCGCCTCGCCGCGCGATCGGATGCGCACGCTGACATGACCGGGCGTGTGCCCCACCGTCGGAATCAGGCTGATCTCGTCGCTGAGTCTTGCGTCGGTTTCCACCAGATCGACCAGCCCGGCGTCGTAGACCGGCTGCACCGAATCTCCGAACACCGCGATCATGTCCTCGCGGCCCTGCGGGCGTGACCAGTGTTCGAATTCGACGCGTCCCATCAGATAACGCGCACGCGGGAATGTCGCCACCCACTTGCCGTCGATCAGCATCGTGTTCCAGCCGACATGGTCAACGTGCAGGTGGGTGCACAGCACGGTATCGATCGACTCGCGCGGATATCCCGCTGCGGCAAGATCGGCGAGGAACGGACCCTGCAGATTGTTCCATGTCGGAATGCGCCGGTTCTGCTTGTCGTTGCCCAGGCAGGTATCGACGACGATACGGCGTGTCGGCGTCTCCACCACGAAGGCATGGATGCTCATCTTGAGGCGGCCGCGTTCGTCGGCAAAATGCGGCTGCATCCAGGTGATCGGCAGGATCGCCTCGGGCGTCGCCTGCGGCAGGATGAAGCGGCTGCCGCCGGTCACTTCCAGCTCAACGATTTTCGTCACCGTCACGTCGCCAATCCGCCACTTCATTGAGTCCTCCCCGGCTGATGCACGGCAGACTACCGGCAGGCCGCGCTTGTGCCCATCCGCCGGCTCGATCAGGATCGGTCGCCAATGACGGGAGGACGGACGCCGTGGCCATGCATATCGACTATTATGCCTCGCTGAATTCGCCCTGGACCCATCTGGGTGCCGCGCGGACCGAGGCGCTGGCCGCGAAGCATGGCGCATCGCTGCGCATCTATCCGGTCGATTTCGGTAGCATCTTCTCCGCATCGGGCGGGTTGCCGCTGCCGAAACGAGCGCCGCAGCGCCAGGCCTACCGGCTGATGGAACTGCAGCGCTGGCGAGACTTCCTCGGCATCCCGATCAACATCCAGCCGAAATTCTTCCCCTCCAGCGAGGCGCTCTCGGCAGCCTGCGTGATCGCGCTGCGCGAGACCATGGGCGATCGGCCCGCCATCGCGCTGGCGCATCGCGTGCTGCGTGCGGTGTGGCAGGACGAGATGAACCCGGGCGATCCGGCGACGCTGGCCGCGCTGATCACCGAGATCGGGCTCGATGCCGATGCGGTGATGAAGCTCGGCGTCGAACCGCGCTGGACCGAGCGGCGTACCGCCGACACCCAGGCCGCGCTGGATCGCGGCGTGTTCGGCGCGCCCAGCTACGTCATCGGCGACGAGATATTCTGGGGCCAGGACCGGCTGGACTTCGTCGATCGGAAACTGGCGCGCGGCGTGTGATCCCGGCGCGCGAAGAGGATGACCCCTTTGTCGTCATTCCCGCGCAAGCGGGAACCCGGTGGGATCAGCCCCATGTTTGCAGCCCTGGGTTCCCGCTTGCGCGGGAATGACGATTACAAGTCAACGCTCCCGCTCGGCGGCGTAATTCGCCCGCCGCGCCCGGATCGGCTATGGTCTGCCGATTGCCGCCTGATAGAGACCGCATGACCTCCGAGCCCAACAGAGTAGGCGAAACCAAAGCGCTCTGGCTGATTTCCGCCGCGCATCTGGTGAGCCACTTCCATTACCTCGTGCTGCCGCCGTTGTTCTATCTGCTGCGGCAGCACATGGGCGTGGGGTTCGTCGAACTCGGCCTGGCGATCACCGTCTACAACGTGGTCTCCGCCGTCGTGCAGGCACCGATGGGCTATGCGGTGGACCGCTTCGGCCCCCGCCGCGTGCTGATCGCCGGGCTTTGCCTGTCCGGCATCGCCTATGGCTCGATCGGCGTGTTCCCGGTGTATCCCTGGCTGATCGGCGCCGCGGTGATCGCCGGCGTCGCCAATTCGGTCTATCACCCCGCCGACTACTCGATCCTCGGCTCGGTGATCGAGCCGTCGCGGGTGGGACGCGCCTTCTCCATCCACACTTTTTCGGGATTCCTCGGCGGTGCGATCGCGCCGACGGTGATGCTCCTGGTCGCCACCACCGCCGGGTTCCGCGCCGCGCTGATCGTTGCGGGACTGCTCGGTCCCGCCGTCGCCCTGCCACTGCTGATGGCGCGCGGGCTGGACCAGGCGGCGGCTCATCGCCCTGCCGCCCGGCGACAGGAACCGTACCGGGCGTCGGTCAGGGGCTTGCTCTCGCCTGCCGTCATCAGCCTGACCGGCCTCTTCACCCTGCTCAGCCTGTCCTCCGGCGCGATTCAGACTTTTTCGGTGGTGGCCCTCGTCGCGCTCTACGGCGTGCAGTTCTCGGCCGCGAATGCCGCGCTGTCGGCCTATCTTATGGCCACCGCAATCGGCGTCCTCGCCGGCGGCTTCGTCGCCGATGCGACGCGCCGCCACGCCGAGGTGGCAGCCGCGGGCTTCGGCGCCGCGGCCGCCATCACCTTCGTGATCGGCACCGTCGATCTCGGCGTCGTGCTGCTGCTGCCAGCCATGGCCGCCGCCGGCTTCCTCGCCGGCATGATCATGCCGTCGCGCGATATGCTGGTGCGCGCCGCCGCCCCGCCTGGCATGACCGGTCGCGTGTTCGGCATCGTGACTACCGGTTTCAACATCGGCGGCGCGATTGGACCTATGCTGGGCGGCTGGTTCATGGACCATGGCGAGCCACGCTGGATATTCTACAGCTCGGTCTGCTTCATGGCACTGACCGTGCTGATGATTCTGCTCGCCGACTGGCGGTCGCGCCGCCGGGCGCATGGTGCGGTATTGATGCAAGCGGAGTGACACGATGAGCGAATTGAGTCGTAGCGAAGAAGAACTGGCCCTGGTCGAGCTGGCGCGCCGTGTCCTGCCTGCCGGTAGCTTCGGCAACCTGACGTCCGACATCGTGATCCGCGAAGGTCGCGGCGGCCGTGTCTGGGACGTCAGCGGCAACGAGTATGTCGACTTCCTGCTCGGCTCCGGCCCGATGTTCATCGGTCACAGCCACCCGGAGGTGATAGCGGCCGCGCAGGCGCAAATCCCGCGCGGCACGACGTTCTTCGCCAATAACGAGCATGGCATCCGCCTGGCCGCCGCCATCGTCGATGCGGTCGCCTGCGCCGAAAAGGTGCGCTTCGTCAGCAGCGGAACCGAAGCGGACGCCTACGCCATGCGAGTCGCCCGCGCGTTCCGCGGCCGCGACAAGATCCTGAAGTTCGAGGGCGGCTATCACGGCATGAGCGACTACAGCCTGATGAGCCTCGCGCCGAAGCGCCCCGGCAACTTTCCGCAGGCGGTGCCGGACTCGCCCGGCATCCCGCGCAGCGTGCGCGACGAAATGCTGATCGCCCCGTTCAACGACGCTGCCATGGCGGTCAGCCTGATCCATGAACACCACGACGAGCTTGGCGGCGTCATCGTCGAGCCGTTCCAGCGGCTGCTGCCACCGAAGCCGGGATTCCTCCAGGCGCTGCGTGACGCCACGGCCGAACATGGCATTCCGCTGATCTTCGACGAGGTGGTCACCGGTTTCCGCTTCGCCTATGGCGGCGCGCAGGAGTTCTACGGCGTGACGCCCGATCTCTGCACGCTGGGCAAGATCATCGGCGGCGGCTTCCCGCTCGCGGCGATCGCTGGACGTGAGGACATCATGTCGCTGTTCGACCGCGGCAAGGTCGGCGACGATCGGTTCCTGACGCAGATCGGCACGCTGTCCGGCAATCCTGTCGCGGCGGTCGCTGGCCTGGCGACGCTGGAGATCCTGCGGCGCCCTGGGGCGTACGAGAAGGTGTTCGCCACGGGGCGTGAGCTGATGGCGGGGATCTCCGGCCTGCTGCAGAAGGCTGGTCTTGCCGCGCAGGTGATCGGCGTTCCGCCACTGTTCGACATCGTCTACACCGCCGGCGATGTGTACGATTATCGGGCGACGCTGCGCGGCGATGTGGAGATGCAGCGACGCTTCAATCGCCGGCTGCGCGAAGCCGGCATCATGAAGGGCGACAGCAAGTTCTACGTCTCGCTGGCGCACGATGCAGCCGACATCAAGCAGACGCTGGCGGCGGTCAAGTCGGCCGTCGAGGCGGAACTGGCCGAGACACGCGTGCCGGCACAATAGCATCCGACCCGGCCAAGACGAACGGGAGAGACCTTGTTGCCATCAAACCGATCCAGCGATTAGATGGTGGCAAGCAAGAAACACCAGGGGAAAACGCCAATGTCATCGGCGGGGCGGCTGGCGGTAACATGTCTGTTCTTGTCGGTGTTGGCAGGCGCGGCGCATGCGCAGAAGCAAGGCGGCGTGCTGCGCGTGACGCATCGCGACAATCCGCCGAGCGCCTCGATTCATGAAGAGGCGACGATTTCCACCATCATGCCGTTCATGTCGGTGTTCAACAACCTCGTCATTTTCGATCCCGACAGCCAGCAGAACCTGCTGGACAGAATTGTGCCCGAGCTGGCGACTAAATGGGCCTGGAGCGAGGACGGCAGGACGCTCACCTTCACGCTGCGCGACGGCGTGAAGTGGCATGACGGCAAGCCGTTCAGCAGTGCCGACGTCAAATGCACCTGGGATATGCTGACGGGGAAATCCGAGGCGAAGCTGCGCAAGAACCCGCGCAAGCCGTGGTATTTCAACGTGCGGGAAATCACCACGAACGGCGCGAATGAGGTGGCGTTCCACCTCGCAGATCCCGAGCCCTCGTTGCTCACCATGCTCGCTGCCGGTTTCTCGCCGGTTTATCCCTGCCACGTATCCGCGGCGCAGATGCGTACGCATCCGATCGGCACCGGTCCGTTCAGGTTCGTCGAACTGAAGCAGAACGAATCGATGCGGGTCGTCCGCAATCCTGACTACTGGAAGCCGGGCAAGCCCTATCTCGATGGCATCGAGTTCAGCATCATCCCCACCCGCTCGACCGCTATTCTGGCGTTCGTTGCGGGGAAATTCGACCTGACGTTCACCGGCGAGCTGCCACCCGAGTTGGTCAAGGACGTGCAGTCGCAGGCGCCGCAGGCGATCTGCGTCACGCAGCCGACCAACACCCAGGGCAATCTGCTGATCAATCGCGACAAGCCGCCGTTCGACGATGCGCGCATCCGCAAGGCGATGATGCTTGCGATCGATCGCAAGGCGTTCTCGGACATCATCAGTCGCGGGATCGACAAGATCGGCGGGGCCATGATGCCTCCGCCCGAGGGGCAGTGGGGCATGTCGCCGGAATTCCTGCAGACCGTGGCCGGCTACGGCGCCGACATCGAGAAGAACCGCGAACAAGGTCGCGCGATCATGCGCGAGCTAGGCTATGGCCCGGACAAGCCGCTCGCGATCAAGGTCTCCACGCGCAACATCCCAGACTATCGCGATCCGGCGGTCATCCTGATCGACCACCTCAAGAACGTCTATATTCAGGGCGAACTCGAGCCGATCGACACCAGCGTCTGGTACGCGCGGATGGCGCGCAAGGACTATACGGTCGGCATGAACGTGCAGGGCGTCGGCGTGGACGATCCGGACGTGGTGTTGTTCGAAACCTACTCCTGCGGCTCGGAGCGCAATTACACCGGCTATTGCAACGCCGATCTGGAGAAGCTGTTCCACAAGCAGTCGATGATGACCGACTACGAGCAGCGCCGGCAGATCGTCTGGCAGATCGACAAGGCGCTGCAGGAGGACGGGGCGCGGCCGGTGATCTATCACGGCCAGGCGGGCACCTGCTGGCAGCCTTACGTGAAGGGGATCCGGCTGGCGGTGAACACGATCTACAATCACTGGCGTTTCGAGGACGTGTGGCTGGACCGCTGAACAGCAGAGATTGCCGGGATGGCGGCCTATATCGTCCAACGTCTGTTGCTGATGGTGCTCACGCTGTTCGGCGTGTCCGTGGCGATCTTCGTGCTGCTGCGTATCGTGCCGGGCAACATCGCCGATATCCTGTTCGACTCCGCCGGCCTGATCGATCCGGCTGACAAGGCGAAGATCATTTCCGACCTTGGCCTCGACCGTTCCATCCCCGTACAATACGTGCAGTGGATCAACGGACTGTTCCACGGCGACCTGGGCTATTCCTACGTCTCGGAGAAGCCGGTGCTGGAGGAGATCGCGCCGCGCATCCCGATCACCGCGCGGCTCGCCGGCCTGGCGCTGTTCTTCTCGGTAATCGTCGGCGTGCCGCTCGGCGTGATCAGCGCGGTGCGGCAGAACACCTGGCTGGATTACGTGCTGCGCGTCGTCAGCCTGAGCGGGCTGTCGCTGCCGGCGTTCTGGCTTGGCCTGCTGATCCTGATGGCGTTCGTGCACTGGTTCGGCACCATCCCGATCTATGACCGCGTGCCCGACAGCATCTGGCAGGAGCTGGAGTTGTTTGCGGTGCCGGCCGCCGCGGTCGGCTTCCGCAGCTCGGCGCTGATCATGCGGCTGACGCGCTCGTCCATGCTGGAAGTGCTGCGCCAGGACTACGTCCGCACCGCCCGCTCGAAGGGCATGTCGGAGCGCTCCGTCACCTTCGATCACGCGCTGCGCAACGCGCTGCTGCCGGTCATCACCACGATCGGCATCGAGACCGCCATCCTGTTCGGCGGACTGATCGTCACCGAGACGGTGTTCAACATCCCCGGCGTCGCGCGCTTCCTGGTGGAGGCGATCCGCTGGCGCGACTACCCGATGGTGCAGAACCTGGTGATGTTCATCGCCGTCGTGGTGGTCACGGTGAACCTGATCGTCGACCTGCTGTACATGCTGGTCGACCCGCGCATCCGGTACTCGGAATGATTCCCTCGTCATCGCCGCGTGCCCGGCCACGGCGGTGGGGGACCGCCATGAGTACCGCCCTGGCAAAACCGCCCGCCGCCGCACCGACCTGGCGCAGCGAGATCGGCTACCTCGCCGGCCGCTATCCGCTCGGCGTGGCGGGCGCCATCATCCTGCTGGTGTTCGTGTTCGCCGCGCTGTTCGCCGGCACCATCGCGCCGCTGGATCCGTTCAGCACCAACCCGGCGGCGCGGCTCGCCCCACCGAGCGATGCACACCTGTTCGGCGCCGATGCGATGGGCCGCGATCTGCTCAGCCGCATGATCCACGGCGCGCGCATCTCGCTCGCCGTCGCACTCGGCGCGACCATCCTCGGCAGCGGGTTCGGCACCGCGGTCGGGCTCGCCTCCGGTTATGTCGGCGGCTGGTTCGACCTGATCGTCCAGCGCGTCACCGAGATCATGCAGGCCCTGCCGCTGCTCGTCATGGCGCTGGTGATCACCGTCTCGCTTGGTCCCTCGCTCACCAACACGATCATCGCCATCGCCATTCCACTCATCCCCAGCGTGGCTCGCGTGATCCGCTCCAACGTGCTGTCGCTGCGCGAATTGCCGTTCGTCGAAGCGGCCAGGGCCGTCGGCATGGGCGAGTTCCGCATCGCCGTGGCGCACGTGCTGCCGAACACGCTGGCGCCGCTGATCGTGCTCGCCACCGCGCAGCTTGGTTCCACCATCCTCACCGAGGCATCGCTGTCATTCCTCGGCCTCGGCGTGCCCGAGCCCTATCCATCCTGGGGCCGCATGCTGTCGGAATCCGCCGCCGAATATGTCCACACCGCGCCCTGGCTGGTGATCTTCCCCGGTGCCGCGATCAGCCTGCTGGTGTTCGGCACCAACCTGCTCGGCGATGCGCTGCGCGACATGCTCGATCCGCGGCAGCGCGATTGATGCAGCCGGTCCTCGAAGTCACCGGGCTCAGCACCGAATTCCACCTGCGAAGTGGGATCGTGCGTGCAGTGCAGGATGTGTCGTTCGACGTGTATCCCGGCGAGACGCTCGCGATCGTCGGCGAATCCGGCTGCGGCAAGACGATTACCGCGTTGTCGCTGATCCGCCTGATCCCGGAGCCGCCCGGCCGCATCGTATCCGGCAGCGTCAGGCTCGGCGGTGTCGATCTGCTGACTCTCGACAAGACCGCGATGCGCCGCGTGCGCGGGCGCGAGATCGCCATGATCTTCCAGGAACCGATGACGGCGCTCAACCCGCTGCTGACCATCGGCCGCCAGATCGCCGAGATGCTGGTGCGCCACGAAAATATCTCGCGTGGCGCGGCACGTCGCAGGGCGATCGACATGCTGCGCCACGTGAAGATGCCCGAACCCGAGCGGCGCGCGCGCGACTATCCGCACCAGCTCTCGGGCGGCATGCGGCAGCGCGCGATGATCGCCATGGCGCTGGCGTGCAAGCCGAAGGTGCTGATCGCCGATGAACCGACCACGGCGCTCGACGTGACCATTCAGGCGCAGATCCTCGACCTGATCGGCGAGCTGCAACGCGAGTTCGGCACAGCGGTGATCCTGATCACGCACGACCTCGGCGTGGTGGCGGAGACGGCACAGCGCGTCGTGGTGATGTACGCCGGGCGCAAGGTGGAGGAGGCGCCGGTCGGCGAATTGTTCGCCCGCCCGCTGCATCCCTATATGCGCGGCCTGCTCGGCTCGATCCCGCGGGTCGGCGCGGGCGGCAACACGTTGCAGGAGATCCCCGGCATGGTGCCACCGCTGAGCGACCTGCCGGATGGCTGCGCCTTCGCACCGCGCTGCGCGTTGGCGGACAACAGATGCCGCACCGTCTATCCGCCGTTCGAGCCGAAGCGGCCGAACCACTTCGCTGCCTGCTGGCAGGCGCAGGGCTGACATGGCAACCGAACCGATCATCCAGGTCGAGGGCCTGAAGAAGCACTTTCCGATCAGGCGCGGCATCCTGCGCCGCCTGGCCGGCCATGTGCTGGCGGTCGATGGCGTGAGCTTCAGCATCGGCGAAGGTGAAACGCTCGGCCTGGTCGGCGAGAGCGGCTGCGGCAAGTCCACCGTCGGCCGCGTTGTGCTGCGGCTGATCGACCCCACCGCCGGTTCCGTGCGGCTGCGCGGGCAGGAGATCACCCGGCTCGGCAAGCGGCAGATGCGCCCGTTGCGGCGGCAGATGCAGATCGTGTTTCAGGATCCGTTCGCCTCGCTCAATCCGCGCATGCGCGCCGGTGCCATCGTTGGCGAGCCGCTGCGCGTGCACGGCGTGGTGCCGCCGGCCGAACGACAGGAGAGGGTGGTACAACTCTTCCAGCGCGTCGGGCTTCGCCCGCAGCAGATGCGCAACTACCCGCACGAGTTTTCCGGTGGTCAACGCCAGCGCATTTCGATCGCGCGCGCCCTGGCGCTGGATCCCAGCTTCATCGTGGCAGACGAACCGGTATCGGCGCTCGACGTGTCGATCCAGGCGCAGGTGATCAACCTGCTCACCGAGCTGCAACGCGAATTGCGGCTGTCCTATCTGTTCATCTCGCACAATCTGGCGGTGGTCGAACACATCAGCCACCGCGTCGCGGTCATGTATCTCGGCCGGATCGTGGAACATGCCGACAAGGCGGAATTGTTCGCGCGCCCGCAGCATCCGTACACGGAAGCGCTGCTCGCCGCCGTGCCGCTGCCCGATCCGTCACTGAAGCGGCAAAAGCATCGCGTGGAAGGCGACGTACCGAGCCCGATCCGCCCGCCGCCCGGCTGCCACTTCCATCCGCGCTGCCCGTACGCCGAGGCGCGTTGCCGCGTAGAGGCGCCGGAATTACGCGCGATCGCGCCCGGGCATCTTGTGGCGTGCCACCTGCGCTAGAGCGTTTCCATCCTGACTGGAATCCCAGCCATGCGCTGGCGGGGGTTCCGAAACACCCCTGATGTACGATTCCTGTGTCTCCGGTTGACCATCGCCGGAGGTGTTGATGCTTTGGAAGCAAGGCAAAGCCTATGCCCAGGATTTGCGTGATCGCGTATTCGCCGCAGCCGACGCGGGTGCACCGGTGGAGCGGATCGCGGATATGCTGTTCGTCAGCGGCTCTTACGTCTCGAAGGTTGTTATTCGGCGTCGTGGTGGGGAAGGTGGGCACCGCGGTGGCGCGCGAGGCGGACCTGCTGGCGGCCCTGTCGCCCCAAGGCGGCGCGCTACGCAAGATCGTCTCGCGCGAGGCGGCGATCGAGCACGTGCAGCGCTGGCACCACAAGGGCTGGCGCGTCGGCTTCACCAATGGCTGCTTCGACCTGCTGCACCCCGGCCATCTGCATCTTCTGGAGGAGGCGCGCGAGGCCTGCGACCGACTGGTGGTTGGGCTGAATTCGGATGCC
>JBGPND010000119.1:0-15577 GCA_041487355.1 Acetobacteraceae bacterium | reverse complement strand
TGCCGAGGTTGAGGTGCGGGCTCCCCTCGGCGTCGTTGACGAGCCAGGTGCCGTAGAACGACGCGGCGGCGGCGATGCGGTGCGAATAGCGCGCCGCGGCGGCCAGCGCATAGGGGCCGCTCATGCAATAGCCGTGCACCCCGACCGGGCCGCGTTTGACCGCGTCCTGGGAATCGACAAAGCCCAGCATCGCCGCGACATCGTCCATCACCGGCGGGATCGTCATCCTGGTGCGCACCGCGCGCATGCGCTCGCGGTCGGCGCTGCCCGGCTCGAGCACGTCGGGGCCGAAGATCGTGTCGCGCCCGGCGCGGTAATAGAGGTTGGGCAGCACGACGTAGTACCCGACCGTGCCGAGCCGGCGCGCCATGTCGCGCAGCTCCTCGCGGATGCCCGGCGCGTCCATCAGCAGGAACACGGCGGGGAACGGACCGCCGCGCTCGGGATGGCAGATGAAGGTCTCCATCGCGCCAGCCTGGGTGGTGATGTCCAGAGTCTGCTCGATCATCGGCTTCCCCTGTTGCGAATGATGTCAGGCCGGCGACAGCGCCTTGCTGCGGCGTCGCTCGATCTCCGCCCGTGCCCGCGCACGCCGCTCATCGAATCGTGCCACCCGGGCACGCGTATTCGGATGCACAACATTGTCGGCCGCACCCGGGCTCTTCTGCGCGCCAGCCCAGCCGTCCTCACTGATGTCGAAGATCACGCCGGCCGGGTCGGTGTACTTCACCTCGTAGCCGCCCTTCACCTGCGGGTCGCCCATGATCCAGGTCGCGCCGGCGGCGGTCGCAGCCTCGCCACTGGCCTCGGCGTTGTCCACCCAGAGGCCGAGATGGTGCAGTCCGACATAGTCCTTGCCCGTCCCCTGCGCCGCCCCGTCGTCCTTGAACTTCAGCAGGGCGAGGTTCACCACCCCGTCGGTAAGGAATACGCCTTCGGCGAGCTTGCCGTCGGTCTCGCCGAGCTCCTCGAGGCCGAACGCCTCCTTGTAGAACTCCGCCGCCGCCCAGGGGTCGGGGACGCTAATCGCGATGTGGCGGATTTTGCCTTTGCTCTTGGTGGCCATGGCACCGTTCCTCCTTGCACTGACGCTTGGACGGCAGCATCCCTCTTTGGCGGTGCGGCGGCAAGACAGGTGCATCGTGCCCCTGTCATTGCGAGCGCAGCGAAGCAATCTCGGGCCAGTTGCGCACTCCGATCGAGATTGCCGCGTCGCGTCGCTCCTCGCAATGACAGGGGGTTGCTACGGTCGCTATTTCCCGTTGCGCCTGAACGCGCTCTAATCGGACCCACATCACCCTGGCAGGCTCCCGCATGAACTTCGTCACGCCAAATGCACCGGACCCAGTCGCCCGCGCGCGCGAACTCGGTCCCGCGATCGCCGCCGCGGCGGACGAGATCGAGCGCTCGCAGCGCATCTCCGAACCGTTACTGTCGCAACTGCATGCCGCGCGGCTGTGCCGCATGCTGCTGCCACGATCGGTCGATGGCGACGAGATGGAGCCGTGGGTGTATCTGCGTACGGTCGAGGAGGTCAGCCGGCACGACGGCTCGGTCGGCTGGAATGTGTTCGTCGCCAACAGTTCCGCGCTGATCGCGCCGTTCCTGTCGCCCGACACGATGCGCACGATCTTCGCCGATCCCCGCACCATCGTGGCCTGGGGTCCGCCGAATGCATCGAAGGCGATTGCGGTGCCAGGCGGCTACCGCGTCACCGGGCAATGGGATTTCGCCTCCGGCTGCCGTCAGGCGAGCTGGATGGGCGCGCATTGCCACGTGGTGGAGCCGGACGGCTCGCTGCGGGTGAACGCGGCGGGCAAGCCGACAGTGCGAACGCTGCTGTATCCCGCGGCGCAGGCGACGCTGCTGGATACATGGAACGTGATCGGCATGCGCGGCACGGCGTCGGATTCCTACAGGCTCGACGATGTGTTCGTGCCGGAGGCGTTCAGCACCACGCGCGAGGACCCGACGCTGCGGCGCGAACCCGGGCGGCTCTATGCGTTCCCCATGCAGGGCCTGTATGCCGTCGGCGTGGCGGGCGTGGCATTCGGCATTGCACGGGCGATGCTGGATGCATTCGAGGCGCTGGCCACGCGCAAGACGCCGCGCAATCTCGGACGGCTGGCCGAGAATGCGGTGGTGCAGTCGAGCGTGGCGCAGATGGAGGCGAGGTTGGGTGCGGCGCGCGCCTATCTGGTGGAGACGCTCTCCAGCATCTGGGCGACCGCCGACGACACGTCGGTGATCGACGTGCCGGCGCGGGCGCGCGTGCGGCTGGCTTGCGCGTTCGCCATCCAGACCGCCGAGGCGGTGGCGGACTACGCCTACAAGGCCGCGGGGACGGATGCGATCTTCCTCGGCACCGCATTCGAGCGCCGCTTCCGCGACATCCACACGCTGTCGCAGCAGATCCAGTCCCGCGCGGCGCATTTCGAATCGGTCGGCCAGATCCTGCTCGGCATCGAACCGCCGGGGACGTTCCTGTAGGCGGAAGCGGACGGTCGGTGATGGGCTCCGGATGATGCCAGACGATCTCTACGATTGCGATATTCTGACCTGGGCGGAGCAGGCCGAGCTGCTGCTGCGGCGGCTGGCGAATGGCGAGCGCGTGAACGACGCGGTCGATTGGCCGCATGTGGTCGAGGAGCTGCAGGACGTGGGCCTGTCGGAGCTGCGCGCCTGCCAGAGCCTGTTACGCCGGGCACTCGTGCACCTGCTCAAGTTGTACGCCTGGCCGGCTGGCCCGGCCGCGCACTGGCGCGGCGAGACGATCGGTTTCCTGGCTGACGCGCAAGCGCGGTTCACGCCATCGATGCGTCAGCGGATCAGCCTGGATACGCTCTACCTGAAGGCGCTGCAGCAGGTGCGCGCGGAGGTGCAAGGCGATGGGACGCCATTCACCGGACGGCGCTGCCTGACATCGCCGCTGTAGCATCGCCCGCAGGCGAGGTGGGCTCGAGGCATGGTGCGTGGCGCAGCGTATTCTTGCGTATGGCAACGTATTACGGCAGATTGCGAATTCCACTCGGAGCTTCCCCCAATGCCGTCACCAACCCCGAAGGAAGTAATCACCGTGCGAGTCGAACCGCGTAAGCGGGCCATGCTCGACAGACTCGCTCGCGCCACGGACCGTGACCGAAGCTACATTGTGAACGCAGCGATCGATGCGTATCTCGCCGTTCACGCTTGGCAGATCAAGCACGTCAAAGATGGGCTTCGTCAGGCCGACGCGGGTGAATTCGCCACGGACGCTGAGGTGACCGCCGCTTACGACCGCTGGCGGTGACCCGCCGACCAAGCCTGCGGATCCGCTATACGCGCCAAGCCATTACTGACCTAGACCAAGCACATGCCTATATTGCCCGCGAAAATTCGACTGCGGCGGCTGCCGTGGCGAACCGCATCCACGCTGCCATCGACAGCCTCCGTCACTTGCCCGCGCGCGGCCGGCCGGGACGCGTACCGGGCACACGTGAACTCGTCGTTCCGCGCACTCCGTTCCTCGTCCCTTATCGTGTGGCAGGCAACCACATCGACATCCTTGCCATCATGCATGCGGCCCGCGCATGGCCGCCGCAATTTGACTGATCGTCGCGCCTACTCGCGCAATTCCGGAATCACCCATAGCGGCTTGTCGCCGCGGGCGACGCGCTGGACGTTGTCGAAGCCGTTGCGGAAGCGGGCGGTCTGGTTGTCCCAGGTCGGCCCGGCGTAGTGCGGTGTGAGGATCACGTTGTCCAGGTTGAACAGCGGATTGTTCGCCGGCGGCGGCTCCTGGTCGAACACGTCCAGCCCGGCCCCGGCGATCGTGCCGTTGGTCAGCGCCTCATACATCGCCGGTTCGTCGACCACCGGCCCGCGGCAGGTGTTGATCAGATAGGCTGTCGGCTTCATCAGCTTGAACTGAGCGGCACCCATCATGTGACGCGACGCCGGTGTCAGCGGCACGTGCAGCGAGACGATGTCGGACGTGTGCAGCACCTCCTCGAACAGGCGGAACTTCACGCCGAGCGCGTCAGCGGCGTCCTCGCTCAGCCGCGCGGTGTCGAAATACTGCACCGCCATGCCGAAGCCCTTCGCCAGGCGTGCGACCTTCTTGCCGATATTGCCGAGCCCGACGATGCCGAGCGTGCGGCCGTGCAGTTCGTAGAGCCGCACGCTGGCCACATCGTTGCCGCGCCAGCGCCCGGACGCCACCATCGAATGCAGCCAGGTCAGCCGGCGGCAGACGGCGAGCATCAGCAGGATCGCATGCTCCGCCACGGCGATCGCGTTGGCGCCGCCGTTGTTGCACACGGGAACGCCGGCGCGGCGTGCCGCTTCGATGTCGACGCGGTCGTAGCCGGCGCTGAGCAACTGCACCAGCTTCAGCTTCGACGCGGACTTGTAGAACGCGTCGTCCATCTTCACCTCGCCGAGGCCGACGATGTATTCGGCATCGGCCAGTGCGGCGTTGAATTCGGGGCTGTTCGCCCGGGCGATCACCAGGTCGAAACCCGATGGCGCCAGCTCGCGCGCGATGTCCATCGCGCTGAGCGGATTGTCGGTGAGCAGGATCTTCGGCACCATCTTTTCCTCCTGGACGGTTGATTGGCCGCGAGGATAGCCGGCCTGACTGCGGTTAGCCAATTGTTCACCGGAGTCGCCGACAGTCGCCGCCTCTCGATTGTTGCATGGGGAGGCTCCGATGATCGCCAGGCGCGAGCAGCGGGCTGTTGGGTTCCGGCTGGGCCGGCGGTCCTTTCTTGGCACCGCGGCGATCGGCTGCGCCTGCTGCCGGTTGTCGTGGCGTGTGCTCGCCGAAGAGGCTCCTCACGCGACGGCCGTCCGGTGCAGGGGCGCAACCGACATTGCCTGCTGCAATCGTCCTGACATCGCATCCGAGGGACCGATAAATGAGTAACCGCAACTCCGTCCTGTCATTTGTCGCCAACCGCACGATCGGCACCAAGATCGCCGTCGGTTTCGCTGTCGTTCTTCTCGTCCTCGCGGCGAGCTCAGCCATCGCCTATGTCGCGTTCGGGCGGGTGGCGGGCGCCGTCGAGGGCTATGCCGGGCTGGTGACCGATTCCGCAGTCTACCGCGATATCGACCTGCAAGTGACGCAATACCATGGCCACGTCCGCGAATACGTCTTCTTGGACAACGAAGATA
Source organism: Acetobacteraceae bacterium (assembly GCA_041487355.1). Lineage (GTDB taxonomy): Bacteria > Pseudomonadota > Alphaproteobacteria > Acetobacterales > Acetobacteraceae > JAMXLO01. Next base: position 10,420 of record JBGPND010000119.1, on the reverse strand, counting down.
CCGCCACGACGGCGATCAAGGAGGGGGACGCGCTGCGCCAGCTCATCGCCGCCGGCCTGGCGCGGGTCACCCACCCGGAACGGCACCGGCTGCTGCAGGACGCCGCGAAACAGGCGGACCTCTATGCCACCGGCTTCGAGCGTCTGCACGCCATAAGCCGCGAGCAGGAGAAGCTGCAAACCGACGTGCTCGACGTGGTCAGCGAACAGATGACCGACGGGTTCAGCACGGTGGTCACCGGCGCGGTCAAGGCCGGCAACGCCGATCTCCAGCGTCTGGCGGCCGATGGGCGCCGGCAGAGCCTCATGGCGCGGCTCGACGTGAACAAGCGCTTGGGCCTGCATGATGAGGCGGCGGCCAGAGCGGCCGAGCAGCAATTCGCCGACCTCAGACAGGCTCTGGCGCAGCTCGACGCCGCGACCAAGGACAGCGAGCTGAACGCGACGATCAGGAGCGAGGCGACGCTCATCGAGCGCTACCAGACCGCGTTTCGGCGCGCGGCGAGCCTGGACACCGAACAGGCGACGCTGGTGAACGGCAGCATGCGGCAGGCCGGCGCGGCGCTGTCGGCGGATGCGGTCAAGGCGCAGGACAGCAACCTCGCCGAACAGGCCGTGACCGGGACGGAAGCGCTGGCGGTCATCGGCCGCGGCGCAACGCTGGTGATGGCGCTGGGACTGGCCGGGCTGGTCGCGGGCGCGACGCTTGCCTGGCTGATCGGCCGTGGCATCTCGCACCCGGTGGTCGGCATGTGCGCGGCGATGCGCGCGCTGGCCGGCGGGGACAAGGCGGTCGAGATCCCCGGCATCGGCCGCAAGGACGAGATCGGCCAGATGGCCGACACCGTCGCGGTGTTCAAGAGCAACATGATCGAGGCGGAACGGCTGCGCGAGGACAACGAGCGACACAGGGCCGAGGTGGAGGCGGAACGCAAGGCCAGCATGCTGCGCCTCGCCGATACGTTCGAGGCCGGCATCAAGGGTGTGGTCAATTCGGTCGCGTCGCAGGCCACCGAGATGCAGTCCTCCGCGCAGGCGATGACCCATACGGCTGAGCAGGCGACGCATGAGGCGACCGCGGTCGCCGCCTCGGTCGAGCAGGCATCGGCCAATGTGCAGACCGTGGCGTCCTCCGCCGAGGAGCTGTCTACGTCGGTGCTCGAGATCGGTCGGCAGGTCGAGCAGTCCTCGAAGATCGCGGGCCTGGCTGTGGTCGAGGCGGACAAGACCAATTCGACCGTTGAGGGCCTCAACAGGACGGCCCAGCGCATCGGCGAGGTGGTGCAACTGATCGAGACGATTGCCAGCCAGACCAACCTGTTGGCGCTCAATGCAACGATCGAAGCGGCGCGCGCGGGTGACGCCGGCAAGGGCTTTGCCGTGGTCGCCAGCGAGGTCAAGTCACTCGCCAGCCAGACGGCGAAGGCCACCGAGGAGATCAGGGCGCAGATCGGCGATATCCAGGGCGCGACAGGACAGACCGTGGAGGCGATCCGCAGCATCGGCGCGACGATCCGCCAGATGAGCGAGATCGCTACCACGATCGCCTCGGCTGTGGAGGAGCAAGGCGCCGCCACGCGCGAGATTGCCACCAATGTGCACCAGGCCGCCCAGGGAACGAGCGATATCGCGAGCAACATCGAGGGCGTCAGTCGCGCCGCGAGCGACACCGGTGCCGCCGCGGCGCAGGTGCTCAGTGCGGCGGGCGAACTGTCGCGGCAGTCCGAGACCTTGCGGCGCGACGTCGACGACTTCCTGGCGACGGTCCGCGCGGCGTGACCGCGGAGGCGAGCCGCCTTTCACACGCTCACTGTGTCGGCCGAGGATAGCCGGCCCGGCCAGGGCGACAAAGGGGGGGCGCCCCGAACATAAACCGGTTGGTAAGTTGCGCCCGGCATGCTTCCTCCCGCCGCACAGCGGGGAGCCGCCCATGTCTGGGAATGTGAGAGCCGAGAGTCAACTCCAGACGCATGCTCGTCACGCCCGGACCCGGTCACTCCGCGGCGTCCTGCTGGCTGCCATCGCGAGCATGGCGATGCTGCTGGTTGCGTCGCTCTTGTACGTCGGCGCACAGAGTTGGCACGAATTCAGTGCGGCCGAGCGGCTGGACGCAGCCAATACTGCGGGCAATCGACTGATTGCAGGCGTCTATGAGCTGCTCATAGAGCGCCTGGCGACGAACAATACATTACAGGCCGAAGCGCCTGGCACGGCCGAGCAACTGCGGCAGATCGAGGCGCGGCGCAAGGCGGTTGAGGATGGCTTCGCCGCGAGTCTGCCGACCTTGCTGGTCCAGGAATTTCCTGGCAAGCCGGAGCTCGTTACCGACTGGAACAAGGCACATCAAAAGGCGGGCGATCTGCGTGCGAGAGCCGACACGATACTTGCCGTCGGCAAGGCGCAGCGGGACCCTGATCTGCTGAAGCTCTTCATCCCGGGCATGACCGAACTGGTCGATGCCTCGCTGCGACTCTGGCTGGCGATGATGCATACCGCGAGCCAGGGCGATCCGATCGTCACCCGGTATGCCAGTATCAAGCAACTGGGCTGGACCCTGCGGGACCTCTCGGGTCGCGAGCGCTCCATCATCGCCTCGGCGATTGCAGCCGGCAAACCGATCCCACCCGACCAGTTGCAGCAGATTTCCGGATACCGCGCACAGATTCAACTCGCTTGGAACCTGACGCTTGATCTCGCCGCGGCGGACGGCACGGCGCCGGCGATCAGGCAGGCGCTCGGCACCGCTCGAGAGCGCTATTTCGGCGGATTCCTGCCACTGGCCGACCGGTTGATCGCAGTCAGCCAAAGCGCAGGTAGTTATCCCATGTCGGCCAGCGACTGGGTCGGGCAATCCACGCCGCAGATTGATTCGCTCCTCGCCATCATGTCCGCGGCGTCACAGGCGAGCGAGTTGGTGACCGCCCGGCTGAAGTCGGCGGCCCTGCGTGACCTGCTTATTGCGGGCGCTTGCCTGTTGCTCGCATGCGGCGCGACGAGTGTATGTTTCCTGGTAGTGGTCCGGCGGATCGCGCTGCCATTGTCGCGGATCACCGGCGTGGTGCGCGCGCTGGCGGCCGGGGATCTCGATGTGAAATTGGTCGATGCGCGCCGCCGCGACGAGGTCGGTGAAATCGCACGCGCGCTCGATGTGTTCCGCCAGGACGCGATCGAAAAGCGTCGGCTGGCCGCCGAGCAGGAGGCCGCCCGCGCGGCGAAGGAACGGCGTCAGACGGCAATGGACCAGCACACGCAGGACTTCGGCGCCTCGATATCCGGGGTCATGGCAGCGCTCGGCCGGTCCGCGGAGGAGATGCGCCGTGCAGCCGCGACCATGTCGGACGTGGCAACCAGGGTGCACGAGCATGCTGTCGGCACTGCGGAGGGATCCGCCAGGTCGTCCCAGGAGCTCACGACGATTGCTGCCGCGATCGAGGAACTCACCTCCAGCGTGGAAGAAGTGTCCCGGCAGGTGGCCATGGCGGCGCAGGTCGCGCGCGAGGCCGTGCAGCACTCCGAGAGCAGCCATCAGACGATGCGGAAGCTGACCGACGCCACGGCCCGAATCGGCGAGGTGGTCGGATTGATCAGTGACATCGCCAACCAGACCAATCTTCTGGCGCTCAATGCGACCATCGAGGCGGCGCGGGCCGGAGAAGCCGGCAAGGGATTTGCGGTCGTCGCCGGCGAGGTGAAGGCGCTTGCAGCGCAGACCGGCAAGGCGACGGGGGAAATCAGCGGCCAGATCGAGGCCGTCCGCAACGCGACGGACGAAGTGGTTGCGGCGATTGACCAGGTCGGAACAACCATCGGCAGACTGGACGCGGTCTCGGCGGCGATCGCCGGAGCCGTGGAGCAGCAGAGTGCCACGACGCGCGAAATTGCTGCCAGCGTGCAGGCCGTTTCCGGCGCGACGGATCGGGCGGCCCGTGCCATGAGCGAAGTTGCCGAGGTGGCCGAGAGTGCCGGCAAGGCAAGCCATTCCGTGCTGGATGGCGCCAAGGATATCGGCGGCCAGGCTGAGAACCTGCGCCTTGAGGTCGATCATTTCCTTGTGGCCGTGCGGGCCGAAAACCGGGGAACGGCGGCGCTATGAGCGCGTTGCAGGCAGTGGTGCCCTAGTGCTGCTGCGGGCTTCTGGGCGTGAATCCGCACGCCTGCCGATCAACAATCTCTCCCGCGGTGGCGCCGCATTGCGATGCGACTGGTCGCTTGCACCGGGAGATGCGGTCGAGGTCGAGCTTCCGGGGGCAGAAGGCGCCGTCGCGGGTCGTGTTGTTCGCTCAGGCGGCGACGAGCTCGCCGTTGTGTTCACGCAGGAACCCGCGGCGCTGGCACGGATCGATCGCGCTCTCGACCGGCTGGGCAAAGTCCGTGCGGCGGCTTGAACTTCTGACGCGCCCAACGGTGCCACGGCGCCTCACAGCCAACGCCGCGTTCAGCCGAGTCCCATTGCCTGGCGCATGAACAGCCGCTTCAGCGGCGGCGCGCGGTGCACCGCGGCGATGCCGACATCGCGGGCCAGGCGGAGCAGCGGATTGTCGCTGCTGAACAGCCGGTCGAGCGTGTCGGTGGCGGCAAGCATCAGCAGATTGTCGGGGCGGCGCTGCCGCTGGTAGCGCTGCAGCAGCGAAGGTGCGCCGAGATCCTCGCCCCGACGTGACGCCTCGATCAGCAGTTCGGACAGCGCGATCGCATCGCGGAAGCCGAGATTGAGACCCTGCCCAGCGATCGGATGGATCCCATGCGCCGCGTCTCCGACCAGCACGAGGCGCGTGTCGGCATAGCGGTGCGCATGCATCGCCGAGAGCGGATAGCTCCAGCGGCGCCCGACCACGTGCACAGCGCCCAGATGATCGCCGAGGCGGCGGGCGATCTCACGGGCAAAGCGCGTGTCGTCCAGCTTCAGCATGCGCTGTGCGATCGGCGTGCGCTCGGTCCAGACGATGGCGGAGACGTTCGCCGCGCCGCCCTCCTCGGCGTCGCGGCTGGCGCACATGGGCAATTGCGCGAAGGGACCGGACGGCAGGAAGTGCTCGAGTGCGGTGTTGTTGTGCGGCTTCTCGTGGCTGATGGCGCAGACGATGCCGGTCTGGCTGTACGGCAACCTGGTGACCGGGATGCCGGCCGCCTCGCGCAACGGCGAGTTGCGGCCTTCCGCCGCCACCACCAGCCGGCACGCGATGCGCGGCCCGCCCGCGATGTGCACGCTGGCGCCATCGTCGCGACGCTCCACCTCCGCAGAGGCGGGCGCGAAGACACCCAGCGCCGGCAGATTGTGCATGTGCGCGTTCAGCGCCACGCGCAGGCTGCGCGCTTCCACCATCCAGCCGAACGGGGACGCACCCACGCCCGCCTCGCGGTGGTCGAAATGCAGGAACAGGGGCGAGGCGCGGTGGCCGACGCTGCCGTCGCTCACGCGGATGTCCAGAATCGGACAGGCGGGTTCAGGCAGCTTGTCCCACACCCCGGCGGTTTCGAGCAGACGGCGCGATCCGGCGGCGATGGCGTAGGCGCGGCCATCGAATGCCGGGTGCTCCATCGGCGGCAGCGCGGCACGATCCACCACGACCGTGGCGATGCCCGCCGCCGCCAGCCGGCAGGCCAGCGTTCCGCCGACCGGGCCCGCTCCTACCACGCAAACATCCGCGGCGATCGTTTCGTCCATCCCCGCATCTCCGACTGAACTGCCCACAAAAGGGGCAACAGGCTTTCCACATCGGCCGCCATCCGTGGCGGCAAATGCCCGGAGCGGCGGCAAACGCGTGTGCTCAATCACGCGGCACACTGGCCTTCGTCGCGGCCCGCGACAAGCCAGCGATATGGCACGGTTCTTGTTGTTTACGCGTGTTATTGGCGCGCGGGCATCGCGGCCAGGATAAGGAATGCAAACGACATGCAGCGTATCGATTCCGGCGACGTCGCCTGGATGCTGGTCAGCACCGCTTTGGTGCTGCTGATGACCCTGCCGGGCCTCGCCTTGTTCTATGCCGGGATGGTGCGCAAGAAGAATGTGCTGGCGACGATGATGCAGTCGTTCAGCCTGTGCGCGCTAATGACCGTGGTGTGGATGGTCGCCGGCTATTCGCTCGCCTTCACCAACGGCAACGCCTGGATCGGCGACGCCTCGCGTCTGTTCCTGAACGGCATCGGCGCCGACTGGGACAAGCCGTTCACGCTCGGCGCCGGCAGCGAAAATCCGCTGCCGACGACGCTTCCCGAAAGCGTCTTCCTGCTGTTCCAGATGGCGTTTGCCATCATCACCCCTGCGGTGGTGACCGGCGCCTTCGCCGACCGCATGAAGTTCTCCGCGCTGCTGCTGTTCATGACCCTGTGGTCACTCCTGGTCTATGCGCCGATCGCCCATTGGGTCTGGGGCGCTACCGGCTGGCTGAACACGCTCGGCATCGCCGACTTCGCCGGCGGCACGGTGGTGGAGATCAATTCCGGCGTCACCGGCCTCGTCTGCGCCCTCGCGCTGGGCCGTCGGCTCGGCTACGGGCAGGAGAACATGGCGCCGTGGAACCTGTCGTACGCGGTGGTCGGCGCCTCGCTGCTATGGGTAGGCTGGCTCGGCTTCAACTCCGGTGGCGCCCTGGGCGCCAATGCGCGAGCCGGCATGGCCGTGCTGGCGACGCAGATGGCCGCTGCCGGGGCCACGTTGTCCTGGAGCCTCGCCGAGTGGCTGCTGCGCGCCAGGCCCTCGGTGCTGGGGGCGATCTCCGGCGCGGTGGCTGGGCTGGTGGCGATAACCCCTGCCGCGGGCTTTGTCCTGCCGGGACCGGCGTTGGCGATCGGCCTCGTCGCCGGCGCGGCCTGCTTCTGGGCGGTGACGGTGCTGAAGCCGATGCTCGGCTACGACGACAGCCTGGATGTGTTTGGCGTTCACGGGGTGGGCGGCATCATCGGCATGCTTGCAACCGGCGTGTTCGCCTTCGGGCCGCTGACCGCGACGGCGGCGCATCCGGAAGGCGCCTATGTCGGCGGTGGCGCGCTGCTCGCCGTCCAGGCGGTGGGCGTGGCTGCCACGCTCGGCTATAGCGCGGTCGCGAGCCTCGTGCTTCTGAAGCTGACCGATCTCATCGTCGGGCTGCGGGTGACGCGCGAACAGGAGCGCGAGGGCCTGGACATCGTGCTGCACGGCGAGCAGGTGTTCTGAGCGGCCTGGATGGCGGCGAGCCCGGGGGAGCGGCACCGGCGAACGCGCTTCATTCATCAGCCGTTTCCAGGCTATACTTGATGCCGCGCCCCAGCCGGCGCGCACAAGGTGCCGATTCGCATGGCCGTTCGCTCCAGCTCCGTCGAGGCCCGACGCCTCGCCTCTCCCACCATCCGGGCGCTGATGAATCGGCGGTCGGCGGAACTGGGCGGGCTGGCGCTCGGGCTGCTGGGTCTCGCTCTGCTGGTGGCGCTGGCCTGCTACGACCCGCGGGATCCCTCGCTGAACACCGCGACATCCCGCCACACCAGCAACCTCGCGGGACCGGTCGGCGCCATGCTGGCGGACCTGCTGCTGCAGGGGTTCGGCCTTGCGGGTGCGCTGCCGGGGCTGGCGATGCTTGCCTGGGCCTGGCGCATCGCCTCGCGGCGGGGCCTGGGCAGCATGGCCGCGCGGCTTGCCGCGATGCTGGCCGCGCTGCCCGTGCTCGCCGCGGTGCTGGCCGCCGTCCCCGCGCCGCCCTCGCTCGCCTGGCCGACCGTGGCGGGGCTGGGCGGGGCGATCGGCCGGCTGCTGGGCAGCGCCGGCCTGGTGGCCGGACGCGACGTTCTGGGACCGGTCGGTGCACTGATGGTCTGGACCATCGGCATGGCCCTCGCCATAACGCTGACCCTGCTGGCACTCGGCCTGTCGGCCGGCGAATGGCGCGCCGCCGGACGCTTCGCCGGGCGCGCGGCGCGATACAGCGTGTCCGGCAGCCGCGATGCCGCCGGTGTGCTGCGGCGGCTGTCACCCGCCCCCTCCCGGAGCTTCTTCCGTCTGGCCAGCTTGCTGCGCTTCCGCCGCCGCGACGTGCCGCCCTCCGGCACGGTCGTCCGGCGCGAGCCGGCCACCGCGTCCCGCATCGCTCCGGCAGCCGATGAGCCACCGCCCGCGGTGGCATCGCGCATGGCGAAGGCAACGGTGCCATTCCGCCGCCCGCGCCAGGAGAGCCTGCCGCTGATCGAGGCTGGCTGGCGTTTCCCGTCCCTGTCGCTGCTGAATCCCGCGCCGGCCCGCGCCACCAGCGGACCCAGCGCCGAATCGCTGGAGGCGAACGCCCGCCTGCTGGAGACGGTGCTCGCGGATTACGGCGTGCAGGGCAGCATCGTGGAAATCCGCCCGGGCCCGGTGGTGACGCTGTACGAACTGGAGCCGGCGCCCGGCATTCGCAGTGCGCGCGTGATCGGCCTGGCCGACGATGTGGCGCGCAGCCTCTCGGTCACCGCCGTGCGCATCGCCACCGTGCCCGGCCGCAACGTAATCGGCATCGAGGTGCCCAATGCACGGCGCGAGACCGTGTTCCTGTCGGAAATCCTGGCCTCCGACGAGGTGCGGAAGCACTCCGGGCGGCTGGCGCTGGCACTCGGCAAGGACATCAGCGGCGCGGCGATCGTGGCCGACCTGGCGCGCATGCCGCACCTGATGATCGCCGGCACCACCGGGTCCGGCAAATCGGTCGGCGTCAATGCGATGATCCTGTCGCTGCTGTATCGGCTGTCGCCCGACCAGTGCCGGCTGATCCTGATCGACCCGAAGATGCTGGAGCTTTCGATGTACGAAGGCATCCCGCATCTGATGGCCCCGGTGGTGACCGAGCCGGCCAAGGCGGTGACCGCGCTGAAATGGACCGTCCGCGAGATGGAGCGCCGCTACCGCGCGATGAGCCAGCTCAGCGTGCGCAACATCGGCGGCTACAACGACCGTGTGGCCGAGGCGCGCGCCAAGGGCGAGGTGGTGACGCGGCGCGTGCAGACCGGCTTCGATCCCGACACCGGCCGCCCCACCTTCGAGGAGCAGCCGCTGGCACTGGAGGCGATGCCGCTGATCGTCGTGGTGGTCGACGAAATGGCGGACCTGATGATGGTCGCCGGCAAGGAAATCGAGGCCGCGGTGCAGCGCCTGGCGCAGATGGCGCGCGCGGCGGGGATCCACGTGATCATGGCGACGCAGCGGCCATCGGTGGATGTGATCACCGGCACGATCAAGGCGAATTTTCCCACCCGCATCAGCTTCCAGGTGATCAGCAAGTTCGACAGCCGCACCATCCTGGGGGAGCAGGGCGCCGAACAACTGCTGGGCATGGGCGACATGCTCTACATGCAGGGTGGCGGACGCATCACCCGCGTGCACGGCCCCCTCGTGTCGGACGAAGAGGTTGAAAAGGTTGTGGAATTCCTGCGCGAGCAGGGTGAGCCCGCCTATGTCGAGGAGGTGACCGAGCCGACGGACGATGACGGCGGGGCGATGCTTGCCGGCCTCGGCGCGTCAGGCGACGGCGAGAAGGGGCTCTATGAGCAGGCGGTCGCCGTGGTGGCGCGCGAGGGCAAGGCGAGCACCAGCTTCATCCAGCGGCATCTCAACATCGGCTACAACCGCGCCGCCAAACTGATCGAGCAGATGGAGAAGGAAGGCATCGTCGGCGCCGCCAACCACGTGGGGAAGCGAGAGGTGCTGATCCGGCGGACGACGGACGAGGACTGACCCCGGGAACAAGTCCGGGGGCAGGCTCCTCTGGTCGGAGCCCAAGGGCAGGGGGGCTGCGGCGCGTCTTCTCACGTTGCATGGGGTCCCCCGGGTCAACCACCGGGTCAAGCCCGGTGGCGATGGCCGACGCGGGGGCAGGCTCCCGGGTCCAGTGCCCGAGGGCGGGCTTGCCGCTGCAGCCGCGCTCGTCGAACTCATTGTTATGGCTGCCCTTTCGGGTTCTGCCCGAATTTGTGGTGTGCTTCGCCACCTGGGGAAGGCGCCATGCCCAAAGCCAGGACCGAATCGATCTTCGACCTTCCGCTCGATGAAGCGGCAGAAGCGGCTGCGGATGCCGCCGCCGAGGCGGAAATCCAGGCGGGCAAGGGCGTTGCGCACGACCGCGTGCGCGAATGGCTGCTGAGGCTGGCCAAGGGCGAGAGGATGCCACCGCCTACCGCCTAGCTCCATGCGTGTCATCTGGGCACCGTCAGCCCTGCGCGAAGGCGCGCGCATACGATTACCTGCTCGACTTCAATCCCCGGGCCGCTGTTCGACTGGCGGAGGGCCTGATCGCGGCCGGGGATAGAATCGCGCTCTTCCCCCACCGAGGCCGCCGCGTGTCGAACACGGACATGCGGGAGCTGGTAACGGCCTACCCCTACATCATCCGATACCGCATGCTCCGCGACGATGAGGTTCACATCCTGCGGGTCCGCCACACCTCGCGGCGTCCGACCAATCCCTGATCCCGATCCGA
>JBGPND010000118.1:0-15659 GCA_041487355.1 Acetobacteraceae bacterium | reverse complement strand
GGCATTCTCCGCGCCGATGCGCGGGTTGAGCAGACCTTGCGGGTTGGTCGGGCCGCCGGCTTCGTCCGGATGGCCTTCCGACAGCGTGTCGCCGTACGGCGGATCGGTGAACCAGATGCTGCCATCGGAATGCGGCACCAGGTCGTTCGGCGAATTCAGCGGCTTGCCGTCGAAGGAATCGGCGATCACCGTCATCGTGCCGTCGTGCTCCCAGCGGACCACGCGGCGGAAGAAGTCCTCGGTCGAGAGCTGGCGTCCCTGGAAGTCGAAGGAGTTGCCGTTGCTGTTGTTGGACGGTTTCCGAAATGCGGTCACCCGGCGATCGTCCCACAGGAAGCGATACTGCGTGTTGCCTTGCACATCGCTGAACACGAAGTACTGGCCCTCGCTCGACCAGGCCGGCCCCTCGGCCCACAGGAAGCCGGTCGCCACGCGATGGATGGCAGTGATGCCAAGCAGGTACTGCCGGAATGACGGATCGATGACGATGATGTCGGGATCGGGATAAATCTCGGGTGGCGCGTGGTGTCCCCACTGCCGCGGCGGATTGGTGATGACGGATGGCGGCGTGCCGGTCGCCGCACTCGGCTGCTGCGCCAGTGCGGCGGCTGGAGCCAGGGCAGCGACACCGATCGTGCCGGCGAGCCCCTTGACGAAGTTGCGCCTGGACGCTGCAGCTTTCGTGGTCATGTTGGTTTCCTCCCGATTGGTTGGAGCACGTTCAGCATAACTGGAATCTCGCCCGAATGATGGGTTTCGCTCTGCTCAACCCATCCTACGCCCCAGCCTGTAGGATGGGTTGAGCGCAGCGATACCCATCACGACCGGCGAGGCTCGCGCGCGTTTCCGGTCACCCAGAACCCGCTATGGCCGCATCCTAGGACGCAGCTACTCCTGATCGACACACAATGCCGGGAGGCTGCGGCTACTTCCAACTGCTCAGGAAGAAGCGCGGCAACTCGTCCGGATACGGCTTGAAGTTGAGCTGCTTCGATAAGCCATAGGTCACCGTGTAGGTGAACATCGGCATCCAGTAGGCCTTCTCCGTGATCAGCTTGATCGCCGCGCTGTAAGCCTTGCGGCGCTGATCGGGATCCACGGTCGCGCTGCCGGCCTCCACCAGCTTCTTCAGCTCCGGATCGCGCACATAGTCGCCCGGGGTGAAGGTGAAGAAGTTCGGCAGGATGGCGGAGACATCGTTGACCGAATAGCTGCCCCAGGAGCCCAGCTCCAGCGGGTTCTGTCCGGCGAGCGAGCGCTGCACCACGGCGGCCACCTGCATCAAGGTCAGTTTGGCATGGATCCCCACCGCGTTCAGATAGCCCTGCACCGCGCCGGCCCATTGCGGCAGCTCGTAGGTCACCAGTTCCGTGTCGAAGCCGTTCGGATAGCCGGCTTCTGCCAGCAACTGTTTTGCCTTGGCAGGATCATAGGGATAGTGCACCGCGGCAGCCGCGTCGCAGCCGAACTGGGTCGGGTAGCAGGGTGCATCCAGCGGGCGTGAACCGCCCTGCATAAGCTGCTTCGCCATGGTCGCGCGGTCGATCGCGTAGAAGATCGCCTCGCGCACCTTCTGCTTGGTCAGCGGATTGTCCGCGCCGGTGCGGCCTGCGGCATCCATGCCGAAGTACTCGATGCGCATGGATTCCGAGCGCACCGCCTGCAGGTTCGGCATGCGGCCGACGGAATCGAACTGGTCAGGGCTGAATTTCCAGATCCAGTCGGCGCGGCCGCCCAACAGCTCGGCCATCTCGGTGGCGGGATCGGGCACCTCATGGATCACGATCTTGCCGATCGCCGGCTTGCCCTTCGGACTGTCGGCGTAATAGCCGTCATAGCGTTCCAGATCGATCTCGGTGACGCCGTTGACCCGGGTGATCTTATAGGGCCCGGCTCCGATCGGATGTTGCGAATACTCGTCCGCACCGACTTTCTCGCGATACGCCTTCGGCAGGATGTACAGAGTCATCGCCATGTAATCGAGCGCCGCCGGGAACACACGCTTCAGCTCAACGCGGACATGCGTGTCGTCCACCTTGGTGGCGTGGTCGAGATACGAGTAGTTGCTCGGCGTCGAGACCTGCTTATCGGTGGTCATCGTGTTGATCGTGTAGACCACATCGTCGGCAGTGAACTTGTCGCCGTTGTGGAAGGTCACGTTCTTCCGCAGGGTGAATTCAAGCGTCGTTTCGTCCACCCATTTGTAGGACTCCGCCAGCAGCGGCTTGATCTGGAACGTCTCGGGGTCGCGATAGACGAGCGAGTCCCAGACCTGATGCCCGAGCACGACACCGGAGCGGAGCTGGTTGTAATACGGCAGGACATCGGGGATGCCGTCGCGCCAGGTGATGCGCAGCGTGTCGGCTGATTTCTGCGCCATTGCGGGCACACTCGCCGTCAGGCCCGCCGCCAGAAGCACGCCACCAAGACCCTTGCGCATCGCCCTGCCTCCTTTGCTGTGCCGCAACCCTAGGAGCAGTGGCGGGACAGGCCAAGGGCTAACAGAGGCAGAACGTACCAGCCGAGGGCCGGTAGCGAAGCAATCCCCGTGGGTGTCGTTCCCCAGAGGATTGTTTCGCCTTCGGCGCGCAATGACACCTTGGATCACGTGATGGAGGAGTTGAACGCCCCGCCGTCGAGCAACAGGTTCTGACCGACGATGAACCCGGACGAAGCGGCGCACAGGAAGGCGCAGGCGTCGCCGAACTCGGCCGGGTCGCCGACGCGTCCCGCCGGCGTGTTCTTCGCACGCTCGGCGACGACCTCGTCGATCGGCCGGCCGGTGGCCTGCGCCGTGTGGGCGAAGCCGCTGCGCAGTCGATCCGTCAGGAACGGTCCGGGCAGCAGGTTGTTGATCGTGACGTTGTGGCGGGCCACCTGGCGTGCCAGCCCACCGACGAAGCCGGTGAGGCCGGCGCGCGCGCCGTTGCTCATGCCGAGCTCCGGGATCGGCGACTTTACCGAGGCCGAGGTGATGTTGACGATGCGGCCGAACTTGTGCGCGATCATGCCGTCGATGACAGCCTTGATCAGGAAGATCGGCGCCAGCATGTTGGCATCAATCGCCTTGATCCATTCGTCGCGGCCCCACTCGCGGAAGTCGCCACGCGGCGGCCCGCCGGCGTTGTTCACCAGGATGTCGGGCTGCGGACACGCCGCCAGCGCCGCGGCACGGCCGGCTTCGGTGGTGATGTCGCCAGGGACCGGTGTCACCTTGACTCCTGTCTCCTTGCGAATCTCGTCGGCGGTCTTTTCCAGATCGGCCGCGGTGCGCGCGGTGATCACCAGTTCCACGCCCTCACGCGCCAACGAAAGTGCGCAGGCGCGGCCGAGCCCCTTGCTCGCCGCACAGACGATTGCCTTCTTGCCCCTGATGCCGAAATCCATGATTCAGTTCCTCCCTATCGATGCCGTGCATTTGGCGGCAGCTGAGTGTGACACATGCGCCGATTGCCGCCTGGCGGCGGAAGATGGCTGCATCGCTTGTCCAAAACCGGCTAGAGTATCGACCTAGCAGTCATGCCAGCCAAGCGAGCGCCAATGTCGCGTATCACCATCGATCCCGCGCAATGCGGTGGGCGGCCATGTATCCGGGGTATGCGCATCCGGGTCAAGGACGCGCTGGAATTGCTGGCCGCAGGCACTACGGAGGACGAGATCCTGGCCGACTACCCGTATCTTGAACGGGAGGATATTCGCGCCTGATCTCGCTTTCGCCGCCGCGGAGGTGGATCACGCAGTCTTGCCGGCGGCATCTTGAGAGTCGTCGTAGACGCTCATCGAAATGCGCCATTCCTTCTCCGTCATGCCCGGGCTTGACCCGGGCATCTGCACCAGCACCAGTGCCGCGTGAGATGGCCGGGACAAGCCCGGCCATGACGTTGAAAAACGCACGTTCGTCAGCCGGCTACCGTGATTGTCTGCAGGATCGCGCGCGATGCCACCGGAACCGGTGCCGGGCGCTGCGTCGCGCGGTCGACGAAGACGTGCACGAAATAGCCTTCCGCCGCCGCTTCGTCATCGTCGTTGCGGAACACGCCGATCTCGTAGCGCACCGAACTGCCGCCGATCCGCGCCACCCTGATGCCCACCGTGATGCGGTCCGGGAACGCCACGGAGCTATGGTAGCGGCACATCGCCTCGGCCACCACGCAATGCACCGGACCTTCCAGCAGGTCCGCCACACCGCTGGTCATCTCGAAATAGGTCACCGCGGTGTCGAAGAACGAGAAGTAGTTGACGTTGTTCACATGGCGGAACACGTCGTTGTCCATCCAGCGCGTGGTGATGGCGTGGAAATACCGATAGTCGGTGCGACGGCCCGGAGGTTGGCGGCTCATAAGCAGCGTCTGGTTTTCAGCCTGCGGCGGTGAGAGGCAATTGCGTTCCATCGACTGATAGCCGATAGCTGCGCGCCGGAACAGGAGGGGCGCCTTTGCCAACCGATGTCCTGCCTTGGCTTTCGTGCCGAATCATTGTCATGGCGTTGCTCGGCATTGTGCTGCCACAAGCGGGCGCCATGGCCCACGCCATCCTGGAGCAGAGTCAGCCGCCGGCGGGTGGCAGCGTGCCATCCGGCAAGGTGACCCTGACGTTCAGCTACAACAGCCGGATCGACCGGGCCCGCTCGCGCCTCACCCTGACGCGCCCGGACCACAGCCAGACGGTGCTGAGGATCAACCAGTCCGGACCGCCCAACGTGATCAGCAGCAGCACCGAACTCACCGTGCCGGGTCCCTATGTCGTTCGCTGGCAGGTGCTGGCGATCGACGGCCATATCACCCGTGGAGACGTGCCCTTCACCGTGGCAGGCCAATAGCGCGTGACGCTGCTGATCGATCTGTTCGGCTACCTGTCGATCGTCATTCACGGCTTGACCATCGTCGCCCAGTCGATGGCGCTCGGCGGAGTGCTGTTTCTTGTCCTGCTGCTGCATCCGCTGGCGCGCCAGCTCGGCTCGGCGGGCGAGAGCATTGGGCGCGGCTGCGCGAAACTCGCTGCCTGGAGCGCCGTCGCGCTGCTGGTCTGCGAGCTGGCAACGGTGGGGCTGCAGAGCATCGTTCTGGTCGGCACCGTCGATCTTTCGCTTGGCGAGGTAATGGGAGCGCATTTCGCCATCGCCGGCATGGTGAAGATGGTGGCCGCGGCGCTGATCGCGCTGACCCTGTTCGCCCTCGGCCAGCGCACGCCTGTCGCACCGCTGCTGATGCTCACCGTGATCGAACTGGCCGCCGCCACCCTGACCACGCACGCCGCGGCGCGGCTCGACAACCGCACGCCGCTCCTGCTGGTGGAGGGCCTGCACCAGTTCGGCGCGGCGATCTGGATCGGCGGCATCCCCTGCTTCGTGCTGGCGCTCGGCCGCATCCACAACGGCCAGGCCTGGCGCCTGGTCGGCGCGCGCTTCTCACGCATGTCGATGGCCGGAGTCGCCTGCATCCTGGTGAGCGGCATCACCATGAGCGTGCTTTATATCGGCGACTGGCAGGGTCTCTACGGCACCGCCTATGGCGTGATGGTCGGTGCGAAGATCGCCATGTTCCTCATGCTGCTCGGCCTCGGTGCCGCGAACTTCCTGCTGGTCGAGCGCCTGCGTTCGGCGCCCGCCACACCGATCGCTCGTCTTAAGCGCTTCGCCGAAGTCGAGGTCGGCATCGGTGTCGCGATCTTCTTCGCCGCCGCCTCGCTCACCTCCGTCCCGCCCGCCGTCGACCTCACGCACGACAGGGTCACGTGGCCGGAGATCGTCGAACGCAATACGCCGCAATGGCCGCGTTTCGCTTCTCCCGACCACGACACGCTCGCACTGCCGGCGTTGCAGGCGAGGCTGGACGCGGAGGCGGCGCATCACAACGCCACGCCGCAGATCGCGTTCGTTCCCGGTTCCGGCGACCTGCCGCCCCGCAATGCCGCCGACATCGCCTGGTCGGAATACAACCATCACTGGTCCGGGCTGTTCGTGCTCGCGATCGGCCTGCTGTCGTTGCTGAACCAGGCCGGCCTGCGCTGGGCGCGCCACTGGCCGCTGATCTTCCTCGGCCTCGCCGGCTTCCTGTTCCTGCGCTCCGATCCGGAGGTCTGGCCGCTCGGCGACATCGGCTTCTTCGCGAGCTTCCGCGACGTGGAGGTGCTGCAGCATCGCATCTTCGTCGTGCTGATCGCAGCCTTCGCGATCTTCGAGTGGCGCGTGCGCACTGGCCGCGAAGCCCATCCGAACGCCGCCCTGGTGTTCCCTCTGCTCTGCGCCGGCGGCGGCGTGCTGTTGCTTACGCACAGCCACGCAATCGCCAATGTGAAGGATCAACTGCTCATCGAGCTCACCCATACACCGCTCGCTCTCGCGGGCATCGTCGCCGGATGCGCTCGCTGGCTCGAACTCCGCCTCAACCGGACGGCGAACCGGATGGCCAGCCGCATCGTCGCCTGGCTGTGGCCGCTATGCTTCATCCTGGTGGGTCTGATCCTGCTGGGCTACCGCGAGGCGTAGAGCACGTCAGCATAACGGGAATCTCGTCGCCATGATGGGTTTCGCTCTGCTCAACCCATCCTACGCTGCTACGCCGCACCCGGTAGGATGGGTTGAGCGCAGCGATACCCATCACGACTGGCGAGGCTCGCTCGCGTTTCCGGTTACTCTGAACCGGCTATGGTCGCCCTGCTCGGCGACGGGCAGAGTGAGAGAAGCCGTGGTGCCGCTGCCAGGCGTGCTGTCGAAGCTCAGCCTGGCACCCATCGCCTCAGCGAGACGCAGGCTCAGCGCGAGACCGGTGCCCATGCCTTCGAAGCGCCGAGCCGCGCCGGAGTCGGCCTGGAAGAACGGCTCGCCGATTTGCCGCAGGACCTCCGGCGGCATGCCGGTGCCCGTGTCCTTGATCACCGTGGCAATCCCGTCAGGCCCGCGCCGGGCAGATATCTCGACCGAACCGCCGGGCTCGGTGAACTTGATGCCGTTCGCAATCAGATTGTCGACGATGCGGCGGAGCGCCCAGCCGTCGGCCATGACCTGTGGCAGGCTCTCATCCGGGAGCGCAAGCATGAACGCGATCTGCTTTTCCGCGGCCACGGGGCGAGCGGCCTCCACCGCCTGATGCAGCAGCGCGGGAAGCTCGAGCGGCCTGATGCGCAGGGTCCTGTCCTCGAGCTGCGTCAGGTCGATCAGGTTGTCCACCGTTGCCAGCAGACGCCTGCCGCCGCTCTGGATATGCCCGACTGCCGCGCGCTGATCGGGCCGGGCTTCGCCCATCAGCAGATCGGCAAATCCGAGGATCGCCGACAGCGGCGTGCGCAGCTCATGGCTCAGATTGGTGAAGAGCTGCATCTTGACCCGATCTGCCACCTCGGCGCGAACCGTCTGTTCGGCGAGCCGCTCGCGGATCTTCCGCTCGTGACGGATCAGGAAGGCCGTGGTGAAGATGGCGGCGATGGAAAGGCCGCGGTTGGTGACGCCGACGACGATGTCGGGGTTCACTTCGGGGAGGAAGAAGCCGACCACCACCATCACGGAGGCCAGCGCAGCGAGCCCCCAGGCGGCGCGCGGATCGCGATGATAGACGGCGGTACTGACCAACGGGATATAGAACACCCCGAAAGCCAGAGTTGCATCGTTGGTAAGATCGGCGAGGAACGCGAGTCCACAGGCCAGATAGATCGCCAGTCGCAGCCACCGGCTCCACGCCTGCGGCGGCGGCTCCCCGGCGCGATCCGGACCTTCGTCGGCTGTCACTGATCCCACCGGACTCGCTCTTTCCCAGAACAATGCCGAAGCCCGCCGTGTTGATGCAAGGGAGGTCCGCGACGACACGGTCGCGCACTATCCGGATGAGTCGGCAGAGTGTTGGGCAAGCAACCAGGTCAGCAATGACGCGCCTGCCAGAAAGTCATCGATCGCCATTGCTTCGCGAGGATTGTGGCTGCCGTTCTCGTTTCGTATGAAGATCATCCCCATCGGCACGCCGGTGGCGGCAAAGGCCGCCGCGTCATGCGAGGCCGGGCTGCCGAGATGCAGCACCGGGATGCCCAGTTCGGCGGCGCCGGTCTCCAGCGCGGTCCTGATCGCCTGATCGACTGGTCCCACCGCCGCACGCGCCTTCGATCCACGGTGGAACCGCACACCGCGCCTTTGCTCGATGCCGGCGATGATCGCATCCACCTGCCGGTCGAGTTCGGCCAGCACGGCCTCGTCATACGCGCGGACATCGAGGCTGAAGTTGAAGGTGCCCGGGACGATGGTCATGCCGTGCGCGGCGGTATCGGTGTGGAACCGGCCGATCGTGCAGGCCATCGGCACGCCCTTCGCGTCGCGCTCCTCCCACACGCGGTCGAGCGCCATGGCGAATTCGGCGCCCGCCATCGCCGCGTCGCGGCGGAAGCGGCGCGGCAGGCCGACATGGTCGTGGCTGCCTTCGATACGCGCATCGGGGTAGCGGAAGTTGCCGGGAATGCCGGTGCAGATCGCGACAGGCCGCCCGGCCGCGACGAGGCTCGGCGCCTGCTCGATGTGCAGTTCCAGATAGGCGCGCAGTCGTGCCGGATCGAGAAAGCGTCTACCGGCACGCAACGCGTCAGGATCGCCGCCGCACTCGGCGATGTGTTCGGCGAGCGTGCGCCCGGTATCGATCCGGCGCACGTCCAGCGCGCCGTCCGGCAGCGTGCCGAGCGCGCCGCGGCTGCCGATATAGGACACCTGAAACCAGATGCTCTCCTCGGCGCGGATGCCCATCACCATAAGGTCGCAGGGCAGGGTGATGCCGAGACCTTGCAGCGCCGCGACCGCGACGAGGCCGGCCACCACGCCCGCCGCGCCGTCGAAATTGCCGCCATGCGGCACCGAATCGAGATGCGAGCCGACCACGATGGGCTTCGCCGTCGGGTCATGTCCCGGCAATGTCATGTAGAGATTGGCCGCCGCATCGTGTTCGATGCGCAGTCCAAGCTTCTGCGCCGCCGCCGTCACCGTGGCATGCGCACGCTGCTCGCCGGGCCCGTAGGGATCGCGTGTCACCCCGGGTTCGTCCAGCCCGTCACGCCGCAATTGGTCGAACAACGCACTCGCCAGCTCGCGTTGCGCTGCTACCGCGTTCCCGATGTCCATGCTCCGCCTCACTTGCGCTGCATCACCTGGCTGCTCATAGCACCGGTGGCGGGCGGCTGTCGGGCCACCAACTCGCGATAGAGCGATGCATAGCGTTTTGCCGGCTGGCGCCAGCCGACGTCGGTCTGCATGGCGTTGCGCTGCAGGCGTTGCCACAGCGCGGGCTCCCGCCACACGGAAAGCGTCCGTCCGATCGTCGCGACGAGCATATCGGTCTCGACCGGCGCGAAGTGGAAGCCCGTGGCGACGCCGGCGGCCAGCGCCATCTCGTTGGCATCGATCACCGTGTCGCAAAATCCACCGACATGGGCGACGACAGGCAGAGCACCGTAGCGCATGGCGCAGAGCTGCGTGAGGCCGCACGGTTCGAAGCGTGAGGGGATCAGCAGCGCATCGCAGCCGCCTTGGATGAGATGCGCCAGCGCCTCATCGTAGGCCAGGCGCACGGCGACGCTGCCTGGATGTGCCACGGCAGCGGCACGCAGCCGCGACTCGAGCGCACTGTCGCCCGACCCGACCAAGGCGAGCTGGGCGCCTGCTTCGATCAGTGCTGGCAACGCCCCAAGCAACAGGTCGGTGCCTTTCTGCGCGGTCAGCCGGGTGATCGCACCGAACAACATTCGCGAGGGATCGACCTCGAGACCAAGCTGTGACTGCAACGCGACCTTGTTGGCGGTGCGCTCGGTCAGTCGGCTGATGTCAAACCGCGCCGCCAGGTAGCGATCGTGCGCCGGGTCCCATACCGTCTCGTCGATGCCATTCAGGATGCCGGAAAGCACATTGGCGCGCGCGCGCAACAAGCCGTCCAGGCCCATGCCACCCGACGGGGTGCGTATCTCCAGCGCATAGGTCGGCGAGACGGTGGTGATCCGGTCGGCGAATTGCAGCCCGGCCTTCAGGTAGCCGATGCCGCCGTAATACTCGACGCCCTCGATCGCATAGGCGTGTGCCGGCAGGCCGAGTCGCGCCAGCAATCCGGATGGAAACTGGCCCTGAAACGCGAGGTTGTGCACCGTCATCACCGTCGCAGGCCGAGGGCCGCCGGCATAATGCAGGTAGGCCGGCGCCAGACCCGCCTGCCAGTCGTGCGCATGCACGATATCGGGAAGGTGACCCGGCACGAGCCCCTGTCCCAGCAGCGCGGCGACGCGCGCCAGGGCCGCGAAGCGGAATGCGTTGTCCGGCCAGTCGTTACCGTCTGGGCCGCGATAGGGATCGCCGTCGCGCGCGAACAGGTGTGGCGCGTCCAGCACGAACAAATCGAGCCCCGCCGCCTGCGCCGCCACGACCCGCGCTTCGCCCCCGAACAGCTCGTCCACGCGGGCGATGACGACGCCGTTCTCCAGGGCCGCGAGTACTCGCGGATAGCCTGGAACCAGCGAACGCACCGCCACCCCCTCGGCGGCGAGCGCGCCCGGCAGTGCTCCCGCGACATCCGCCAGGCCACCGGTCTTGATCAGCGGAAATATTTCGGAAACGACCGACAGAACGTTGACCGGCGTCATTGCCGCAATTGGTCGAGCATCGGCTGCGTGATCAGGCAGATGCCTTGCTCGGTGCGGCGGAAACGTTCCGTATCCAGCAGCGGATCCTCGCCCACCACCAGGCCTTCGGGAATCCGCACGCCGCGATCGACGATGGCGTTACGCAATCGTGCTGACCGGCCGATGTCGACATAGGGCAGCACGACACTGTTCTCAACGCTGGCATAGGAATGCGCGCGCACGCCGGTGAACAGCAACGAATGCCTGACCGAAGCGCCGGAAACGATGCAGCCGCCGGAGACCAGCGAACTGACCGCCTGACCGCGCCGTCCATCCTCATCGTGCACGAACTTGGCCGGTGGGGTGATCTCGCCATAGGTCCAGATCGGCCACTCCATGTCATACAGATCGAGCGCCGGCACCACGTCGGTCAGGTCGATGTTCGCCTTCCAGTAGGCGTCGAGCGTGCCGACATCGCGCCAGTAGGCCTCTGCCTCGAAGTCGGACCGCACGCAGGACTGCGTGAAGCGGTGCGCCACCGCCTTGCCGTGCTTCACCAGGTAGGGGATGAGGTCCTTGCCGAAATCACGGCTTGAGCTCGTGTCGGCGGCATCGCGGCGCAGTTCGTCGATCAGGAACTTGGTAGCGAACACGTAGATGCCCATGCTGGCCAAGGCCGTGTCGGGCTTGTCCGGCATGCCTGGGGGGTCTTTTGGTTTCTCCAGGAACGACACGATCCGGTCGGTGGAATCGATCTGCATGACGCCGAAGCCCGATGCCTCGGTGCGCGGCACTTCGATGCAGCCCACGGTCACGTCGGCCTCGCGCTCGTAGTGCATCTGCAGCATGGGCTCGTAGTCCATCTTGTATATATGGTCGCCGGCAAGGATGATGATGTGCTCCGGCCCATAGCTCTCGATGATGTCGATGTTCTGGTAGACCGCATCGGCGGTGCCGGCGTACCACTCGGTCTCCGAGACCCGCTGGCTGGCGGGCAGGATGTCGAAGCTTTCATTGCGTTCGACGCGGAAGAAGTTCCAACCGCGCTGCAAATGACGGATCAGGCTGTGCGCCTTGTATTGGGTTGCCACGCCGATGCGGCGGATGCCGGAGTTGAGTGCGTTGGACAGGGCGAAATCGATGATCCGCGACTTGCAGCCGAAAAACACCGCCGGCTTGGCGCGCCGGTCGGTGAGCTCCATGAGTCGACTGCCGCGCCCGCCCGCCAGGACGTAGGCCATCGCCGTCCTGGCGAGCGGTCCGCTTTTCGGGATTGCCAACATGGCTGGTTTCTCCCTGTCAGGCGACCAATTGTGCGTCGCCTCGTCAGCCTCGCGAAATCGCGCGAGTGACGAGGTTCTGCCTTCAGGTGTCAGCGAGCTCCGTCAGGATGCGATCGCGCGCGGCGGTGTCGCCATCTTCGTGCACTGGCTGGATGCAGGCATGTGTCGCACCGGCGTCGAAATGCGCGCGCAACCCCTGCTTCACCTTGTCCGCAGTACCCCACAGCACCATCGCGTCGATGAACCGGTCGGAGCCGCCATTCGCCAGCTCGGCCTCGGAGAAGCCGATGCGCAGCCAGTTGTTGCGATAGTTGTCCAGCACCATGTAGCGCGACAGCTCCTTCCGGCCGAGCGCGCGTGCCTTCGCGGGGTCGGTCTCCAGCGTCACCTTCTGTTCGATCGCCAGCCACTTGTTGGGGCCGAGAATCTTCGCCGCTTCAGCCGTGTGTTGCGGCGTGGTGTTGTAGGGCACCGCACCGCGCGTCTTCTCGGCCGAAAGCTTCAGCATCAGCGGGCCGAGCGCGGCGATCACGATCGGCCAGTTCTCCGAACCGGCTTCGCCCTTGGTGATGCCGTCGAGATAGGCGCGCATCGCCGGCACTGGCTTTTCGTATTTGTGCCCGCGTATCCCCTCCACCATCGGCACGTGGCTGACGCCGAGGCCGAGGATGAAGCGCTCGCCATAGAGCTGGTGCAGGGTCAGCATGCCGCGTCGCGAGGTGAACGCGTCGCGCGCATAGATGCTGGCGATCGAGCTGCCGATCTTCAGCTTCGTCGTATTGGCCAGCATGAAGCCGGCAACCGACAGCGATTCGTAGCCGCGCGATTCCGGATACCAGAGCGTGCCGTAGCCGAGCCGCTCCACCGTGCCGACGAACTGTTTGATCTGCTGGGGACCGCCCAGCTTGTCCGTCGAATACCAAGCCCCAAGCCGACCGAGTTGCATTGTTGCCTCCTCATTTGTCGTCATGCCCGCGCAAGCGGGCACCCAGTGGGACCAGCACTGTTCCTTGCACGCCTGGGTTCCCGCTTGCGCGGGAATGACGATGACAAGTCGCAGCCTCCAGTTCAGATCACCTTCGCCGCCCGGAACCGCTCGACGTCCGCGCGGCTGTAGCCAAGCTCACCCAGCACCTCATCGGTGTGCTGGCCGAACATCGGCGGCGGGCGGTCCACAAGCGGCCCGTCATGCGCAAACTTGAACGCGGCCACCGGCACCGTGAACGGACCATCGATACCAGGCGCCGATTCGTGCCGATGCAGCACGCCGCGGGAGGCGATCTGCGGATCGGCCAGCGCCTCGCCCATCGTGCGCACACGCGAGGCCGGAACGTGACGCTCCTGCAGATACTCCTCCCACTCCGCCGCACTGCGCGTCAGCATGATCTCGGCGAGCAGCTTTTCCTCGCGGTCGTGGTCCGCGCGGCGTTCGTCGTTGGTGCGCTTGATCATCTCGGGATGCTCGAGAACGGTCCATAGCCGCTTCTGCTGGCGCAGGTTGGAAGCGCCCACCATCACGATCCCGTCTTTGGTCTGGTAGGCCATGCTGGTGGCGTGCCCGGTCCGGTTGCCCGACGGCTTGGGATGTGCGCCGTTGCGCATGAAGCCGGTGACGTGCGAGGCCATCAGGATGATCGCGACGTCGAGCATCGCCATGTCGATGCGCTGGCCCTGGCCGGTGCGCTCGCGCTGGAACAGTGCGGCGGACAGCGCATAGGCACCCATCGTTCCGGTGGCGTAGTCGATCGCCGGCGCGCCGATCTTGATCGGGTTGGCCGACGGCGTGCCGGTCATCGCCATGATGCCGGAGGTGGACTGGATCACGTGATCGTAGGCCGTCTGCTCGCGCCGCGGGCCGCCCTGGCCGAAGGCGGAAAACGACGCGTAGATCAGCTTCGGATTGATCTTGCGCAGGTCCTCGTAGCCCAGACCCAGCGCCTCGAATGCGCCGGGGCGGTAGTTCTCCACCAGAACATCGGCCGTGGCGACCAGCTTCTTCAGGATCTCGCGTCCCTGCTCGGTCTTCAGGTTCAACGTGATGGCGCGCTTGTTGGAAGCCTGGGTCAGAAACCCGGTGCCCATGTTGGCGTGGTTCAGCACGTTGTCGCTACCGGAATCGCGGCTCTGATCGGGTTCGTCGGGATGCTCCACCTTGATCACGTCGGCTCCCAGAAGCCCGAGCTGATAGGCGGCAAAGGGTCCGGCCAGCACATGCGTGATGTCGATGATGCGGATGCCTTCGAACGGACGCGCCATGCTCGGCTCCCCTGGGTCTTGTCGAGTTGGCGTCACGGTGCAGCCTTGCCCGCATGGCGTCAACACGCTTGGATGGCGCGAACGATGCGGGAGGAAAGCGGCGATGTCGGTGGACCTGATCATCGAGGGACCGGTGGCGAAGGTGGTGCTGAACCGGCCGGAGAAGCTGAATGCGCTGACCTACGAGATGCGTCAGCAGTTGCGCGAATACGCGCAGAAGCTGCGGTTCGACGAGCAGGTGCGCGCCATCATCGTCACCGGCGAGGGACGCGCCTTCTGCACCGGCGCCGATGTCGGGCGGATGCAGCGCGGCGGGCTGCGCGCCGAACGCGAGAAGATGCAAGGCGGCAGCCACAGTTTCCTGCGCACGCTGCACGCGACGGAAAAGCCGGTGATTGCCGCGGTGCGCGGCCCCACCGTGGGCATCGGCTGGAGCATCGCGCTGGCCTGCGACCTGATCGTCGCGTCGGAGACCGCACGGTTCTCGCAGATCTTCCGGCGGATCGGCCTGGCGCCGGATGGCGGTGCGATCTGGTTCCTGACGCGCCGCATCGGCCTGGCGCGCGCGAAGGAGCTGGTGTTCACCGCACGCTTCGTCGAGGCGCAGGAGGCGCTGTCATTGGGGCTGGTGAACTATGTCGTGCCGGATGGCGAGCTAATGGCGAAGGCCGAGGAGCTGGCGGCGGATCTCGCCAGCGGTCCGACGTTTGCTTTCGGCATGGCGAAGAAGCTGTTCCACATGGCGAGCGGGCCGAGCTACGAGGACTTCCTGGATTACGAAGCCTTCGTGCAGCCGCAGTTGGACCAGACCGAGGATCACCGCGAAGGCGTCGCGGCGTTCAGGGAGAAGCGGAAGCCGACTTTCGTGGGACGCTAGCCGGGATTATTCACCGGCACGGCGGTCCTGGCTTCATCGCGACGAATAACGGCTACGGCCCCGGTGGAAGCTTGGCGCGCAGGTAGTCGCCGATCACGATGGACATCGGCTCGATCAGTTCAACGTCGTTCAGCGAGTCGGCGACAGCGGCTTGGGCGAAATTGAGCGCTTCGGCGTCGTGTGCCTTCCGGGCGGCGGTGGCGAGCTCATTCATTGCATCGGTGATTTGTGTATGCTCCTGAAAAATCTGCTCGCGCTCTGCCTTCACCCGGTCGGCCATGGCAATGGCCCATTTCATGTCAGGTGAAACCTTTCCGTCGGCGAGAAGCGGGAGCAAGGTCAGCGGCGGAAGAATGAACTCCTGCTCCCGTTGGGTATGCCGCTTGAACAGGATGAGCGCTTTGCGCGCCTCCGTACCGACGGCGCCGCGCCGCCGGCTCAACGCGGTGAGCTGCTCCAGCGTGTTCTCGTGCTCGACCCGCAGCGACTGCGGGATGTCGCCGGCGTGCGACGATGGTTGCGCCGCCGCGGCACCCAAAGCGCCCTGCAACACGATGGCGGCGAAGAACATGATGACTGCTGTGGTGGCTGATGCCGATTTCATGGCGCTTGCTCCCGGGCCCCGGTGATGACAATCATCGGCCGTTCGCTCGATCGATGCAATGAGC
>JBGPND010000117.1:0-15708 GCA_041487355.1 Acetobacteraceae bacterium | reverse complement strand
CTGATGGCCGGGACAAGCCCGGCCATGACGGCGAGGGAGCGGCGACAAGAGTCAGCAGCAACGGCGGTTGGTATGAGACAACATTGCTGGTCTCACTGGATGCCCGCATTCGACCGTGGGGAGAAATCCATCCCTGCCCCAGAGATGACAGTAACCCCTGGGTCCCCGCGTGCGCGGGGATGACAACCTGTTGAATGCGTCCGCCTTCTCGTCATGGCCGTCCCCGGACTTGATCCGGGAATCACCCGGCCATGACGAAAAGGCCCGGCCCGGGCCGCCGCGGCACGATTCTTGATAGGAACCCCGGCACGACCGTCCCGCCGAGGGGTGGCGGCGGCGTGTAGAGCAATCAAGGGGCAGCGACATGAAGCTGATCATGGCCATCATCAAGCCCTTCAAGCTTGACGACGTGCGCGAGGCGCTGACGCCGCTCGGCGTGCAGGGTCTCACCGTCTCGGAGGTGAAGGGATTCGGCCGGCAGAAGGGACAGACTGAAATCTACCGTGGCGCCGAATACCACGTGAACTTCCTGCCGAAGGTGAAGATCGAGGTCGTGGTGAGCGCCGATCTCACCGACCAGGTGATCGAGGCGATCACCAAGGCCGCGCATACCGGCAAGATCGGCGACGGCAAAATCTTCGTCCTCGACATCGAACGCGCCGTGCGGATCCGCACCGGCGAGGTCGATGCCGCGGCACTCTGAACGACCAAAAAAAGAGGGAAACACGAACGATGAAGCGACCCCGCCTGACCTGGGGCCTTGGCGCCATGCTGCCAATGCTGTTGGCCGCGCTGCCAGCACTGGCCGACGACGCCGGCCCGCCCAAGCTCGACTCCGGCGACACCGCGTGGATGCTCGCCAGCACGGCGCTCGTACTGCTGATGACCATCCCCGGGCTGGCACTGTTCTACGGCGGCATGGTGCGCAAGAAGAACATCCTCGCCACGCTGATGCAGTCCTTCGCCATCACCTGCATCGTCACCCTCGTCTGGACGGTGGCCGGCTACAGCCTGGCTTTCACCAATGGCACCGGCGGTGCCGCTCCCTATGTCGGCGACCTGTCGCGCTTCCTGCTGAACGGCATTGCCGAGCACATCAGCAAGGGCAACGACACCCAGGCCTTTGTCCTCGATCCCGGCATCAAGGATGTCGCCGCGCTCAGCACGACCATCCCTGAGACGGTCTATATGATGTTCCAGATGACCTTTGCGATCATCACCCCGGCGCTGATCGCCGGTGCGTTTGCGGATCGCATGAAGTTTTCCGCCATGTGCATCTTCATGACGCTGTGGTCGCTGCTGATCTACTCGCCGATTGCGCACTGGATGTGGGCACCGACCGGCTGGGGCGCAATCAACGGCCAGCTCGACTTCGCCGGCGGCACGGTGGTGCATATCAATGCCGGCATCGCCGGGCTGATGTGCGCGCTGGTACTCGGCAAGCGGGTCGGCTACGGCTCGGACAACATGGCGCCGTACAACCTCGCCTATTCGGTGATCGGCGCCTCGCTGCTCTGGGTCGGCTGGTTCGGCTTCAATGCCGGTTCCGCGGTGGCAGCGAACGGTCGCGCCGGCATGGCGATGGCGGTGACGCAGATCGCCACGGCGGCCGCGGCGCTGGCGTGGATGTTCGCCGAATGGATGGCGAAGGGCAAACCCTCCGTGCTGGGCTGCATCTCCGGCGCAGTGGCGGGCTTGGTGGCGATCACCCCGGCGTCGGGCTTCGTGCTGCCCGGATCGGCGATCATCATCGGCATCGCTGCCGGCGTGATCTGCTTCTGGGCGGCGACCAGCGTGAAGCACATGCTGGGCTACGACGACAGCCTGGACGCCTTCGGCGTGCACTGCATCGGCGGCATCGTTGGTGCCTTGCTGACCGGTGTGTTCTCCTATGGGCCGTTGTCGGCAACGGATGCCAGCCCGGACGGCAGCCCTGGCAGCCTGGCGCAGCTCTGGATCCAGTGCCAAGGCGTCGCCGCGACGCTGGTCTACAGCGGCGTCGGCACGGTGATCCTGCTGTACATCACCAAGATGCTGGTCGGCCTGCGGGTCGGCGAGGAAGAGGAACGCGAAGGCCTCGACCTGGTGTTGCACGGAGAGCAGATCTTCTGACAAACCGCACGGATGAGGGGGGCGCTGCATTGTGGCGCCCCCCTCATTTGTGCCTACAAAACGACTCGGCGAACACGGAAGGTTAATATGGAGCACAAGAAACCAATCGGCGCCGCTCCCTGGCTTCTGGCAGCGTGCATCGCTGCCGTCGCGCCAGTGGCGAACGCGCAGACTCCGCCCCCTGCGGTCACGCCCGCGCCTCCTGCCGCCGCCGCCGCTCCCGCGGCTCCGGCTGCACCTGAAGCACCACCGCCTGGCCTCTGGATCGACGGCATCCATCTGTCGGCCCAGCTCGAATCGGGGATCATCGCCAACCCCATGCGCCCAGCCACGGGACTGAACTGGGGCCAGCTGTTCACCGACCATGCCAACCAGGTGCAGTTGAACCAGCTGCTGTTGACCGCGAACAAGCCGCTCGATCCAAAGAACAGCGACTACCAATGGGGCTTCAAGGTCCAGTTCATGTATGGCTCGGACGCGCGCTACACGCAGTTCCTGGGCGAGCTGAACCGCGTTGACCCCAACCAGCGCTATCAGCTCGACGTCGTCGAGGCGAACGTCCTGGCACATCTGCCATGGGTCACCGAAGGCGGCATCGACCTCAAGGTCGGCCAGTATCCGACACCTCTGGGCTACGAGACGATCGACCCCTCGACCAACCCGTTCTACTCGCACTCCTACATCTTCCAGTTCGGACTGCCGTTCAAGCACACCGGCGCGCTGGCGACGACGCACGTCAATGACGTGCTCGACATCTACACGGGTATCGACACCGGCACGAACACCACGTTCGGGCCGCTGGGCGACGACAACGGTGCGGTCGGCGGCGTCGCCGGGTTCAACCTCACCTTCCTGGGCGGCAATCTGACGATCCTGGCGCTGACGCATTTCGGGCCGGAGAACGCGACCCGCGCGCTGTCGCCGATCGGGTTCAATGCCAACGGCTATTGGCGCTTCTACAACGACGTGCTGATGACCTGGAAGGCGACCGACACCTGGACCTTCGTCACCGAAGCCAACTGGATTCGTGATGGCTTTGGCAACAGCTTCAACCCAGGACAGGCGGTGAACGGCTTTGGCGTCGCGCAATACGGGTCCTACGCGCTGACCGACACGGTCGCCCTGAACGCAAGGGCCGAACTCTGGCGTGACGACAACAACTTCTTCGTCGCCTCGTTCCCCGGCAATTCCGACTTCGTCAAGTTCCAGCAGGGCCTGTCGACACCGTTCGTACACTTCGCACCGGGCAGCAACACGACCTACGGTGGGCTTACGCTCGGTGTGACCTGGAAGCCGGAAATGCCCGCACCGGTAACCGGATTGCTGGTCCGGCCGGAGATCCGCTGGGATCATGCCTTTACCGACAACAAGCCGTTCAACAACAACCCGCCGGCCAACTCGAAAGGCACCAACAATGCCTTCACCTTCGGCGCCGACTTGGTGCTGACGTTCTAATCCGAATTCATGCCGAACCGGCCCTCTTCCCGCGCTCTGAAGGAAGAGGGCCGGGAACTTCGGCTCACAATGTCAGACCGCCGTCCACCGTGATCGTCTGCCCTGTCACCATCGCCGCACCGAATCCGAGGAACAGGATCACCTCGGCCAAGTCCTCCGGCTGACAGCGCCGCTTGAGCAACGCGCGTTCGATCGATTGCTGCCGCTCCTCATTGGTCCATTCCACCATCCAGGAACTGTCCACCGCGCCGGGGGCGATGGCGTTCACGCGCACTTCCGGTGCCAGGCCGCGTGCCAGGTTCTGCGTCAAACTCACCACACCGGCCTTGGTCGCACTGTAGGCGAGGCTGCTGCCTGCGCGCCCGAGACCGGCAATCGAGGCGGTGCTGACGATGGCGCCATTCGCCGCCTTCAACGCCGGTGCGGCGGCCTTGGCACAGCGGAACACGCCGAGCAGATTGGTTTCCAGCAGTTGCGACCAGAGATCTTCGGTAATCAGCTCCAGCTCCGGCGGCGCGATGCGTCTGCGCGTGCCCGGCGTGCCGGCGTTGTTCACCAGCAGGTCGAGCCGGCCCAGATCGCTGATCGCCTTCAGCACCATGCGTTCGGCGGCGCCTTTCTCGCCGACGCTGCCCGGCGCGCCGATTGCCTTGCCCCCCGGGACAAGCCCGGGGGCAGGCACCTCGCTATTGATCTTGTCCACCGCCTCCGGCCCGCGCGGATCATCGGCGAGATGGTTCACCGCCACCGTGGCGCCGAACTTCGCCAACATGCGCGCGGTGGCGAAGCCGATGCCCGACGCGCCGCCCGTCACCAGCGCCGTCTTGCCGGCGAGATTGTAGCTGATCATGTTCCCTCCATCGGTTTGATCTCGCGCAGCGCGCGCTTCAGTGCGAGCAGCTTGCGGTCGCGTTCGCGGAACAGCTCTTCGGGGCTGCGGTTGCCCCAATCGAAATACCCCTTGCCGGCCATCACACCGGTGCGGCCTTCGGCGATCAGCCGGTCGAGCGTTTCGCTGCGCCCGCGCACCTCGGGCGGCGTGTAGCTGCGGTTGGCCATGCCCTGCTGCATCAGTGGCAGTCCGGTAAAGTCCGCTTTGGCCATCACGCCGAGGATCGGCATGCGCAGCGCGATGCCGTGGATGACCGAATCATCAATGTCCTTCGGTGAAACCAGGCCCTCGTCCAGCATGCGCTGCACTTCCAGGCCCATTGCCGCCTGCAGCCGGTTGGCGACGTAGCCCTGCACCATCTGCTTGAACACGACAGGCACCTTGCCCATCGCGCGCACCATGTCGCGCACCGTGGTGATCGCCGCCGGATCCGTCTGCGGTCCGGGGCAGAGATCGACCAGGTCGCACAGATAGGGCGGCGTGTACCAGTGCGCGATGATCGCCCGTTTCTGCAAGCCAGGCGGCACCAGCGGGAAGATGTCGAGATTGCTGGTGTTGCTGGCCAGGATCGCGTCCGGCGCCATCAGCGTTTCGAGCAGCGCATAGAGAGCGCGCTTGGCATCCGGACGCTCGACGATCGCTTCGATCACCAGGGCCGCGCCGGAGACGGTCTGTTCCAATGACGGAATGCAGCGCACCGCGTGCGACAGGCGCTGGCGATCCCACGACGCATCGACCTCGCCCGCCTCGGCGAGTGTGGCGAGCGCGGTCGCCATCAGGCCAGGCGCGCGTTCCAGCGTTTCGGCATTGTTGTCGGTCAGACGCACGTTGTGCCCGCCCACCGCGAACACGAGTGCCAGCGCATGGCCCATCAGGCCAGCGCCGACGACGGCGACTTCGGTCATTTCAGTTTCTCCCCCGCCCCTTGCGGGAGGGGGTCAGGGGGAGGGGTGCAACAGCAAGAACTGCGCCTCTCCCATTGACCCCTTCCCCAACCCCCTCGCACAAGGGGCGGGGGAGCCCGCCGAATTCCGTCATGCTCCCGCTCCCGGCAGCCAGGGTTCGGGTGCGCGCGCATCGATGTCGGTGGCGACGTCGACGATCACCGTCTCATCCGACGCCAACGCGTCCTTCAGTGCCGGCGCGATCTGCGAGGGTTCCTCGACGCGGATGCCGCGCAGGCCGAACACGCGCGCCACATCGGCGAAGTTGGTCGGCCCGAAGCGCACCAGGTCGCGCACGTCGCCCGGCTTGTTGCCCTGCTGGCGCTGGATGTTCGGCCAGCCCTGGCCGAAGCCTGAGTTGTTGTTGATCACCAGCACCACGGCGATGCCGCGCCGCCGCGCGGTCTCCAGTTCAGTCAGGTGGTAGTAGATCGCGCCGTCACCGGACCAGCAGATCACCTTGCGATCGCCCGCCGCGCATTTCGCGCCGAGTGAGGCCGGGAACGCCCATCCGAGCGATCCCGCCGCGCGCAGATAGGTCTGTCCCGCGCCATTCAGTTCGATCAGCGTCGAGGTCCAGATGCCGGAATAGCCGGTATCGGCCACCAGGATGCCATCCTCCGGCAGCGCGCTTGTGATCTCGGCGCACAGCCGGTCGGGCAGGATCGGCGCGGCGTTGCTGGCAAGCTTCGGCGCCCGCTCCTCACGCCAGGCGGCGACGATGCCGGCGGCGCGATCGGCGAATGCGGTGTCGCGGCTGGGTTTCCCGAGGGCCGCCGCAAGTTTCGCCAGCGTTGCCTTTGGATCGCCCATCAGGCCGAGCGTGTTCTTGTAACTGCGGCCGAGCTCCACCGGGTCGATGTCGATCTGCACCACTTCGGTGTCGATCGCCGGAATGCGCCAGGTATGCGTCACCAGGTCGCCGGTATGGCAGCCGATGAACAGCACGAGGTCCGCCTCGTGCACGATCTGGTTGGCGGGCGGGGCGGCATAGCTTCCGGCGCAACCAACCGACAGGCGGTGTTGCGTCGGGACAATCCCGCGCGCGCCGAGCGAGGTCGCGATCGGCGCCGCCAGCGCCTCGGCCAGCGCCAGCAGTTCCGGCCCAGCGCCCGAAGCCGCCGCACCCGCGCCTGCCACGATGGCGATGCGCTTCGCCCCGCGCAGCTTCGCGGCGGTACGCTCGATCTCGTCATCCGCCGGCGTCGGTCGATAGGGCGGCATGCGAAGTTGCAGCGCGGGGTCCGCGCCAGCCGGTTCGTTCACCGTGCCGAGCTCGATGATGTCGGCCTGCAGCCCGTTCAGGTCGAGATGCGCCGGACGCGGCGAGCCGCTCATCGCCTCCCGCCAGGCCTGACGCAGCAGGCGCGGCAGGTCGGCAGCGGCATCCACCGCGGCGGAGAACTTGGTCACCGGCGCATAGAGCGGCGCGTGCGGGATTTCCTGATAGGCGTTGCGATGCTGGTGTGCCGGCGGCTTGCGTCCGGTCAGCGCGATCACCGGACTGCGCCCCAGCCAGGCATCCTGCAGGCCCGCCGCCAAATTCGCCGCGCCCACCGACTGCGCGAAACAGATACCGGGCCGTCCTGCGATGCGTGCATAGCCGTCGGCCATGTAGGCCGCCGACTTCTCCGCATGTGCCAGCACGCGCGTCACACCGAGCGTGCCGAGCTCGATCAACGTCCGCCGCAACACCGCATCGATGAAGAACACATGCGTGGTGCCGTTCGCCGCCAGTGTTCGCGCCAGCCATTCGGCGCCGGTGACAGGTTCCGCCCCGCTCATGTCCGTTTCCCCCGCTGATCCGCGTCGAGCTTACGCCGCCGCCTCCGATCGGCGAAATCCTGCATCATCCGTCGCGGTTCATCGGTCCGCCACGCAGCCGCGAAGCTCTCGATGCCGTGCTGCACCGCCTCGCGCAGCGGGTGGTCCTCCCACGCGGTGATCAGCGCCTTCTGCAGCCGGATCGCCTGCGGACCCGAGGCGAGGATCGAGCCAAGCATCCGCTCCACCGCCTGATCGAGCTGCTCCGCCGGGACGACTTCCTCGACAAGCCCCCA
Organism: Acetobacteraceae bacterium; assembly: GCA_041487355.1. Classification (GTDB taxonomy): domain Bacteria; phylum Pseudomonadota; class Alphaproteobacteria; order Acetobacterales; family Acetobacteraceae; genus JAMXLO01. Next base: position 8,245 of record JBGPND010000117.1, on the reverse strand, counting down.
GGCATGTGCCGTCGCCGCATCGATCGTATCGCCGGTCAGCAGCAGCAGCCGTGTGCGCCCCCAGCCGATCAGTTGCGGCAGCAGTGCCGCTTCGACCACCGAGGGAACGCCAAGCCGCACCTCCGGCATGCCGAACTGCGAGCCGATGCCGGCAACGCGCATGTCGCAGGCGGCGGCAACCTCCACGCCAGCGCCGAACACATAGCCCTGGATGCGGGCGATCACCGGCACCGGCAGGCGGCGGAACACATCGCAGCTCCGATGCACCAGGGTGATGAACGCGCGCGCCGAGGCGGGATCGAGACCGGCCATCTCGGTGATGTCAGCCCCGCCAATGAACGCACGTTCACCGGCGCCGCGCAGCACGACCACGCGCAGCGCAGCGTCCTGCGCCAGCCGCTCCACGGCCACGATCAGCTCGGTCATCACCCGCGTGTTCAGCGTGTTCAGCTTGGCCGTATTGTCGATGGTCACGATGGCTACGCCGCGCGCATCCTGCCGCACGTCCACCCAAGCCCGCTCCGTCATCACCCTGTCCCTCGCCGATTGCGTGCCATCACGCGCCATCCCATACTGCGCCAGGAACCGCAACGAGGGGCAGCATGGCCATCCCTCCGGTGCAGCCGCACAAATCGTGGTATCGGCACTTCTGGTATGCGAAGCGCTCACCGCGCGACACGCTCGCCGACCGGACGCTGATCTTCGCGATCGTTGCACTGTCCCTGGTAGTCGGCGGAATGTTCTTGGTCCGCCACAACGCCACGCCCCGAACCCCGAGCCAGGCCGCGGTCTCCGAAGCCCCACGGTGAACCCATCGCATGGACGCGAACCCATCGCGCGGCTAGGGTCCCGCGGCAAACCATGTCTGGGGGGAAACAAGAGATGGCTCTGACGCGGGCGCAATTCATCACGCTCGGCGCGGCAACCGCCGCCGCCACATTCGCCGGTGCGCGCAGCACGCACGCGGCCGATGCCAAGCACTACAGCTTCGGCTACGACCAGCCGCACACGACCGCCTACGGCATCGGCGCGGACCTGTTCGCCAACAAGCTGGCGGAGCTGAGCAAGGGGACGATGATCATCGATCAGTTCCCCGGCGCGCAGCTCGGCCAGGAACCGCAGATGCTGCAGAAGATCCGCACCGGCGACATCGACTTCATCTTCAGCGCCTCGGCCAACGCGGCGACCCTGTCGCCCCAGTCAGGCGTGCTGTCGATCCATTTCCTGTTCCGCTCCGAGGATCACCTGGTGCGGGCCGTCGCCACGCCTGCACTGGTCGACGCGATCCGTGCCATGTTCGCGGAAACGGTGAAGGATGCGCATTGCCTGACGCTGCTCACGCTCGGCCTGCGCAACCTGTACGGCAAGAAGGAGATCCACCGGATCGAGGACATCAAGAATCTGAAGGTGCGCGTGCAGGCCACGCCGACCGAGGACACCATGTTCCCCGCCTACGGCGCGCAGATCGTGCACATGCCGTTCGGCTCGGTCTACACCAGCCTGCAAACCGGCGTGGTCGACATGGCGGAGAACGGCGTCAACGTCTACGACAGCAACAAGCACTACGAGGTTGCGCCGATCATGTCGCTGACCGGCCATGAGGCAAACTGCAACCTGCTCTGGTGCAGCGACAAGGTGTGGCAATCGCTGACGCCGGAACAGCAGGGCTGGGTGCAGGCGGCGGCGAACGAACTCGCCACCAAGGAGCCGGCGCTCGCGATCGATCTCGAGCACAAGTCGCGCGCCAAACTCGAGAAGATGGGCGTGAAGTTCGTCGCCGACGTGGACAAGTCCGGCTTCATCAAGCTTGCCGAGCCGTTGCAAGAGAAGATCGCCGGCGAGCTCGGCCAGCACGCGGTGAAGATCCTGCAGATCTGCCGCTCGGTTACGTAGGTCCATATCGTCATGGTGAATTCCCTTCTCCCCCTCCCCTTGCGGGAGGGGGGAGGGGTTAGTGTCAGCCGCATCGCCCCCTCCCCCTCCCCCCTCCCGCAAGGGGAAGGGGAGATCGGACTTGCCTGTGACGGTAAGTGAATTGAACGACACCCCCTCCATCGTCCTCGAGACGGACCGCCACCTGAAGTGGCGCGCGTTCGATGCGCTCGAACGCGCGCTGATGATCCTGTGCGGCGTCTGCCTGGCCGGATTCACCGTCTCCACGCTGACCGATGTGATCACACGCGAAAGCGGCCATCCGCTGCTGTGGCTGCAAGAAGTGACATCGGCGTTCTTCGTCTACGGCATCTTCATCGGCACCGCGGTTGCGACACGACGCAACGACCACCTGTTCCTCTCAGCGATCACCGAGAAAATGGCCGGCGCCACGCGTCGCTTCTTCGAAGTGTTCAACCGCGCCGTAGTGTGCGCGGTTGGCCTCGCCATGGTCGTGTTCGGCTGGCAGAACTTCCTCACCGGCTTCGGCAGCTTCCGCATGCCGTCGATGTGGCCGATCGCCTATCTCTACATCGCCATCCCCGTGTCCGGCGCGCTGGTGGCGCTGTTTTCCGTCGAGCAGATCGCCAACGGTTTGCGCAACGGCTTCGCCACACCGGTCGGTGAAGGCGTGCTGCGGGACACCGGCATATGATCCTGCCCAACGCCGTCCTGCTCGGCATCATGACGACGCTGTTCCTGGCACTGGGCTATCTTGGCGTTCCCGTCGCCTTCGCACTGATCGCCGGCGTGCTGGTCGGCACGCTGTTCACGCCGATCACGCTGCAGTCGATGATTGCCCAGCTGTTCAACGGGGTGGACACCGAGGCGCTGATGGCGATCCCGTTCTTTCTGCTGGTCGGTGAGCTGATGACCTCGGCCAACGTGGTGATCCGCATCGCCGAGCTGTCGCAGGCGCTGGTTGGCCATATCCGCGGCGGCCTTGCTCAGGTCACCACGGTGTTCTCGATGTTCTTCTCCGGCATGTCCGGTACGTCTTCGGCCGACGTCGCGGTGCTGAGCCGCACCATGGCACGGCCGATTGCGCGCGAAGGCTATCGCCCGGAGTTCACCGCCGCACTGATCGCCGCCGCCTCCACCATCGCCGCGCTGGTGCCGCCGTCGATCATGGCCGTGGTGTACGGCGCGATCGGCAACGTCTCGATCGCCGGGCTGTTCCTCGGCGGCATCGTGCCGGGACTGCTGATCGGCTTCGGGCTGATGGTCTACTGCTACTTCTTCGGTCCCGCCGGATTCCGCCGCCCACGCTCCAGCTTCGGCAATCTGCTCGGCGCCACCAAGGCCGCCGCACTGCCGCTGATGATCCCGGTGATCCTGCTCGGCGGCATCTTGACCGGCTGGTTCACGCCGACCGAGGCCGGCGTCATCGCCATCACCTACATCCTGCTGATCGTCATTCCATTCCTGAACCCCTCGCATCTGCGCAACGTGCCGCGCGACTTCGTCCTCGCCGGGATGATCTATTCGCTGCCGATGATCACCATCGCCGCCGCCTCGGCGTTCGGCTGGCTGCTCGCCTATCTGCGCGGACCAATCGTGGTCTCGGGGTGGATCGGCGACGTCGCCGGCAACGATCCGCACATGATCATGTTGCTGCTCGTGCTGGTGTTCGTCATCGTCGGCGACTTCATCGAGCCGGTGCCGGCGATCATCATCTTCATGCCGGTGGTGAACGCGCTCACCGACGCCGCCTCGATCAACTCCGTTCACATGGGCGTCGTGCTGATTGTCACGCTCGCATTCGGACTGATCACGCCGCCTTACGGACTCGCGCTGCTGATGGCATCGAAATTCCTCGATGTGCGCTTCTCGCTGGCGCTGCGGGCGTCGCTGCCGATCTACATCATCTTCTTCGCCGCCATCGCTTTCACCATCTTTGTGCCCGAGGCGGTCCTGTGGCTGCCGACGCACGTGTTCCCGGAATCGGTCGGCTGCTTCAAGTCCCCGGCAGGAACCGGCTACATCTGCCCCTGATGCCAAATCGCGTTGCTGGTGACACATGCCAGGTGCAGGCATGATCGGCGCGGCGCCATGCCTTCACCGTCATGGCGGGGCTTGGCCCCGCCATCCACGTCTTGCGTGCTACAAGAAAAGACGCGGATGGTGGGCCTGCGCCCGCCATGACGACCAAGGGTACGGGCGCACGGTATGACATGATCACCCTGCCGCCACTGCGGCGCCTTCTGCTGGCTGTTGTCCTGCTTGGCCTCGCCGCCGGCTTCGTGGTCGGCCGCCTGGCCTGGAACGTCCCAGCTTCCCTGGTCGCGCTCGTCGTCCTCGTGGACCTCGTGCGCGTGCTGCGCCGCGGCGTGCTCGGTGTCGATATCATCGCCCTGCTCGCCATCCTCGGCGCGATCGCGCTGGGCCAACACCTCGCCGCGATCATCATCGCGCTGATGATCGCCGGCGGCAGCGCGCTCGAGGAATTCGCCGAGGCGCGCGCACGGCGGGAACTCGCGGCGCTGGTTGGTCGCACGCCGCGCGTCGCGCATCGCCACGCGGAGGATCGTGTCGTCGACGTGCCGGTGGACACGGTACAGCCAAACGACCTGCTGCTGATCAAGCCAGGCGAGATCGTCCCGGTCGACGGCATCGTCGCTGCCGAAGCGGCGACGCTCGACGAGTCGGCGCTGACCGGCGAGCCGCTGCCGGTGACGCGCATGCACGGCGATCCGGTCCGCAGCGGCGTGGTGAACGCCGGCGGCCCGTTCGACCTGCGTGCCACCGCCACCGCGGCGCACAGCACCTACGCCGCCGTGGTCCGCCTGGTACACGCGGCGGAGCGCGAACGGCCGCCGCTGGTGCGGCTCGCGGATCGTTGGGCGCTGGGCTTCCTGGTGGTCACCGTACTACTCGGCGGCGGCGCATGGTGGGCGACAGACGACCCCATGCGGGCACTCGCGGTGCTGGTCGTTGCCACGCCGTGTCCGCTGATCCTCGCCGCGCCGGTGGCGCTGATCTGCGGCGTGTCGCGCGCCGCACGACGCGGCATCATCGTCAAGGGCGGCGGCGTGCTGGAGCGCCTGGCGCGCGCGCGCAACGTGTTGTTCGACAAGACCGGCACGCTCACCACTGGCGCGCCGCGTGTCACCGGCGTGGAAACGCTGGACGAGCGCGACGCCGACGAAGTGCTGCAGCGTGCCGCCTCGCTGGCGCAGGTGTCGCAGCACGTGGTCGCGGGCGCCATCGTGGCGGCGGCACGCAGCCTGGCTCTGCCGCTCGTTCTGCCGCGCGACGTGGAAGAGATTCCGGGCGGCGGCCTTGCCGGCATGGTCGGTGACGTGCGTGTGCTGGTGGGCAGTGCCGGATTGCTGGATGCGGCCGGCATTCCACCACCAACCGAAGGCGCCACCGCGCGACTGGCGGCCGCCGCCGCGTCGGTCGCCTGGGTGGCATTCGACGGCCGCGTCGCGGGCGCCCTGCTGCTGGCGGACCGCATCCGGCCGGAGACGCCGCGCGCGCTGCGCGCCCTGCGCGCCGCCGGCGTTACCCGGCTGGTCATGGTGAGCGGCGACCGGCCCGCCTCCGCCGAGTCTGTCGCCTCGGCACTCGGCCTCGACGCGGTGCACGCCGACCTGTCGCCCGCCGGCAAGATCGAGCTGGTGCGGGTGGAACGCGCAGCGGCGCCGACCGTGATGGTCGGCGACGGCATCAATGACGCGCCTGCCCTGGCGGCCGCGGATGTCGGCGTGGCGATGGGCGCGCGCGGTGCTGCGGCGGCGGCCGAGGCGGCGGATGTCGTCCTGCTGGTCGACCGGCTGGACCGCGTCGGCGAGGCGATCAGCATCGCAAAACGCGCGCGCGGCATCGCGCTGCAATCCATCCTGGCAGGCATGGCACTGTCAGGCGCGGCAATGGTCGCCGCCGCCTTCGGCTACCTGCCTCCCGTCGCCGGCGCGCTGCTGCAGGAGGCGATCGACGTCGCGGTGATCCTCAATGCATTGCGCGTGCTGACGGGAGAAGCCGTGCCCGCGCCGCTGACCGACCGAAGCGCGGTGGGTCGCGTGGTGGAAGAGCATGCGCAGTTGCGTGCCCTGCTCGACAGGATGCGCCACACCGCCGACCGCATGGACCAGCCCGTGGACGATCCGATCGCCGAACTGCGCAATATCAATGCCACGCTGAACGCCTTGCTGCTGCCGCACCAGTTGGCGGAAGAGCGCGCGGTGTTCCCCGAGCTTGCGCATCGTCTCGGTGGCCGCGATCCGCTCGGCGCGATGACGCGCATGCACGAGGAGATCGTGCATCTCGCGACGCGCTTCACGGCACTGGTCCAGGGACTGTCGGATGCAGGTGCCTCCAGCGGCGAGGCGCGTGAAGCGCGGCGCTTGCTCTATTCGCTCGATGCGATCATCGCGCTGCACCTGGCGACGGAAGAGGAGCTGCTGGCGCAGGTGGAGGATCTGCCGGTTCACGTGGCTTGACCCGCGGCGTGATGCCACGCTGAATGCCGCCATGCGCATCGTCATCATGGGGGCCGGTGGCCTCGGCGGCTATTTCGGCGCGCGCCTGGCGGCGGCGGGCAACGACGTTGCCTTCGTCGCGCGCGGCGCGCATCTGGCGGCGATCAAGCAGGACGGGCTGCGCATAATCAGTGCGCGCGGCGATCTCCATCTGCGCGATGTCGTCGCGACGGACGATTCGGCGACGCTGGCACCGGCGGACGTGGTGATGATCGCGGTGAAGCTGTGGGACACCGAGACGGCGGCGGAGGCGGTGAAACCGCTGGTGCGGCATGGCACCGCAGTGGTGTCGTTCCAGAACGGCGTCGGCAAGGACGCGGTGCTGACACGCATCCTGGGGCACGAAGCAGTGATCGGCGGCGTCGGCCAGATCGGCGTTGTCATCGCCAGCCCGGGGGTCATCGCGCACACCGGCACGATGGCGAAGCTGACCTTCGGCGAACTGGACAACACGCGGTCCGCGCGCGTCGAAGCATTGCTGGCGACCTGCACCGTGGCAGGGATCGACGCCGAGATCGCCGACGATATCAACCTGGCGACCTGGCAGAAATTCGCCTTCCTGGTCGGCATGTCGGCCTGCACCACTGCCATGCGTTCGAACCTGGGCCCGATCCGCGCCAATCCGCAGACCCGCGCCTTCCTGCGCGATGTGGTACGCGAGGCGGTCGCCGTCGGCCGTGCGTTGGGCGTGAAGCTGGCGGAGGACTTCGCCGAGCAGAGGATGGCGTTCATCGAGACCTTGCCGCCGCAGATGACCGCATCGATGCAGGGCGACCTGGCGCGCGGCAATCGGCTGGAGGTGCCGTGGCTGAGCGGCACGGTGGTCGAACTGGGCAAGCAAGTCGGCGTGCCGACGCCGCTGAACCGTGCGGTGTCTGACATCCTGGCGCTCTACGCCAACGGTGCGCCGAAGACCGCCGCCTAGCGCACCGGCGCACCGCCACCGACATGGGGAATGACGCCCCGATCAGTGTGTTGCTGGGCGCCGACAGTCTGATCGGCACGCGCTCGGGTGTCGGCCGGCAGGCGCTGGAGATCGCACGTTTGTTACGGCAGTCCCCGGCGGTCGGCGAACTCGCACTGCTGGTGGGTGAGCGCTGGCTGCCCGCGGACGCGCTCGATGCGCTCGATGACGCGCCGCGTCCGCCAGGGACACGCAGCATTGTGCGCACCATTGCCGCCGCCCTGCCCGGTGCCGCCGCCCTTCATGCGTCCTGGCAGCGGCGGCGGATGAACCGCCTGGCCGCGGCAATGGCGCAGCGGATGGGCGGGCGCGTCGTCTACCATGAAGTGAACATGATCGCCCGGCCATTCGACGGCGTCACCGTCGTCACGGTGCACGACCTCTCCTGGCGTGCCGACCCATCATGGCACCCAGCCGAACGCGTCGCGTGGATGGAGCGGCGCCTGCCAGGCACGCTGGCCCAGGCGAGCCGATTCGTGTGCGTCTCCGACTTCACCGCCGGCGAGATGACGCGTCAGCTCGGCATCGCTCGATCGCGCATCGATGTGGTCCATCCGGGCGTGTCGGCGATCTTCCGCCCCGTGACGCAGGACATGGCGGCAGCGGCATTGCGACGGTTAGATCTCGCGGATCGCGGCTACATCGTCGCCGTCTCGACACTCGAGCCACGCAAGAACTTCGACCGGCTGCTGGCGGCGCACGCGATGCTGCCGCAGTCCTTGCGGCAGCGATTTCCGCTGGTGATCGCCGGCGGACGCGGCTGGGGGGAAAGCCTGTCCTCTGACCTCGCCGATACCGCGCGCCGCAACGGCGTCCTGCGGCTGCTCGGTCACATCGCCGACGGCGACCTCGTCGCGCTGTATGG
>JBGPND010000116.1:0-15732 GCA_041487355.1 Acetobacteraceae bacterium | reverse complement strand
GCTATTGTCGAGGCATGCCGTAAAGCCTGGCGGTTTCTGACCGACGATCCAGATCGCATTCGGTCAATCGGAACCCGCGAATGGGCATCGGTCAGTGGTTAGGACGGTTGGTATAAGTCCATCCGAGACGGAAGACTCATCAACGGCCCGAAGCGCCTTGTGCTGTACGCCGGTGCCCACGCCAAGTACTACAATCGGGGTGAAACGGACAATGAACCAGGCGATGGACTGCACATCCTTGCGCCAACGCGACAGCTAATAAGGGGCGCAAATTCATCGGACGACTACAACGACGGCTCCTATGTAATTCTCTACCGGTCGGCCGGCGGGCGTATCCTCTTTGCCGGGGATTCCCATGACGATACCTGGGAACACATCCTCAGGGAACACGCCAACGATATACGGGATGTGGAACTGTTGATAGCCCCCCATCACGGCCGCAAGTCAGGCCGGTCTTACGACTTTCTCCGCGTCGTCAATCCCGCTGTGACACTTTTCGGAAATGCGGACTCTGAGCATTTGGCCTATGATGCCTGGTATAGTCGAAGGCTTGATTTCATCACGAACAATCAAGCCGGATGCGTGGTTATCGATACAAATGCTTGCCCCATGAGCGTCTACGTAACCAACGGAGCCTATGCCCAGGAGCGCAACCCGGACACGTTCTACAGCGAGGTTCATCAGGCTTACTTTTGCGGCACGATCAAGCCTCATTCGCAGATAGCCTTCGAAAAGCTGCTCGCTTCCAGCCGCTAGGTCTCTGTATCCACGAACGCCGTGAGCCTCGAAATCGTCGCCTGACCGACGTTGTAGCTGCGACTTTTGCGCGGGGCGAAAGGTGCGCCGATTGACACAGGTCCGAACGCTGAGGGTAACCTTGCTGAGGCCGAACCTTGCACCGAATGCGCACCGTTCTCGTTTCAGAGCGAGACGGCTGCGGCCCCTTGCGGGTCAGCACGTTGCAGTGTGAAGATAAGCAACAGGTGCCGGGCCAACTGGAACATCACCTGGTCAGAGATCTCACTCTGCAGCAGGGATCGGCCAACCTCGGTAGTAGTATCGAAATCGACGACGCCCCACACTCTTTGATTGGTATCGATGATTGGAGCAGCGAGGACGAACTTTAAATCAGACGAGACCTCACCCTCTACACCAGTCAAATCGGGCGGCAATTTCTCGACCGGTGTTCCAGTAATCCGGCGGTTTAGGGCCGCCCTCACAACCGCAACCTGATTCGCGAGGCTGGGACGCAACTCAAATCGCAGCCCAACCTCCTCCTGCGTCGGATTCGGGGACCAGAAGTGGGTGCAAACTAAGCTATTCCCGTCCACACGGAAAATGAACACGCGCAGTCGAGCACTCTCCGGCGTCTGCGGCAAGCTCACCGCCCGGCACACCGTCTCGATTGCGCCGCGCACGAGTTCGTTAAGAAGCGGTACGTTTGGTGTTAGCGCGCTTGGCTGTAGCCCTGTGGCTGACACGGCTGACTTATCAATCCGATGAAGCCATACCCCACCAACGATAGCCACCGTTCCCACTGCCGCCATAGCGCCAAGGGCAAGTTTGACATCCGTGGCTGGCAGGGTCGCCAGCGCCGCAACAAAGCCCGCTTCCATTGCCAGAACAACAAGCGCGAACAGCTTAATATTGGTGTCAACCGCGCCGATGATGGCCCGTCGATCGCTGCCTTTTTCTGTTGGGTCCCGACCACCTCTCGGCTTTCCTGCTCCTGACATTGGCATCCTAGCGCTGATTTCGGCTCACAGTAGCAAAGCAGCGGCGCACGCACCAACCCACCTCGCCCGCCAGCTACTCCGCGGCGAGCGGCTGCCGTCCCTCCTCCTCCAGCAGGCGCTCGACCGTGCGCCGCATGTGCAGACGCGCAGCATCCGTCGCGATATCCACCAACCCGGTCTCGCCCAGCTCCGCCAGGCGGCCCTGCTGGCCCTCCACCACCGTCTTGTCCTCCAGGAACGCTGCGCCGATCTGGCTGAACAGTTGCTCCGTCGCCGCCGGATCGTCCTGCCGAAAGCCGTTCGCGGCCGACCAGAAATAGAAGCAGGACGTGTCGGTCTCTGGCGTCAGGCCGTGGAACAGGCAGAACTCCAGCGGGCTGAAGCTGGTGTCGCCGTCGCGGTAGGCGCCCGCCTCGGCCGCACCGGTCCATTGCGAAATCGATCCCGGGGCGATGAACTCGAAGCGCTGGCAGCGGTCGATGCGGCCCTGAAAACCCACCGCCTTGACGTAGGTCGGCGGCGGCAGGGAGTTCAGCATCCAGCGGGTGAATTTCAGCCCGAGCGGCGTGCGCTCGGTCTGCATCGTCGCCTCGACATGCGTCGCCGGATTGCCGCCGATGGTCGTGGTATAGACGTAACCCAGATGCGTCAGGTCCATCAGGTTGTCCACCATCAGCATGGCGGCGGCCTTGATGGGATACATCGTGTGCCGGTCCGGCCGGTTCGTCCGGTCGTTGTGGTACGGGTAGGGCACGATGCCGGAGGGATCCGCCTTGACCGGATCGCCCATCCAGATCCACACGAACGCGTCCTGCTCCACCACGGGGAAGCTGCGGACGCGGGTGCGCTCGATGATGTGCGCCTGGCCGGGAACGCGGACGCAGGTGCCGGAGCGATCGAAGATCAGCCCGTGGTAGCCGCATTGCAGGCCTTCCTCGACGACCTTGCCCATGTGCAGCGGCGCGCCGCGGTGGCAGCACATGTCGAGCAGGGCCGCGACGCGGTTCTGCTGGTCGCGGAACAGCACGACAGGCTCGTTGCAGATGCGGCGGGCCAGCGGCGTCTCGCCGATCTCATCGGCCCAGGCGGCGACGTACCAGGCGTTGCGGATGAACATGGTGGTTTCCCCCTGCCGCACCTGTGCGCCAGCGTCGTCCACGTCCGCGGTTTCCGCAAGCTGCGCCAGCGTGCTTTCACCGTCATGGCCGGGCGTGTCCCGGCCAGCGGTACCAGCACCAGTGCCGCGACGGATGGCCGGGACACGCCCGGCCATGACGGTGAAAGCGACCGCGGCGACTGCCCCTGTCCGCCCGCCGCCCGGTACGCCATGCTGCCCGACAGCGAAGTCACGCATAGGGGGAAACGGCAATGAAGGTCGGCTTCATCGGCATCGGCAACATGGGCGGGCCCATGTGCCGCAACATCATCCGCAACACCAACCACGAAGTGGTCGTGTTCGATCTCAATCCTGCTGCGATCAAGGCCTGCACCGACCTCGGCGCCACGGCCGGCACGTCCGTCGCGCAGGTCGCGGCGGGTTGCGACGTGGTATTCACCTCGCTGCCGATGCCGCGCAATGTCGAGGAAGTGGCGCTCGGCGCGGGCGGTATTGCCGAAAGCGCCCGGCCGGGCATGGTCTATATCGATCTTTCCACCAACTCGCCCGCCACCGCCCGCCGGGTGAACGAGGGCATGCGGGCAAAAGGCATCGCCATGCTGGAGGCGCCGGTCTCGGGTGGCACGTCGCGTGCGACCGACGGGACGATCGTCATCATGGTGGGCGGCGACGCGGCCACCTTCGACGCGCAACTGCCGCTACTGAAGTCGTTCAGCGGCGAAGTGGTGCATGTCGGCGAGATCGGCATGGGCTCGGTGGCCAAGCTGGTCAACAACATGCTGGCGTTCTGCAATGCCGCGGCGGCGGCCGAGGCGCTGATGATCGGCGCGATGTCGGGCATCGACCTGAAGAAGCTGCAACAGGTGATCAGCAACGCCAGCGGCAATTCGTCGGCGTTCCGCAACATCGCGGAGAAGGCGTTCAAGGGCGAGTTCCAGGCGACATTCGCGCTCGACCTGGCACACAAGGACCTGCGGCTCGCGCTGGAGCTGGCCGACGAACTCGGCGTGCCCGGCATGATCGCGCCGCAGGTGATGAACCTGATGCGCATCGCGCGCGCCAAGGGCATGGGCGGCGACGACAGCAGTTCGGTGATTCGCGTCTACGAGCAGGCACTGGGCCGGGAAGTGCGCGCCTGAACCGGCTGACGGCGGGCAACAGTTAATTCTGTAAAGGGAATCGGCTTTCGCGGCGCACAAATAAACATAGCGCGATCAGGCCATCCGGCACTTTGGAAACATCCCGCACGCTTGTATGCATTGACGCATCCGGGATGCGGCACTCGTGGCCGCCAATGAAACGAGGGCGCAATGGCATACCGATCGCACATCCTCGTCGTCGAAGACGATCCCCTCGTCTGCGAAGTTGTGGTGGACGCGCTCGATGGCATGTACGAGACCAGTCGTGCCGAGACCGCGGCCGCGGCGCTGGAATGTCTGCGTGCCGGCGGGATCGATGCGATGCTGCTGGACTGCACGCTGCCCGGCGGGCTCGACCCGGATCTCGTGCCGATGGCTGATGAGTCCGGCGTGCCGGTCATCCTGATGTCGGGCCATCCGGACATGATAGAGCGCGTCCCCGGCTCGGGGCGCCCGTTCATCCTCAAGCCGTTCAGCCTGACCTCACTGCTCGCGACGGTTCAGGGAGTCATCCAGGCCAACCCGAACCGCATCACTTCTGGCTAGAGCATGTTCAGCATAACTGGAATCCCGCCGGAATGATGGGTTTCGCTGCGCTCAACCCATCCTACGCCGCTACGCCGGAGACCGTAGGATGGGTTGAGCGCAGCGAAACCCATCCCGACTCGCGAGGATCGCTCGCGTTTCCGGTCACCCTGAACCTGCTATAGACGGCGCCGCGCTGTGACAAGGCGGCCAGCAGATGTTGCACCGCTGAGACCAGCGCGCGTCGCGGGAACGGTTTCGGCAAGCACTCCTCACCGGCAGGCGGGCGCCGCGGGCCGCTGACGAACCGCACCTTCAGGTCGGGATGCTGCTGCCTCGCCTGCCGAACGAAGCCGAACCCAGTCGGGAGCGCCTGGTTGCACTGGCCGAAGCTGCGTCAGTGAGCGTCGGTTGGCTGGCCCGCGGAGAAACCTCAGGAGGGGCTGCGCCCCCTGGATGGTCGTCAGCGCCAGATCGGGCGGCCGAGGTTGATGTCGTGACCGCTGGTCAAGGCGCCGCCCAGCGCCCCGGCGCCACCGCCGATGGCGGCGCCCACCAAGGGGCTGCCGCCCGTCACCGCCGCGATTGCGGCGCCGCCGCCCGCCCCGATCAGGCCGCCGGACAGTGCACGGTCACCCCGATTGTAACCGCATCCCGCCAGACTGAGCGCCAGGGGGACCAGAACAAGGCACGTCGCGATGCCGCGATGCATGATAATCTCTCCTCTGTTTCAGCGTTGTGTCTCCGAAATCAGCCGGCAGCGAATCACCTTGCTGTCACCGCGCCCACGCCCGCGCCCGTGCAACCTCTTGTTAACGGGGGATAGCGGGGCTAAGCCCATCGCTTTCCAGTCATCGCACAAAAAGGGTCTTTTGATGTTCTCTCGGCTGCTCGGGTTTATGTCAGCAGACATGGCCATCGACCTCGGCACCGCCAACACATTGGTCTACGTCAAGGGCCGCGGCATCGTGCTGGCAGAGCCATCGGTGGTCGCCATCGCCGACGTGCGCGGCAAGAAGCAGGTGGTGGCCGTCGGCGAGGAGGCCAAGCAGATGCTGGGCCGCACGCCCGGTTATATCACCGCAAGCCGGCCGCTGCGCGACGGCGTCATCGCCGACTTCGAAGTCGCCGAGGAAATGATCAAGCACTTCATCCGCAAGGTGCATAACCGCCGCGGCTTTGCCTCGCCGCTGATCATCGTCTGCGTTCCCTCCGGCTCCACCGCGGTCGAGCGCCGCGCCATCCAGGAGAGCGCCGAGAGCGCCGGCGCACGCAAGGTCCAGCTCATCGAGGAACCGATGGCGGCGGCGATCGGCGCCGGCCTGCCGGTCACCGAGCCCTCGGGCTCCATGGTGGTCGATATCGGCGGCGGCACGACCGAAGTGGCGGTGATCTCGCTCGGCGGCATCGTCTATTCGCGCAGCGTGCGCGTCGGCGGCGACAAGATGGACGAGGCGATCATCAGCTACATCCGCCGCAACCATAACCTGCTGATCGGCGAGTCCTCGGCCGAACGGATCAAGATGGATATCGGCGCCGCCAGCCAGTCGGAGGACGGCGACGAGGGACCATACCGCGAGGTGCGCGGGCGGGACCTGATGAACGGTGTGCCGCGCATGGTGCTGGTGAGCCAGCGCCAGATCGCCGACAGCCTGGCCGAGCCGGTCAGCGCCATCGTCGAGGCGGTGAAGGTCGCGCTGGAGAACACGCCGCCCGAATTGGCCGCCGACATCGTCGACAAGGGCATCGTGCTCACCGGCGGCGGCGCATTGCTGTATCGGCTGGATCAGGTGCTGCGCGATGCCACCGGCCTGGCCGTGGTGGTGGCGGAAAACCCGCTGCAGTGTGTCGCCCTGGGAACGGGGCGTGCGCTCGAAGAGCGCAAGCGGCTCAGCAACGTGCTGACCTCGATGTATTGAAGCCTGGCATCGGCTATGATTGCGGTCATGGCCTCGTACCGTCACAGTCGGGGATGATCCGCCTCTCGATCCAGGCCCGGCAGGCGCTGGCGAAGCTCACATTGCCGGTGCTGATCGGCGTGGCATTCGGCCTGATGCTGCTCGGCAAGGCTGACGCCCTGCTCGCCGAACGCGCGCGCATGGCACTCGCCGATGCGCTGGTACCGATCTACGCCACACTCGCCGAACCTTTCGGAACCCTGCGCGACGGCATCGGCAGTGCCACCGATCTCTGGGACATCCGCGCCGAGAACGAGCGGCTGCGTGAGGAGAACGAGCACCTGCGCCGCTGGCAGTCGATCGCCCTGGCGCTCGATGCGGAGAACCAGCGGCTCAAGGCCAATCTGCGCTGGATACCCGATCCCGCGCCCTCCTACGTCACGGCGCGGGTCGTCGCCGATGCCGGCGGGGTCTATGCCAAGGCCGTGCTGCTCTCGGTCGGGCCGAATCACGGCATCCGCAAGGGCGAGATCGCACTCGACGAGCGCGGACTGGTCGGCCGCGTCACCGAAGTGGGCGCACGCACCGCGCGCGTGCTGCTGATCACCGACCTCAACAGCCGCATTCCGGTGACGCTGGAGAATTCGCGCGCGCATGCCATCCTGATCGGCACCAACGGCCCGCGGCCACGGCTGATCTACTGGCCGGAAGGCACCGTGCCCCAGGAAGGCGAGCGTATCGTCACCAGCGCCGAGGCGACTGCTTTCCCGGCCAATCTGCCGGTCGGCATCGTGCATTACAGCACCACGAACATTCCGGAGCTGGTCCCTGCCGCCATGCTGGATCGGCTCGAGGTTGTTCGCATCTTTGACTATGGCATCGGCGGCATCGTGCCGCCGGAGGCCCCCAACCGACTGCCGGAGCGGCGAGGCCGCTGATGGCGCGCATCGATCAGGCTCCCGGCATCCGTCCCCCTCTGACACTCGGCCGTCGGCTCGACATCGCCGCGCGCCACGCCTTTCCAGCCGGCTGCGCGATCCTGCTGATGCTGCTCGCCGAAGCGCCGCTCGGCATCACCGATCAGGCCGCGCTGCTGCCCGCCGTCACGCTCGCCTGCGTATACTTCTGGTCGCTGTTCCGTCCGGCCGCGATGCCGCCGCCGGTGGTGTTCCTGATCGGCGTGCTGTTCGACCTGCTGGCCTACCTGCCGCTCGGCGTCGGGGTATTGACCCTGCTCATCACACACGGGCTTGCGCTGCGCTCGCGCCGCGTGCTGACCCGCCAGGGCTTCCTGCCTGTCTGGTTCGCGTTTGCCGGTTTTGCCGCTGGCGCCGCCATGCTGAGCTGGGCGCTCACCGCGCTGCTGTCGTTCCGCCTGTTGCCACTCGCCCCGGCGCTGTTCCAGGCGGTGCTGACCACCGCGCTCTATCCGGCACTCGCCATCCTGTTCACCGGAGCGCACCGCACGATCGCCGATCCGGAGCGCGCCTGATGTTGCCTTTCATTACGTCATGGCCGTCCCCGGACTTAATCCGGGGATTGACCCGGCCATCTGCCCCGCGGCCGGTGCGTAGATGGCCGGGTCGATCCCCGGATCAAGTCCGGGGACGGCCATGACGCTGGGGGACGCAGCATGAGGCGTGACACACGCCGCACTGGCGTGTTCACCCGCCGCGCACTGCTGATGATGGGCGGCCAGGTGGCTTTGCTCGGCGGGCTGGCCGCCAGGCTGTATCAGGTGCAGGTGGTCGAGGGCGGGCGTTATGCCACGCTCGCCGAGGAGAACCGCGTCAGCGCCAGGCTCATCGCGCCGCCGCGCGGACGCATCCTCGACCGGTTCGGCATCGTCCTCGCCGGCAACAAGCTGAACTGGCGCGCCCTGCTGATCGCGGAACAGACCAACGACGTGTCCGCCACGCTCGACGATTTCGCGCGTATCGTGCCCCTCGCCGACTACGAGCGCGCACGCATCGACCGCGAGGTGCATCGCCGTCGTCGCTTCATCCCGGTCATGCTGCGTGAATTCCTGACCTGGGACGACATGGCGCGCATCGAGGTGAATGCGCCCGATCTGCCGGGCATCCTGGTCGATGTCGGCACCACGCGCATGTATCCGTCCGGCGAGCAGTTCGCCCATCTGACGGGCTATGTGGCGCCGCCGAGCGAGGCGGATGTCGCCGACGATCCGGAGCTTGCACTCCCTGGGATCCGGGTTGGGCGGGCCGGGCTGGAGAAGCAGCATGACCTCGATCTGCGCGGTCGCGCCGGCGCGGTGCAGCTCGAGGTGAATGCGCTGGGCAGGGTCATCCGCGAGCTGGATCGCCAGGAAGGCGTGCCGGGCGAGGACGTCGGGCTCACCATCGACACCGGACTGCAGCAGGCGGTGCTCGGCCGTCTGGGCGGGGAGAGCGCCAGCGCGGTGGTGCTGGATTGCCGCAATGGCGAGGTGCTCGCGATGGTCAGCAACCCGTCGTTCGATCCTGCCCTGTTCAACTCCGGTGTGTCGCAGGCACAGTGGAGCGAGTGGGCACACGACAAGCGTACGCCTCTGATGAACCGCGCGACGGCCGGGCTGTATGCCCCCGGTTCGACGTTCAAGATGGCGGTCGCAATGGCCGCGCTCGAGGCACGCGCCATCACGCCTGGCGACGTCGTTTACTGTCCCGGCTACCTGGACCTCGGCGACGCTCGGTTCCATTGCTGGCGCCAGGGCGGGCACGGTACACTCGATCTGCGCGGCGGGCTGAAGAACAGTTGCGACGTGTTTTTCTACGAGGTGGCCAAGCGCACCGGGATCGACCGCATCGCGGCCATGGCGCATCGCCTCGGTCTGGGCACGGCGCTGGAGATCGACCTGCCCGGTGCGCGCAGCGGGTTCATGCCGACGCGCGAGTGGCGCATCGGCCAGGGCTATCCCTGGAACCTCGGCGACACCGTCGTCGCCGGCATCGGCCAGGGATACATCCAGGTCACCCCGCTGCAGCTTGCGACTTATGCGGCGCGCGTCGCCACCGGGCGCAAGGTGGAGCCGCATCTGACGCGCAAGCTGGCCGGCGTGCTGCAGCCGGGATCCCAGCCGTCGGACTGGCCGGGCCTCAATCTCTCCGAGCGCGCCTTGCATGTGGTGCGGGAGGGCATGTGGGCGGTGGTGAACGAGCAGGGTGGGACGGCGCCGCTGGCCAAGCTGCCCGATCAGCGCTGGCAGATGGCGGGCAAGACCGGTTCGTCGCAGGTGCGGCGCGTGTCGCGCGAACAGCGCGAGCAGGGCAATTTCGACAGCTCGAAGCTTCCCTGGGAATTCCGCCCGCACGCGCTGTTCGTCGCCTATGCACCGTACGACGCGCCGCGCTACGCACTCTCCGTCGTGGTGGAGCACGGCAATGCGGGCGCCGCCGCGGCCGGCCCGATTGCCCGCGACATCATGACCGACACGCTGCAGCGGGACCCGGGCGGCGGCGACGAACGGCTCGGCGCGCAGGTCGCCCAACGCGAGGTGCCGCGATGAGGGAAGGGCGTCTCTGGCGCAAGACCTCATTCGATCTGGGATCCAAGGTCTGGCAGATCAGTTGGCTCTATGTGCTGTTGCTCTGCGCCCTGGCCGGCGTGGGCTATGCCGCGCTGTACAGTGCCGCCGGTGGCGCGCCGGAACCCTACGCCTCGCGCCATGTGCTGCGTTTCGCCGCCGGCCTCGTGCTGATGATCGGCATCGCGCTGGTCGACATCCGCTTCATCGCACGGCTCGCCTGGCCGAGCTATGTGGTGGCTCTGGTACTGCTCGTGCTGGTGATGCGGTTCGGGCACCTCGGCAAGGGCGCGCAGCGCTGGATCGAGTTCGGTGGGCTACAGTTGCAGCCGTCCGAGCTGATGAAGATCGCGCTCGTGCTGGTGCTTGCCTCCTGGTTCCACCGTGCGTCGTGGGAGCGGATCGGCAACCCGTTGTTTCTCATTCCGCCGACCATCGCTGTGCTGGTGCCGGTGGCGCTGATCGTGAAGGAACCCAATCTTGGCACGGCTGTGATTACCGCGGTGCTGGGCGCCGCGATGTTCTTCGCCGCCGGCGTCCGCTGGTGGAAATTCGCCCTGGTCGCGCTGCCAATCCCGTTCGCGGCGCGCATCGCCTACTCGCATATGCACGACTATCAGCGCGCGCGGATCGACACGTTCCTGCATCCCGAGAGCGATCCGCTCGGCGCCGGCTACAACATCATCCAGTCGAAGATCGCGCTCGGCTCGGGTGGGACGTGGGGGAAGGGATTCCTGCAGGGCACCCAGGGCCATCTGGATTTCCTGCCGGAGAAGCAGACCGACTTCATCTTCACCATGATCGGCGAGGAGTTCGGTTTCGTCGGCGGCGTGGCGGTGATGGCGCTGCTGTGCCTGATCGTGCTGGGCGGAATGGCGATCGCGCTGCGCTGCCGGCACCAGTTCGGGCGACTGGTGGCGTTCGGCATTGCCACCAATTTCTTCCTCTATGTGCTGGTCAACATCGCCATGGTGATGGGCGCGATTCCGGTCGGCGGCGTGCCGCTGCCGCTGGTGTCGCATGGCGGTTCGGCGATGATCACGGTGATGATCGGCTTCGGCGTGCTGATGTCGGTGCATGTGCACCGGGACGTGGAATTCGCCGAAGCGAGGGACCGCCTGTCCGGCTGATGGCTCGGATTTCACCACGCCTGCTGCGCGCCTACCGTGAGACGACGTACCGGGCCGCCGGAATCGGAGTGCGCATTGGTCGACAGTGTCCCAACGTGCTGCTTGACCGGTTGAACGCCAGCACGGCGGTCTTCCTGACTGCCTGCAATCCGCTGTCGCGCCGCATGCCGGATGGCTGGAACAGTCGCATGCAGCAGCGTCTCCGACAGCGCCTGCATCGGTTCGCGGTGCTGGATGCGGACGGATCGCTGCATCGCTGGCGCGAGGCAATGCTGCTGGTGGCCGGGGATCCCCGGCGTCTCATTCGGCTGGCCGCCCGCTTCCGTCAGCGTGCCGTCGTCATCCTGCGCCGGGGCCAAAAGGCGCGGCTTCGGCTGCGGTAACGCATGCCTCGTCCAACTGTCATTGCGAGGAGCAAAGCGACGCGGCAATCCCGAGGTCAGTGCGCACCGGGCACGAGATTGCCGCGTCGCTTTGCTCCTCGCAATGACACTGTGGGTCGATTGGCCGGGCACTTCACACGCTCGATTGCAGGCATCCAGCGGGGACGGTGCTGCTGTTTGCAGCCCCTGGATTCCCGCTTGCATCGGACGGATCGGCGTGGGCCGCGCGGCACTGGTCCATCGTCGTGGCTTCCCGGCGCCCCATTGTTCAGGCGGTCGCTCCACTTGGCATGGGGTTTAATCGCCACGGCCGGGGATTTTTGCGGACCGCGAGCTCCTGGGTGCGGACCGAGGTCTCACCAGCTCGCACAGCAGCCGCGTCCGTGCCAACAGCGCCGAGGTGAAGCGGCGGAAGGCGCGGCTTTCCTGGCTCCAGAAGCCGTGGGTGGTGTGCGCGGCGCGGAGGCGCGCGAGGCCGTCGGCGGTGCGCGGCCCGGTGCTGCGGCCGCCATGCATCCGGCAACGACCGTTCGGCATCGCCGGCTGGCGGCATTCGGTGCCTGCCCTCGTGTGGGCGCCGCACCGAGGCGCGGTGGAGGGATCACCGGCCGGCGCCCCATTCTTCAGCCGGTGGCTCCACTTGGCATGGGGTCTTATCGCCGCCAACGCGGTTCCTCCTGGCTGACAGGCAGCAGCGGCTGGTTCTGCCGCCACTCCAGCACGTGCAGCAGGCGGCAGAACGCGCCGGACAGGATTGCCGCAGTGCCGCTCTGCCCCCCGGGTCAAGAGCCCGGGGCATGGGTTGGCGAAAGCCGGCGGCTGGTTGGGCCGTGCGGCGCGGCGGTAGCCATCCAGGGAGGCGTGGTGCGCGGCGATGATGCGGGCGGCGAGCATGGCCTCGACCATATCGCGCGGTTACAAGGCCTCGAGTGCGGCGCGCGCTATGCGGCCGTGGTCGTCCGCCGACCCGTCGGAGGGCCATGTGCCGGCGAGGATTCCGATCAGTTGTTCGAGGAAGGCGAGGTCGGGCGGGATTGTCATGGGGCGGGCTCCTCGGGCGCGGTTGCGGGCACCCGAGTATGCACCAGAGACATGAACGGAACATGAACACGACGGCGGAAAAGCCGGCCAATGGGACGTTCCTCGACGCAACCTGCCGACGAAAACAGATGGTTCTGGATACGGTCAGCCTGGATGTGGAAACCATGGTTGAAAGCCAGTTTTCAGCGACGGTCAGCGAGGGGGATTTCCGAACGGGTCGATCATCCTGACCACTCCGACCACCCTGACCGTAGGCGGGTCAGGGTGGTCGGAGTGGTCAGGATGATCGACGGAGGCCGCCGATCTGCGCCAGCCACATCATCGCTCGGTGCGTTTATTTATTTTGGCACAGCCGCAGATGTGGGCCAGACTCGATAAGGGCGACCATCCCAAAGAATCCAAATCGATGAGAACCATCGTATAGCCGGTTCGACAGCAGTGTAGAAGGTCGCTTCTATAGCAGAGTGATGCACACCATTATCAAGAGTTAGGCCACCATCTTCGAGGTTGAGGTAGATAAAAAGACTTGTATTTGGTGGATAGGGTATATTTGTTTTTGTGAGTGCTTGATAGCGCGTTGCCTTCTTTAACGCTTTATCATAGATTGCTTCCGCAGCTAGCTCTGCCGTTGCCCATTCTTCACTAGGCCAATCTTCGACGGGATTTTCACCCGTAGGGTGTGCGGTGTATTCTCGGCTCCGCTTTCGGTCAAGGCGATCAGCCTCGACCGATTCGTATACCTCGATCTGATCCCCAAGCTGCATTTCAAAATCCGGTCGTGGCGCATGAACCAGTCGGACTGACGACGCACCACGCTTCTCACCAAAGACTCCCGCGAGCCACGCTTCCCGTATAAAGGTCAGATCGGTTTGATTGAAAAGGTCTTCATGACCCAATCCACGCATTAGGTGCTCAGCCCGAGCCTTCATCTCAGATGGCGAGTGCCATTCGCTAAGCAGGGCCTTGTGGTCATTTCTTTCTGTCCTGGTCAGTCGTGTCATCTTGCGCCTGCTGCTGAACTACAAACTTACTCTCTGTTCCTGTAAAATTTTTCGTCGCATACATCCCGAACGACGCAGGATCTTCAATGCCGGCACGTCATAGCGAAACTTGAGATATGCTTCTTCCCAACGCCATCAAGGGGAATTTCAAAGCCTGAGAACATGAACCGTTCTAGCATGAACCGATTGACGGGCTGCAAAGCGAGGCCAAATGACGGGGCCGACATCATCAGCTTCAACGTGGCCGGTCGAACCAGGGCAGACATTTCGAGGTAGCCGTTTCGCACGGGAACTATACGGTCGAGATACCATGACACATGATGTAGTAGATGGCCCTGACAGGCCGGCGAACGAACCAACTGATGAGGTCGAGGTCACGCCCGAGATGATCGAGGCGGGGGCGGCTGAGCTTGCCCGCTACACGACGGTATTTGATACCTTGGAAGATGGTGTAGGCCGAATATTTCGCGCGATGCTTCTCGCCGCTCCTTCGATTCTAAAAGAGCGATTTCTTCCAAAGTAAGTTTCGGTCAATGTCGCTAAGTATCGTGAACATGCCTACATAGAACTCGCAGGCTACTAAATATCGGTCATATGGATTTTTTTCTGATCCCCCATCTTTTATTCTGACAAGAGGGGGTTTATGTCCTTTATATTCGCCTTCTTCCATTGATAGCGTAAGATCTTTCTTGGAAGATCCAGACCCCGCCAGTATTTTAACTTTCGTCCATCGGTTTAGGTTCATGCACCATTCTTTCACAGGTGACTTGTTGAAATTATCCATCTCAATGGAGTGCGCAAATTTATTCCGGATACGTCTGATCGTATCTAATTCCTTCCGTGCGACCTTTGTATAAAGACCCAAGAAGTAGCCTAGATTGATTTTTATTCCCATGTCCCCTATCGGGCCGCCGGGGCGGAACATTTCATCCTCCATTTTGCTGTCGCGCTGGATTCTATCGCGAATGAGCAATGTAAGATGCTCTTCAACAAACGCGCCCGCCACTAAGGCTGTTGCGCGATGAGACCCAGTGTCGATTTCGTCCAACACGGCCTGAAGTTTGGCAGCAGGCAGTCGTGGCATCGTAATCCACATCATGCTATCTCTCCCCCATGAGCGATCAGGGAAGCGACGATGGCCAGCGCCGGGATGCTTTGCTCCTTCGGCTGCTGAAGACCCCTCCCCAGCCACGTCCCAAGCGGGACCGTGGCAAGGAGAAGCCTACTCGGGATCGAACGAAACCCACCAGAGGGCGACATCAGTCGCCACCCGCCGCGCAATGAGAACTGCCGCCATTTGGGCTTCGGGTCTGACGGCGGGCGCGATATTCGGAGGATACGCGGGGTACCATTTGAGCGGCGGCGGCCCTTATAGCGATGGAGGTTTGGGTGCCATCGGAGGGGCGCTCGCCTTCGTGTGTATCCGTCTGTGGCGAATGGAACATTAGGCTGGCTTCCTATCTCGCCAGCGTCGAAAAGCACGCGCAAACTGCTTAGTTGTGCGAGGTTCAGTCAGGTTGTTGATACAACAATCGTTTCCCCTGAGTGCCTTTCAGCAACGCGGCGCTGCGTTCCCAATCGGTCAACTTTCGTGTGTTGGCGCGAAAATCGAACTCGGCCAGATAACGGTGCAAATGGGCTTCGCTAATGCTGTGGAAAGTGCCGTAAACGCCGCGCTTGAACAGAGCAAAATGGGATTCAACTGAATTCGTGTAGGCGTCGTCCCGAACATATTCTCCCTTGGAGTGGTTGACTGACTCGTGTCCGGAAAATTCGGCGCCAATCCCTGGGTAGATCGCGCTTTCATCCGTCATCAGGCGGGATTTCTGATCTGCATGCTTCAGCATGATCGGGCGCAAGGTCTTGGCGCTGACATTGGCGACGTGAAAGCTGCGGGTCTTGCCGTCCCGTTCCACCAGGGAGACAACCACCATCTTGCCCACAGGACCATGCCCTGCGTGCAATTTCTTGTTGGCGTGCTTATTCTTCTCCTTGCCGCCGATGTAGACCTCATCCGCTTCGATGATCTTCCCCTCGCCACCGATCGGGGCGGGCGAAGGATCAGCAGCGGCTTCCCGAAGGCGATGAAACAGAAACCATGAGGTGGCCCCCGAAAACTGGACAGGTGGCTAAGAGAGACTCTCGCCCCTAGAACGGCCGGTAGGCCAGGGGCGACAGATGGCGAATGTTCGCAAGAAGCACGGCGTTGATTTCAAGGCGAAGGTGGCATTGGCGGCGG
>JBGPND010000115.1:0-15760 GCA_041487355.1 Acetobacteraceae bacterium | reverse complement strand
TCCACGCGAACCGGCCAGGCGGGCATCTTGAACGGCGCATGCTTCGGATGCTGCATCACCTGCATGATGCCGCGCTGCTCGAAGCTCGGGTCGGTGTGCAACTCCATCGTGTCGAACACCGCGCCGGCCGGCACGCCGACGCCGCCGACCTGTTCCATCGCCTCCTGCTTGGTGCGCGTGCGTGTCCACGCGGCAATGATCGCGTCCAGTTCCGCATCGTTCTTCACGCGGTTGGCCGGTGTGGTGAAGCGCGGATCGCCGATCAGCTCCTCGCGTCCCATCACCTTGCACAGCCGCGCCCAGTGTTCGGGATTCGCCCGACTCGTCATGATCCAGACGTAGTCGTTCGGCCCGCCCGGCGCGCACGGATACAGCCCCGACGGCGCGTTGCTGCCGCCGCCCGACCGCGTGCCGTCGCGCTCCACCGCCTTGCCGCTGCGTGCCTGGGTGGAGAAGTTGGTGCGCATGTAGTGCAGCATCGCGTCCTGCATCGCCACCTGCAACCGGTGGCCTTCGCCGGTCGCCGCACGGCGATACAGCGCGCCGAGGATGGTGATCGCCATCGTCATTCCGGTGCCGGTGTCGCCGAGCGACAGGCCGGGTTTCACCGGCATCCTGCCCTTCTCGCCGGTCACGCTGATGGTGCCGCCGGTCGCCTGCGCGATCATGTCAAAGGCCAGATTCTTCTCGTACGGGCTGCCGGTGCCGAAACCCTTCACCTGGCAATAGATGATGCCAGGGTTCAGCTCGCGCACCACGTCGTAGCCGAGGCCAAGTCGCTCGATCGTGCCCGGCGCCATGTTCTCGACGCAGACATCCGCCTTGCGCAGCAGGTCCTTCACCAGCTCCAGTCCGCGCGGTGACTTCAGGTTGACGCTGATCGATTTCTTGTTGGCGTTGAACATGTGGAAGTAATACGGGTCGTCGTCGGGCTGCCCTGGCCGCAGCCGGCGGCCCGGATCGCCGGTCTTCGGGTTTTCGACTTTCACCACCTCGGCGCCGAGCCAGGCCAGCGCCTCGGTGCAGGAGGGTCCGGCTTCGAACTGGGTGAAATCGACGACACGGATACCGGAGAGAAATTTCAGTTCTACGCTGGCGTCTTGCATGGCCGTTGTCCTTCCGCAGGGTGGCATTGATTGCTTGACGATCGTGGCAGGCAGGTTGGCACAGTGCGTGACCTGTTCCAAGGCAAGCCGGCGTTCAGTCCTCGGTGGCCAGTCCGGGTTCCCGACCGCCGGTCGCAGGCACGGCCTTCTGGCGGTCATTCCGGCGCCATACCAGCCCGATTGCGCTGACCGCGACAAGCCCGGTGAGCGCCATGATGTCCACCGCCACCAATGGGCCGAAGCGGTCGGCCAGGAAACCGATCAGCAGTATCCCCAGCGGACCCATGCCGATGCACACGGTCAGCAAGCCCATCAGCCGCGAACGGATATGCGGCGGCGCGTGCAGCACGATCAGCGAGGTCTGCATGTTGGCGAACGCGGCCGAACCGATCCCGCCGGTCGCCAGCAGCGCGCAGGCCAGCGGGAACGCCGGCGCGAACGGCATCAGTATCACGCAGACCAGGAACAACAGCGAACCACCGACCATGAGCGTGCGCCCGCTCAATCGCGGATCGCCGCCGGTCAGCCACAGCCCGCCGAGCAGCGCGCCGAATGATTCGGCGCCGGCGAGCATGCCGGTCAGCGTTGGCGAGACCATGAAGACCTGCCGCCCGATCGGCGCGACCAGAGCCGAATAGCAGAAGCCCAACAGATTCATCGCGATGGTGACGGCGAGAACGCCACCGATGGTCAGGTGCCCGCGTGCGAAGGCGAACGCCTCGGCGAGGTCGCGTGGCACATGCGACAGCACGATCTTGCGGCTGGTCTGCTGGTAACCGAGCCCGGCCACCAGGATCACCGCCACCAGATAGACGCACACGGATACGGTGTAGGCACCGGCAAGTCCCATCGTCTGGTAAGCGGCACCCGCGGCCATCGGACCGATCAGCCTGGTGATGGAATTGGTGACCGTGTCGAGTGCCAGCGCCCGCGGAACGAGTGGGCCTTCCACGCACTCGCCGACCATGCGCCTGCGGGTGGACATCTCGGTGGACCAGACGGTGCCGGCAACCAGCGCGGCGATGCCGATATGCCATGGACGCGCGGTGCCGAAGGCGGCCAGCACGGCGATCGCCGCCGAGGCCAGCCCGGAAACAATCTGGCCGATCAGCAATACGCGCTTGCGGTTCACCGCCTCCGACATCACGCCGGCGAACGCGCCGAGCAGCAGCATGGGCATTGTTCGCGCGGCTGTTACCACGGCGACAGCGAGGCCCGATCCCGTCGCGTCGAGCGTGAACAGCGCGGCGGTCAATACCTCGAACCAGCGCATCGTGTTGACGCAGCCGCCGATCGCCCACAGGCGCAGGAAGGTGGATGAGGAGAGGAGTGCGGAGATGCCCACGCGAGCTCTGTATTTCTCGTCATGGCCGGGCTTGACCCGGCCATCTGCCGCCGCAGATGGCCGGGTCAAGCCCGGCCATGACGGTTTTCTACCGTCGGCCCTTCTTCCGTCCTCAAGCATCGCTGTGGGATCAGTCGCCCTTCGTCACGTGCACCGGTGGGATGGCACCGAACCACTCCGGCTTCGCCCGCTCGATCTGTGCGGCGAGCTGCAGCAGCAGGTCCTCGCGTGCGAAGTTGCCGTGGAGCTGGACACCGATCGGCAGACCGTCGCTATCCAGACCTGCCGGGATGTTGATGCCAGGCAGTCCGGTCTCGTTGCCGGGCATGGTGTAGCGGCAGGCATCGGCAAGCCGGTTCACCCACGGATCGAGCGGTTCGTCGCGCAACAGCGAGTACGGGCCATTGGCCTCGGGCACGCGGATCGCCAAAGTCGGTGTCAGCAGCATGTCGTAGCGCTCCATCAGCGCGCCGAACTGGCGGGTGACGGTGTTGTTCGCGTTCATCATGCGGAAGATGTCGAACTTGTCGTAGCGGTCGGCCGCTTCGTAGTGCCGCCAGGTCATCGGGTTCAGCAGCTTCTTCAGGTCGCTGGTGGCGATGCCCTTGTCCGCCGCCATCGTGGTGAACAGCGAGCGGCTGCTGATCCACTGGGTGATGTAGCCCCACCACATGGTTTCCCAGTCGCAGATCGCATCGTCGTTCAGTTCCTCCACCGCGTGGCCGAGCGATTCCAGCAGCCGTGCGGCCTCGCGCACGCGCGCCGCAACTTCGGGGTCGGTGTCGGTGCCGCGGCCCCAGCGTGCGGTGGACAGGCCGATCTTCAGTTTGCCCGGTTCGCGCGCGATTGCATCGAGATAGGAGCCGGTGGGCGCGGCCATCTTGATGAACGAGCCGCCGTTGGGGACGCGGCTCAGGTAGTCGTAGACCGCGGCGGTGTCGCGCACGCTGCGCGAGACCACGCCGTCGATGCTGATGCGCGTGACGTATTCGTTGCGCGCCAGCGGCTGCGGCACGCGGCCGCGCGAGGCCTTCAGCCCGACCAGGCCGCAGAACGACGCCGGTATCCGCGTCGAGCCGCCGCCGTCCGAGGACATGGAAAGCGGCACCACGCCTGCCGCCACCGCAGCCGCCGAGCCGCCGGATGAGCCGCCTGGCGTGCGCTGCAGATTCCACGGGCTGCGCGTCACCTTGACGCCGCCGCGGTAGTCGGTGGTGGTGTCGAAGGTCATGCCGAACTCGGGTGTGGCGGAACGGCCGAGCGGCACCAGGCCGGCGCGCAGGAAATTCTCCACCGTCGGATCGGTGGCAGCGATGCGCGTGCCCTTGGTGAAGGCCGAGCCGGAATCCTGCGTGCGTCCCTTCAGCCCGGAGCCGAGATCCTTCAGGAAGATCGGCACGCCGTACAGCTTTCCCGACGTGTCCGGGCCATCGACATCCGGATTGGCTCGCGTATCGTCGAACACCTCGATCACGGCTTCGAGCTTCGGATTCAGTCGGGCAACCGCCGCAGCCGCCTGCGCGGTGACCTGCTGTGCGCTCACCCGCCGAGTCCGCACGAGTTCGGCGAGCGCCATACCGTCGTGACGCGCCCATTCCTCCCAGCCCATCGCCAGGCCCGTCTCTGCCGCCATTGGTCGCTTCCCCCTTGTCTGAGCGTGCCCCCGGGGCTTGACCCGGGGGGCGCCCCCATGGACCGAAAGCGCCGCCCGGCAGTATCATGCGCCAACGGATGGAAAACCGGCAGAGGGGACCCCTGGAAATGAACGACACGATGGCCACAAAGCCGCAATTCGATCGGGCGGTCGAGGATCTCGGCAACATCGTCGAGCTTGGACACGTGAATGTCACTGTGCCCGATCAGAGCAAGGCGATCGCCTTCTACCTGATGGGCCTGGGGCTGACGCGCGATCCCTACCTGATGGCAGGGCTGGAGAACATGTGGGTGAATGTCGGCCGTGGCCAGTTCCACCTGCCGACGCGTGCGCCGCAGGTGGTGCGCGGCACCACCGGGCTGGTGCTGCCCGACCTGGAGGCGCTGCTGAAGCGGCTGGACTACGCGAAGAAGTTCCTGGAAGGGACCAGGTTCAGCTTCAAACAGGTCGGCGATGTGGTGGAAACCACCTGCCCGTGGGGCAACCGCATCCGCGTCCATGCGCCCGATCCGGCAAGGTTCGGCCAGCTTCGCGTCGGCATGCCGTATGTCGAGTTCGACGTGCCGGCCGGCACCGACCTTTCGGCGATCGCGCGCTTCTACACCGACATTCTCGGCGGCATCGCCGGTGTGGCAAAGGACGAGTGCGGCCCGTATGCCTGGGCGAATACGTCTGCTGACAGCAAGGTGACGTACCGCGAGACCAAGAAGAAGCTGCCCGAATATGATGGCCACCACATCCAGATCACGCTCGCTGACTTCTCCGGCCCGCACCGGAAGCTGCTGGAGCGCGGGCTGATCAGTGAGGAGAGCGATCAGCACCAGTACCGCTTCCTCGACATCGTCGATGTGGACACCAACAAGCCGATCTTCCGCATCGAGCACGAGACGCGCAGCATGCGCCACCCGATGTTCAATCGCGTGTTCGTCAACCGCAATCCGGACATGAACAACCGCAATTTCGTGCCGGGGTATGAGGTCGGCGTCTGGGCGCTGAACTGACGATACTCTATTGTCATGGCCGGGCTTGGCCCGGCCATCCACGCACCGATGGCTGGGGGTGGATGGCCGGGTCAAGCCCGGCCATGACGATCAGACACAAGGACGATCGCCATGTCCCTCCAGCCCTACCACGTGTCGGCGTACAACACCGCGAAGGCGTCGGAGAACAAGATCCACGATGACGCCACCGCGCGACGCTTCGGCTTCACCGGCGGCCTCGTGGGTGGGGTGCACGTCTACGCCTACATGACGCACCTGCCGCTGGCGCACTGGGGCCGCGCCTGGCTGGAGCGCGGCACCGGCGATTGCAAGTTTGCCAAGCCTGTCTATGAAGGCGACATCGCTGAGATCACCGCCGAAGAGACGGCCGACGGTCTCGCGCTGCAGGTGCGCAGCCATGGCGAGATCTGCGCCACCGGATTGGCGACATTGCCGTCCGCTGTCGCCGCGCCGTCGCTGGCCGACTTCCGGTCAGCCACGCCACCTGCGCATGAGTCTCGTCCGCCCGCCGATGAACGCTCGCTCGTCGTCGGTTCATGGCTCGGCATGAATCCATTGCTCGTCACGGCGGATTATCATGCGCAGGACCTGAAGGACACGCGCGAGGCCGATCCGCTGTATGCGGCGGAAGGCATCGTGCATCCCGGCACCATCCTGCGCTGCTGCAACTGGGTGCTGTCGCACAACGTGGTGTTACCGGCGTGGATGCATGTCGGCAGCAAGGTGCAGAACCTCGGCATCGCGCACATCGGCGACACGCTGAGCGCACGCGCCCGCGTCACGCAGAACTACGAGCACAAGGGCCACAAGTTCGTCGAGGTCGACGCGCTGGTGCTGGCGAACGAACGCACGCCACTGGCACGCGTCACCCACATCGCGATCTACCGCCCGCGGCAGCTCGCCGAAGCAGCCTAGTTGAGGAAGGAATTTTCCATTGCATTAGACGGGATCAGGCCCTGACGACCGACCGCTTGCGCGCGAGACGAGAGCCCTTTCCAGAGCCATATTCAGATCAGAGGTCCAGTGTAGGTCAGCCTCGGCCGGAAACGGTGGAACAAACTGCATGGTCTGGATGATGGCATGTTCGTCGGGCTGGTTAGGACTGGAGGCTGCCTCATTCCTTTTCGAAGCCAGTGACCAAACAGAGGTGTAGAGGAAGTCGATCCAACCACGTGTCGACGGCTGCATGCAAACAGCCAGGAGATCGAACTCTCCGTACCGGTACGGACGAGTATCTATTCCAGCCTTTTGACCTGTCCTGGTCCGTTGTACCTCCACAATGTAATGATCTTTACCGCCGCCTTTGAGCCTTGCCTTCATCAAAGGCTCGCCACGCGCACGGCGCTGCATCTTCACTTGGATGCGAACATGATGATGATTCCGCCTCAAACGAACGTCGTATGGATGGTCACCAACAGGGGTGTCGATTTGCCAATCGATTACGTTTGGGGCAACCCTTGTCGCGAAGACCGTCTCTGCAATGACACCTCTAACCCCTCGCTGCGTTAAATCGCCGGCTCGACTGATCGCTTCCAGGATTATCTGGGCCGGAATTCCAAAGTCATCCTCCAGACGGTGAATGGTGACGTGATCTCTGATAGTGTCGAAAATACGCTGCTTTGAGGGCGCGTCAAGGCGATCAATCGCAGCAAGAAGTTCATCAAGACTTCTCTCCACCGCTGGGCCTTCCAGGTTTCTGACGAACAAAGTTGAGCACGTCTTCCTTGTTGACAAACGTATGGCCGCCAACATTGAGCAGACGCAGGCGATGGCTTCGAACCAGCTTAGCGATAGCTTGGCGAGAGACACCTCTCACGCGAGCCGCTTCGGCGGGAGTGATCCAATCCTCAGCAGAGAAATTGGTTGACATAGACAACCCATTAACGGCAGAATCGATCCTGACCACACAGTTGCATGCTAGGACGGCATTAACGGACTGTCGTCAAGTGTTATGATACGCACTCTACGAGTCGCGCGGACCAAGGAGGCCGAGTTGTCGCAGTTGTCACTCCTCTCGAAGAGTCACCCGTCGGTTTCGGAGCTAGTCGCCCTACCACCACTCTACCAGACGGAATACGGCTGCGCGTACGTGACTGACAGCTTGACGGCTCTCAGTGGCCTTCCCGACCGATCAATCAATCTATTCATGACTTCCCCGCCGTACGCGCTTCACTTCAAGAAAGACTACGGCAATGTCTCAAAGGGAAAATATGTAGAATGGTTCTTGGACTTTGCCCGCGAGATGTTTCGTGCTCTCACAGATGACGGTAGTCTTGTGCTTAACATTGGAGGTAGCTACAATAAGGGTACGCCGACTCGGTCTATATATCACTTCAAGCTATTGGTGAGGCTGATTGAAGATGTTGGCTTCCACTTGGCTCAAGAATGCTTTTGGTATAATCCGGCAAAGATGCCGATGCCAGCCGAATGGGTGACCGTACGGCGAATCCGGGTAAAGGATTCCGTCGAGTACGTCTGGTGGTTATCTAAGACGCCATGGCCGAAAGCCTCGAATCGGAATGTTCTCAAGCGGGAACTCAGCGCGGATATGTATCGGCTGCAGCGGAGGGGGCTGCGGGAAACCACTAGGCCAGGTGGTTACAAAATCAGGAAGAGTTGGGCTGAGATCAAGGGAAACGGCGCAATACCGTCTAATTTTGTTGCGGCCCCTGACGATGAGCTGCCGGCTGTACCAGAGAGTGTTTTGATCATGGGGAACAATGCGGCGAATGACCCATACACTTTGCAATGCAAATCGCACGGCGTGACGATCCACCCAGCAAGGTTTCCCAAGGCGTTGCCTGATTTCTTCATTAGAATGCTGACAACGGAGGGAGACATCGTAGTTGACCCGTTTGCCGGGTCAAACACGACAGGCGCCGTGGCCGAGGCCCTCGGTAGGCGATGGATCGCCTTTGATGATGTCGAGGAGTACGTGTCGGGGAGCAGGTTTAGATTCAGCGCCGGCTGAGCACTTTGTCGCGTGATCGGCAGGAATGGCCTATCTATGGCTCGCCGCTAGACTCTGAGCCCAAAAACTCATGGGTTCAACTCGCCTTCCTGCTTCAGCATACGGACCGCCTGGCGGAACGCATCGGCGGTGTGCGCGACATCGTCAGCCGTGTGCGTTACCGACAGGAAGCCGCCGACCCGGCCATTCACATCCACGCCGTTCACCAGCAGCGCCAGCCGCAGCTTGTTCACCAGGGCCTTCGACTGCGACCTCAGATCATTGAGCGTCAGCGTCGTCGGATCGAACGTGCTGGGCCGGATCTTCTCGCCGCGCGGATTGAGGAAGGTGTGGAAGCCGGAATAGGTGCCATAGACCGCCCAGGAGACGCCTTCTTCCTCCAGCACCTCGTTCAATGCCGCGCGCAGCGACGCCGCCGTGCGCGATGCGCGCTCGCAGGCATCGGTCTCGGCGATCACCGTCAGCGCCGCGGTGCCAGCCGCGGCTGACACGGGATTGGCATTGAACGTCCCAGGGTGCTGAATCTTCTCGCGCCCCGTGCGCTGCGACACGGCGAAGTCGAGCTGGTCGAGGATGTCCTTGCGCCCCGCCACCGCCGCGCCCGGCAGGCCGCCGGCGACGATCTTGGCGAGGCTGGAAAGATCGGGCCGCACGCCGAACGCCACCTGCGCGCCGCCTGGGGAGACGCGGAAGCCCGTCACCACCTCGTCGAGGATCAGCAGCACGCCGTGCTGCTCTGTCAGCCGCCGCAGTTCCTGCACGAATTCGGCGCCGATCGGCTGTTGGCCGAACGAGGCGCCGGTCGGCTCCAGGATCACCGCCGCGATGTCGCTGTTGCTCGCCAGCACATCGCGCACGGCGGCGATGTCGTTGGGCGGCAGCAGTACAGCCTTCTCCGCAACACCCGCCAGCACGCCCGGCGTCGGCGAACCGTCGAAGTGGTTCGAATAGCCGCTGGCCATGTGGTCGTGCCAGCCATGGAAATGTCCCTGGAAGCGCAGCAGCGTCTCACGCCCGGTGAACGCGCGGGCGAGACGCACCGCCATCAGCGTCGCCTCGGTGCCGGAGGAGGTAAAGCGCACCCGTTCCGCCGACGGCACCAGTCGCTGGATCGCGCGCGCCCACAGAATCTCGCGTGGATGGCTGGCGCCGAAATGCGTGCCGGCGCCGAACGCCTCGCTGACCGCCTGTGTGACCGCCGGATGCCGGTGGCCGAGGATCAGCGCACCGTGGCCGCCATAGAAATCGACATAGCGGTTGCCGTCGACATCCCATTTGTGCGGCCCTTCGGCGTGGTCGATGTAGACGCCGTACGGCTCGAGATACCGCGAATCATGCGTGACGCCGCTCGGGAACAGATTGCCCGCCTCCTTCGCCAGTGCCGCGGAACCGGGGGTCTTTTCCCGGAATGCCGCGGTGATGCGGGAGTTGCTGAGCATGTCGTCTGGCATGAGGTCCATTCCCCGGTCGGCTTTTACGATACTGCCGCGCTGTGGCAGGGTTGGCGAGAGGGGGCGCACATGTTCGATCTCGTGTTGAAGGGCGGCCGGGTCGTCGATCCGGCGCAAGGCGTGGACGCCAGGCTGGATGTGGCGTTCGCCGACGGCAAGGTGGTG
This sequence comes from Acetobacteraceae bacterium, assembly GCA_041487355.1. Lineage (GTDB taxonomy): Bacteria > Pseudomonadota > Alphaproteobacteria > Acetobacterales > Acetobacteraceae > JAMXLO01. The sequence continues at coordinate 6,067 of JBGPND010000115.1, read as the reverse complement.
GAGCTCGGACCGGACCTCGTTGGCGGGAAGCAGACGCGCGATGTCTCCGGCCTGATCGTGGTGCCGGGGCTGATCGACCTGCACACCCACGTCTATTGGGGCGGCACCTCGCTCGGCGTCGATCCGGACGCTTACGCAAAGTCGAGCGGGCTCACCACCTTGATCGATGCCGGCTCCGCTGGGCCGGGCAACCTGAAAGGCTTCCGCCGGCATGTGATCGAGCGGTCCGAGGTGCGCATCCTGCCGTTCCTCAACATCTCCTTCGCCGGCATCTTCGGTCTCTCCAAGGAGATCAATGTCGGCGAGTGCCGCGACCTCGCCCTGCTCAATCCGCGCGTCTGCCTGCAGGTGGCGAAGGCCGATGCCGATCTCGTGGTCGGGATCAAGGTGCGCGTCGGCGGCAATGCATCCGGCGCGTCCGGCATCGCGCCGATGGAGATGGCGCTGGAGGTGGCGGAACATGCCGGCCTGCCGCTGATGACGCATCTCGATGCGCCGCCGCCATATCGTTCCGACGTGATGCCGCGTCTGCGCAAGGGCGACATCCTGACGCATTGCTTTCGGCCGTTCCCGAACACGCCGGTCGCACCTGACGGTGCCGTGCGGCTGGACGTACTGGCGGCGCGCGAACGTGGCGTGATCTTCGACATCGGCCACGGCAAGGGCTCGTTCGGCTACGAGACGGCGATGGCGATGTTGCAGCAGGGGTTCCTGCCGGACGTGATCTCGTCCGACATCCACGTCGTTTCGATCGACGGCCCGGCCTATGATCTGCTGACGACGATGTCGAAGTTCCTGGCGCTGGGCGTGCCCTTGCCGGAGGTGATCCGCGCCACCACGATCAATCCGGCACAGGCGGTGCGCCTGAAGGATCGCGGCACGTTGCGTCCTGGCCTGCTCGGTGATGCGACCGTGCTGACGCTGGAGCAGGGACGGTTCGTGTTTGAGGATGTGGTGGGCGAGAAGCTGAACGCGGAGCAGAAGCTTGCGTGCCGCGGCATCGTGCTCGGCGGGCGCTGGTGGCACGGCTGATCAACGGAGGGACGACGATGCAGATCGGTGTGATCGGGCTTGGCCGCATGGGCGCCAACATCTCCCGGCGTCTGATGCGCGCCGGCCATTCCTGCGTGGTGTGGGATGCGAACGCATCTTCTGTGCAGGGCATGGGCAAGGAGGGCGCGCAAGGCGCGGGATCGCTGAACGATGTCGTGCAGGCATTGCAGCCGCCGCGCGCGGTGTGGGTGATGCTGCCGTCAGGCCGCATCACCGAACAGACGGTTGCCCGGCTTGGCGAGCTGATGGCGGCCGGCGACATCATCATCGATGGCGGCAACACCTACTACAAGGACGACGTCCGGCGCGCGAAGGAGCTGGCCGCGAAGGGCATACGCTACATCGACTGCGGCACATCGGGCGGTGTGTGGGGGCTGGAGCGTGGCTATTGCCTGATGATCGGCGGCGAGAAGCAGGCCGTCGATCATCTCGATCCGGTCTTTGCCGCCCTTGCACCGGGGCTCGGCACGATCGAACGTACCGTCGGCCGCGAGGGACACGATCCGCGCGCGGAGCGTGGCTACATCCATGCCGGGCCGTGCGGCGCCGGCCATTTCGTGAAGATGATCCACAACGGCATCGAATACGGCATGATGCAGGCGATGGCGGAAGGGTTCGACATCCTGCGCAACCGCGCGTCCGACAAGCTGCCGGCGGATGAGCGCTTCGAGCTGAATGTCGCCGACATCGCCGAGGTGTGGCGGCGCGGCAGCGTGGTGACCTCCTGGCTGCTCGACCTGACGGCTTCCGCGCTGGCCAAGGACCCGACGCTCGATGGCTTCTCCGGCCATGTCGAGGATTCCGGCGAGGGACGCTGGACCATCGAGGCGGCAATCGAGGAGGCGGTGCCGGCGGACGTGCTCGCGGCGTCGCTGTTCGTGCGGTTCCGCTCGCGCCAGGAACACACCTTCGCGGAGAAGGTGCTGTCGGCGATGCGGTTCGGTTTCGGCGGCCATGTGGAGCAGCCGGCGCCGAAGTCATGACTGTCGCCGTGGTGATGGGCGTCTCCGGCAGCGGCAAGACGACGATCGCCGAAGGTGTGGCAAGGCGCGAGGGCTGGCGGCTGGTGGAGGGCGATGATTTCCACCCGCCGGCGAATATTGCGAAGATGCAGTCCGGCACGCCGCTTACCGACCAAGACCGTTGGCCATGGCTGCGGGCGATTGCGCGCGAGATCGATGCAATGCGTGCCCGGGGCGAGTCGGCGGTGATCGCCAGCTCGGCACTGAAGCGCGCCTATCGCGATATCATGATCGGTGATCGGCCCGACGTGGCGCTGGTGTATCTGAAGGGCTCGAAGGATCTCATCGCCAGGCGCATGGCGGCACGCAAGGGACATTTCATGCCGCCGACGCTGCTGGACAGCCAGTTCGCCACGCTGGAGGAACCCGGGGAAGGCGAACGTCCGATCGTCGTCTCGATCGAACGGCCGCCGGATGAGATCGTCGACGAAGTGGTGAGGAAACTGAGGGAGCGCACGGGATGAGCGGACAATTTGCAGCCTATCCCAGCCTGCGTGACCGCGTGGTGTTGATCACCGGCGGTGCCAGCGGCATCGGCGCCGAGCACGTGACGCAATTCGCGGCACAGGGTGCGAAGGTGGCGTTCGTCGACGTCGCCGACGATGCGGCGCGCGAACTGGTTGGCAGGCTGGAGGCGGTCGGACACGCGGCGCCGTTCTATCAGCACTGCGACCTGAAGGACATCGGTGCCTTGCGCGCGGCGATTGCCGAGGTGGGACGTCGTCTGGGGCCGATCACCGTGCTGGTGAACAACGCGGCGAACGACCAGAGGCACAAGTTCGAGGACGTGACCGTCGAGTACTGGGACGAGCGGCTGGCGACCAATCTGCGCCATCAGTTCTTCGCCATCCAGGCGGTGGCACCGATGATGCGTTCGGCTGGCGGCGGCTCGATCGTCAATTTCGGTTCGGTGAGCTGGCACACCGCGCAGGGCGGCATGCCGGCCTACACGACGGCGAAGGCCGGCGTCGAGGGGCTGACCCGTGGCATGGCGCGCGATCTTGGGCCGGACAGGATACGGGTGAACACCGTGATCCCCGGCTGGATCATGACCGAGCGGCAGATCAAGCTGTGGCTGACGCCCGCGGCGGAGGAGAACCTGATCCGCAGCCAATGTCTCAAGACCAAGCTGGCGCCGGCGGATGTGACGCGGCTGGTGTTGTGGCTTGCGTCGGACGACAGCCGGATGTGCACGGCGCAATTGTGGGTCGTGGATGCCGGACGGGTGTAAGGCGCGCGGCTCCCCCACCCCAACCCTCCCCCGCTGCGCGGGAGAGGGGGAATTCAACGCCCCCTCTCCCGCGCAGCGGGGGAGGGTTGGGGTGGGGGCTTCAGTGACCTATGACCAGTTCTGGCGACGCTATCTTCGCGCCCACGCGCAGCCACGGACGCGGGCGCTGCACTACACCGGCAGCCTGCTCGCGCTTGCGGCGCTGCTGCTGGCGATCACCGCACGTGACTGGCGCTGGCTGATCGCCGCGCCGGCAATCGGCTACGGCTTCGCCTGGACCGCGCACTATGCCATCGAACGCAACCGCCCGGAGACATTCGGCCATCCGATCTGGTCGCTGGTCAGCGACTACCGCATGCTGCTGCTCGCGCTGACCTTCCGCCTGGCACCGCATCTGCGTCGCGCCGGGTTGCGATAACGGCCCGCCGCCAGCATCATCGGTGCAACAACAGGGGAAACAGGGCCATGTGGGAACCAAGCGAGCGCTATCCTGACCCGGCGGTGCAGGTGCTGGACGCCAGCTTCAATCGATATCGCCTGCCGCTCGCTTCGGTGGAGCGCCTCGCCACCGGCTGCCGCTGGTCTGAAGGGCCGGTGTATTTCGGCGACGGCCGCTATGTGCTGTGGAGCGACATCCCCAACGACCGTATCCTGAAATGGGAGGAAGAAACCGGCGCGGTCAGCGTCTATCGCAAGTCGTCCAACAACGCCAACGGCAACACGCGCGATCGCCAGGGTCGCCTCGTCACCTGCGAGCATCGCGGCCGCCGCGTGATCCGCACCGAATATGATGGCGCAATCACAGTGCTTGCCGACAGCTACCAGGGCAAGCGGCTGAATTCGCCGAACGACGTGGTGGTGAAGTCCGACGGCTCGATCTGGTTCACCGACCCACCGTTCGGTCTGCTCGGCTATTACGAGGGCGAGAAGAACGAACCGGAACTGCCGGCCAACGTCTATCGTGTCGACGGCCAGACGGGAGCGGTCACCGTCGTGGCCGACGACGTGCAGGGCCCTAACGGACTGGCATTCTCGCCCGACGAAGCGAAACTCTATGTCGTCGAATCGCGCGCCATGCCATCGCGCAAGCTCCGCGTGTTCGACGTCAACGGCAGCACGCTCGGCGCCAGCAGAATGTTCATCGACGCCGGCCCTGGCACGCCCGACGGGTTTCGCGTCGATATCGACGGCAATCTGTGGTGCGGCTGGGGGATGGGCGAGACGGAGCTCGACGGCGTGCGCATCTTCAACCCGACCGGCGAGCCGATCGGCCACATCACGCTTCCCGAGCGCTGCGCCAATCTCTGCTTCGGCGGACGCTGGCGCAATCGCCTGTTCATGGCCGCGAGTCACGGCCTCTACGCGCTGTATGTGAACACGCAAGGCGCACTCGGCGGTTAGCGCCGACACATGTTCAATCTGCGCGACCATGGCACGTCGGTCCGCACCGAGGTGCTGGCTGGCCTCACCACCTACCTGACGATGGCCTACATCGTCGTGGTCAATCCAGCGATCCTCGCGGCTGCGGGGATCGACCACGGCGCCGCCTTCGTCGCCACCTGCATCGCCGCGGCGATCGGTTCCGCCGCGATGGGTTTGCTCGCCAACCTGCCGCTCGCCCTCGCACCCGGCATGGGGCTCAACGCCTACTTCACCTTCACCGTGGTAAAGGGCATGGGAGTGCCCTGGCAGGTCGCGCTCGGTGCCGTATTCCTCTCCGGCGTGCTGTTCCTCATCATCAGCCTGCTGCACATCCGCGAATGGCTGGTGAACGCCATTCCGATGTCGCTGAAGCTCGGCATCGGTGCCGGCATCGGCCTGTTCCTCGGCCTGATCGGCCTGCACGAGATGGGGCTGGTGACCGGCAATCCCGAGACGCTGGTGACGCTGGGCCATCTCGCCACGCCGGGCACGCTGTTCGCCTGCGTGGGCTTCCTGATCATCGCCGGGCTCACCGCGCGTGGCATGCCAGGAGCGATCCTGATCGGCATCCTGCTCACCGCCGCATTCGGGCTGCCGCTCGGCCTGACCGAGCTGCACGGCCTGATTTCGACACCGCCATCGCTGGCGCCGACCTTCCTGAAGCTCGACATCGCCGGCGCGTTGTCGCTCGGCGTCACCACCGTCGTCCTGACCTTCTTCCTGGTCGACGTGCTGGACAACGCGGGCACGCTGATCGCCACCACGCAGCGCGCCGGGCTGGTGCGTCCCGACGGTACGGTGGCACGGTTGCGCGAGGCGCTGCTGGCCGACAGTGGCGGTGCGATCATCGGCGCCGTGCTGGGGACCAGCACGACCACGAGCTACATCGAGAGCGCGGCGGGCATCCAGGCCGGCGGCCGCACCGGCCTCACCGCGGTGACGGTCGCCGTGCTGTTCCTGCTGACGCTGTTCTTCGCGCCGATCGCGACCGCGATCCCGGCCTTCGCCACCGCGCCGGCGCTGGTGTTCGTCGCCTGCCTGATGACGCGTGCGTTGCGCGACATCGACTGGGACGACGCCACCGAATACGTGCCCGCGGTGGTGGTGGCGATCGGCATCCCGTTCACCTTCTCGATTGCCGCGGGCATCGGCCTCGGCTTCATCGTCTACGTCGTGGTGAAGGCGGCAGCGGGACGCATCAGTGCGATCGCCGGCGCCGTGTGGCTGATCGCCGGACTGTCGCTGCTGAAGTTCGTGCTCGGCGGCTGATCAATCAGCGCGTGCGCGCCACCACGCGGCGGTGGACCAGCCAAGCCGCCGAGGTGAACACTACCAGCGC